>NZ_DATHMR010000177.1:0-36392 GCF_035486915.1 Dyella sp. | reverse complement strand
ATGTCTCAACATGGCTGGGGGAACGATGCGTGGGATGATGACGGTGCGTTGTGTGATGCTGCGACATAAAACATACCCTCTACCGCTTTTAATTCATGCCAACGCACTAATTATTTCCATTCGCGCTCATGGGCTTGGCCGACTTCATGTATTTGCCGTTTCAACTCTTTGACATACCACACAGAGTTCTTCTTAAAAACAACGGTATTGGTATCGCATTGGCTCTAGCCATCGCTCCAGGCATCTCGATACTGCAAATTTCCATCCAAATAGGTCCACGTGATCTCCTCGTAGCGCAACTCAATCTGCTCGAGGTGGTTATGGGTCTGTGATGAAGAATCTTTTATATTCGAGACGCGAGGAGTTACAGCTACAATTTTCACATTGCGCATCATCATGTTGAAGTACTCGATCTCGCGGCCAGAGTCGTCGACTCGGTACCATTTGATCTCTGCAGACTTCAATGTGTGGCAGCGAGAGAGCGCCATATAAAGAACAGGTGAAGATCGATCTATTTCCTTTTCCACCATGAGCGGCCAATGCATGCGGTTGCCCAATAGTTTCCCCGTCACTCCGTCTGCCGGTGAGATCATGCCGTGTGTGAAGCTAAGAACCTCGATGCTTCCCTCGCGACCCTCAACTTGACTTGAACCCCGAATATCACTGCCGCTGCTGTCTTTCAGCCATAAATGCAACGGTATAGGCACAAATAATTCCTTGTCGAGCTGATGTTCTAGCACTGTCCCCAACTTCGCATATCAATGCCATCAGATGATTCTGATACTGCAGTCGCTTTTGAGACAGAAATACATGTAATCCCACTTACAACTCAGTGGAAAACATGACGCGGGTAGTTAAGCAGCGCCACAGTGCTTAGAACCTAAATCGAACTTATGCAAGCCAAAGACATATCTGCTTTGGCAGGTAATAAATAGCCTGGTTTGCTGAATTGGGCATGCCATCTGGCACTGTATACGGGCCGGTTGCGTAATTACCGTAGCGGCCGAGTCCCCGTCCCTCAAAATCGATGCGATGTGCTTTTCGCACCTGCCAACTACGCAGGTGCGCAAGATGACTATGTCTCCGAATTCTTATCGTTTTGCACTCGTCTTGGCATGCAGTGTGCTGCTGGGCTTATCGGCTCTTTGCGATAACGCGCACGCGAAGTATCTAGCTGTGATGGATTCTTCCAATGCAAATGTCGATATCGATGTCGCACGTTGCCATCGTTATGACGCGTTGCAGCCGCAAGGCACGACGAACCCCATCATTAGCACCTGCGATACGATGTCGCCGAGATTAGGCGGCCTTCGCGACAAGCTGGCTAACCATGGCTGGCTGATTCAGGGCGGCACTTATCTGGGTGGCACGTTCGATGTGTTGAATCATGGTGCCCGTCCGCAGCTTTATATTGGACAGGACCCGACTTACCGGGCTAACACGTTCATTTATGCCACCTACGATTTATCTCGAATAGGTTTCGCGGGAACATCGCAATTGGTGTTTAACGCGAATGTGCAAGCGTTCTCCTACGCCCAAGAAAATCCGACGGGCTTCGCCATCAACAGTCTTTACATCAGTCAACGTTTCAATGGCGGCCGAGAGCAAGTGCAATATGGCTATGACGAAATAGGCAACCAGTTTTATGGCTTTGCCTTAGGCACCAGTTCGACGACATCGCCGGCGGGTGTGGGAAGTTCCATTCCCTATGAGGTGGGATTCATCTTTAACAAGTCCGCGCCCGAAATCAATCTGCGCCTGGCTACGGATAGCAAGCATTTTTACGATCGTTTCGGCATCACGCGCAGTGTCGATCCCGCGGGACCTCAAGCGGATTGGGATAACAATAATTTCTGGGGACTGAAGTGGCACATTCCCGGGGCCGGCGCGCTATACATCAATGAGCTGGGTTACCAAACGGATGCTGGCCCTCAGCAACATATGATGTGGATACGCCAGGGCGTGATGTACAACGCAAGCCAATTCCCCGACTTCCACGGTGGCTATGCTGCCGACAACTACGCCTATTACCTGGTCGGCGATTATCAGTTGATCCAAACCGATGCGGCGCAGCCGTTCCGCGGGGTCTACGTCAACGTAAAGGCCGACTATGCACCGCCCGACCGAAACGTCTACACCGGCGATACCGGTGTTACGTTCTACGTGTTGGGTCCTTTTAACCAATCCAATGACGCGTTCGCGGTGGGCTACACGTTCGACGAATTGAGCAGATCGTTTGAGCGCATGCGACAAGCGAGTGGTTTTACGGCCGTGGATTTCAGCCGTAACTACTCGCTGTCGTATGTCCATCGGTTATCGCGCGGCATCTATCTCTCCAATCAGCTGAGCTACACCGTCAATCCCATTCCATCGCCGAAGCAACCAGAGGCTTTAACCTGGATGACGTCGCTGTCGTTCTCTTACTGAGTTGGAATTTAAAAGCGGATCAGTTTTGGACGATGCCTATTGTGTGCAGCCACGCCTCGGCCAGCTTGGGCCATCCCGTGATCGGGTCCGTTGTCGACCGCAGGCCGAATGCATGGCCCCCGTGCGCATACAGATGCATCTCCGCCGGCACACGCGCCTTTGCCAGCGCGGTGTAGTAGACCAGCGACTGGTCCACGCCATCTTCGTAATCGTCTTCCGCTTGTACTAGAAAGGTGGGCGGCGTGTTGCTGGACACCGGCACATTGGGGTTGAACTTGCCGTCACCCTGGGTGAGATGCCCCGGATAAATCGGCATGGCGAAATCCGGACGCGCACTTTCCTTGTCTGCCGCATCCACCGGTGCATACAAGTGTCGATCGAAGTTCGTGCTGATTTCCGCCACCAGATATCCACCCGCTGAAAACCCGAGCACGCCTACCTTGTGCGGATCGATATGCCACTGCGCCGCATGAAAGCGCACTAGCCGCATCGTTCGCTGCACGTCCTGCAGCGATGACACCGATATCTGCAGATTGTGCGGGCGGCAGTCGCACTTCCAGTCGTAGGGCTTGCTTGGTACCCGATACTTCAACAACACGCAGGTGATGCCATGGGACGTCAGCCAGTCGCAGGCCTCGGTGCCCTCCAGATCCATGGCCAGTATCTCGAAGCCGCCACCCGGAATCACAACAACAGCGGCCCCTGTATTTTTTCCGGTGGGTGCATACACCGTCATCGTCGGTCGGGTCACATTGGTCACGTTCGTCACCGGCTTTCCGACCAACAACTTGTGGCTCAGCCTCGCAGTTTCCGGCCCTGGGACCGCTTGCAAATCGGGCGCCACTGCGGGCCATATCGGTATTTGTGTGTGCCCGGCAGTAGGCTGCCATACCATCGTATCCGTGCCTGCATGCGCGCCTGCGCATACGGCCGACAGACACAGGACCATGATCCATCGCTTCATGACGCTCCTCCGTTTTAGCGCTCAATGCATGTTGCGCGATCTAGAAAAGAAATCGGGTGAAACCCCTCTTTCTAATCTTGCATGCCACATCGGTCCTGCAGCGGCGGCTTGGATGGATTTTTTCGGGCGGGCTCACTACAAACGCAATCCAAACAATGAATCAGGTTCGTTCACCCGCCTCGCAAAGAACGCCCTGATTGAGCCTCCAGCGCCTTGTAAAGCGAGGATACGAGCCGGTTCCGAGAGCCGGTATGGTGTAACATGACCCCATCAATACCGCGCTTAAGTCGTGCGTTCCACACGGTCGTCCAGTGACCGCTTGCCTCGCTCCCTTTCACGTTGTCTCCCCATTTCGTCCGTGGAATGGCCCTTTGGGAGTGCTCATGTCCGGTTATTCCACCCGCAACGAGCGGGTGTCCATTGGTGGACACACCTACCGTTTACGGGTTCTTAGCGACAAGCAGCAATTTTCCGATCCTGACGGTCATGGCGCCCGGCTGGGGATCTCCTCTGCGCAGTGGAGTCTGTTTGGGCAGGTATGGCCGTCTGGCCGCCTGCTTGCACAAGCCATGCACCGCTTTGACGCGTGCGAAAAACGGGTTTTGGAGCTAGGGTGCGGCATTGGCTTGGCCAGTTTGGTTTTGCAACGTCGTGGCGTCGATGTCGTCGCTTCGGACATGCATCCATTGGCCGAACCCTTCCTGGCCTACAACGCTGCGCTGAATGAATTGCCTGCACTTCATTACCGTCAATTGCGTTGGAATGAGCCATTGCCGACGTTGGGTCACTTCGATCTCATCATCGCCAGCGATGTGCTGTATGAAATCGATCACGCCGAACTTTTAGCCGGCGTGGTCGAACGGCACGCGTATCCCAATGCAGAAGTGCTGGTGACTGATCCTGGTCGCGGCCATAGCAATCGTTTCAGCCGACTGCTGGCAGATCAGGGATTCATATCAGCAGAAGAGCGATGCCCGATGGATGATCGTGACGTGCCGCCCTATCGTGGTCGTTTGTTGCACTACACACGCATGCAAGAAGAGGCATTGTCATGAAGTCGCCCACTGTACGAGCAACAGGAGCCGCCAACTGCGCAAAGTGCGATGCTGTCTGTTGTCGCCTGACTGTGGTTTTGCAACCCGAAGACAACATTCCCGCGCACCTCACCACGCATCTTGAAAATGGGCTGCACGTTATGGCCAAAGATAAAGAAGGCTGGTGCGTGGCCGTGGATGGCACTCGCATGAACTGCGGGATTTATGAAACTCGTCCCGCTGTGTGCCGGCGATTCGTGATGAATGGCCCGTACTGTAAGGCCATCCGCGCTGACTATGCCGAACAAGGTGTTCATCGCAAGCCAGGTGAGTAACCGCAAAACCCATGTGCGCCATCAAGCTTTGTGGAAACGTGAAATTGCAAAGCAGACATATCCCTCTTTTTTCCCTCTGTGAGAACGCCCCCTTGGTAAAGATCAATTACTCCTACGAAAAGCGCCAACGTGAACTTGCGAAAAAGAAACAGCAGGACGAAAAGCTGGCGAAGAAAAAATCGACGCGCGAACCCCCTCAGCCACCCAATGGCGAGCGTGATCCATCCACGGGACGCCAGTGACTGCGCAAGACGCTACAGATGCAAAGATCTGGGTAGATGGCGACGCCTGCCCGACTGTCATCAAGGACATTTTGTTTCGGGCGGCCGAGCGCGCGCAGGTGCATGTCACTCTGGTCGCCAATCGCCCATTGCGCTGCCCGCCTTCGCGCTACATCCATGCATTGCAAGTTCACGATGGCTTCGATGTCGCAGACAGTGAAATCGTCGCGCGTCTTAGACTTGGTGACCTCGCCGTCACCCAAGACATTCCATTGGCCGCCCGTGTCATCGAAAAAGGGGGTGTGGCCATCAGTCCGCGCGGAGAACGCTATACCCGCGACAACATGGCCGAACGCTTGTCGATGCGAAACTTCATGGAAGACCTGCGCAACATTGGCGTGTATACGAATAACCGTTCTGCGTCGCATGCGCGCGAACGTCAATCGTTTGCCAATGAACTCGACGGTTGGCTGACGGAACGCTCCAGACAGAAATGAAAAAGCCCGGCGCAAGGCCGGGCTCTTTTCAAACATCCAGTAAAACTTAGACTACTTGTACCTGGTCGGCTTGCAGGCCACGCTGGCCCTGGGTCACCGTGAAGGACACTTTCTGACCTTCCTGAAGGCTCTTGAAGCCCGAGGATTGAATCGAGCGGAAGTGGACGAACACGTCGTCACCACCCTTATCGCGACTAATGAAGCCAAAGCCCTTGGCGTCGTTGAACCACTTCACAGTACCGGTTTCAGTCTGGGACATTGCTATAACTCCTTGCATCAGATGAGGCCGCGTTAGCGGCAAAAAGCTGGTTACAAGGAGGAAACGGGTACACGGTGTAGTAAGACGTTTGTCTTCAGCATCGGGCCACAATTCATGGTGACCCTTGAAACTCAGCTTGCGCAGGGTAAAGCTCATTGCTCCAAATAGCAAATGACGCGGCAACTTCTTGTTCAGATTGGCCTCCTCAAAGAGGATTACCCTTAACTAACACGCGTACGCGCAAGATGGCTGGTATGGTTGACGGTGCGATACCGACCATCTCAGTCTGAGACTGACGTTCCCTCGCCTGTGAGTCACCTGCACCTTGCCTTCGCGCAAGGCCCTTCGATTGTCACCGAGCGGCATACCCCGCCCGCCTATAGAGGCCGTCCCATCATGTCTCATCGCATTGCGCCCTTGTCGTTGGCGCAGATACACAGTGTCTACGCTCCCGAGGCTAAGCCATCGGGCAAAACAACCGGTAATGCTCAGGATGTCAATTATTCGAGGACTTCTTTCGCAGGTCGCGAACCTGGCCATCCAGGACATCCGCCGCCGCCACCGGAATCGAAGGGAAAGAAAAACCGGCGCTAGGTTGATTAGACATCGTCGCAGCAGGTGCAAGTACTGCTTATGTCCACACATTTACAAAGTCACGTCTCTTTTACCGATGATGCACAGCAATCTCTTGGCGAAGATCCCGACATCCAAACGGGCGTGATCTTCCAAAAAGAAGGCGTACCCGTGCCGTGCCAAGGCGATCTCATACAAATAGCTGTGAATGGAAAATCCAAGCAATTTGTCGTCGCCTTGCGTCAATTCATCTATGACCCTGCCGGCGACTTGAGCATCCGATATGTGCTGGACATCATCCGGTAAAGCCGTACCCATGCTTTTTGTTTGATAGCAACAAACTTGTTTTGGAGGCGCCCATGACCAATTCATCGCTATCCCAGCCAGAATACCGGGTCATGCGCTCACTTATGGGACGTTTTCACAACAGCTGGGACCGTGAACTCATGACGGCAGAACGGATGTTTGGCTTGCAGCAAAAAGGCATGGTGGTACGTGATAGCGGGCAGTGGAAACTGACTGCAAGAGGTGTCATGTACGCGTCGGTCGCTCTGTGACATATCCGCGTAGAAAAGCCCTTTCGATGGGTTGGGGTTCAAATCCCGGCACAGGCTTTTCTAAATAGTATCGGCCCCCGTCTGATTACCTATTTCGACCCAAACGTCGCATCGCGCATGTAAAACAAAACGCCCGGCGATAACTCGTCGGGCGTTTTGTTTTACCCATCTGAAATGAGTTTGTGCCTTCCAATAGCCCTACTCGATAAATCAACCTGATCCGATCCTGTTTCAGCGCAGTGTGCCTCACCCATTCACTCAAATCATGTAACAATCTGCGTTTAAACCACACCAATGAGGAACATCAATGGCAATAGATTTGAAATCCCTTTCACCCAAGGAACTTCACGCGCTCATCGCCAATGCCGAGTCCCAAATGCAGGAAGCACAGGCCAAACAAGTCCAGACGGTCAGGGAAAAGATCGATGCCATTCTGAAGAACAGCGGGCTGACTCTCGCCGACATCTACCCGACCCGCGGTGCGGGTAAGGCTAAGGGAGGTAAGCGAGGCGGCAAGGGTTCCGTTGCGCCTAAATATCGAAATCCCGCAAACCCTTCCGAGACATGGACTGGTCGTGGACGTCAACCGCTATGGGTTGCTGCGGCAGTCAAGAAGCGCGGTGTCACCTTGGATAGTCTTCTTATTGGTGGAGCGTCCAAGGTATCTAAGAAGACTTCAAAGAAAGCGGCGAAGAAGGTGACCCGTAAAAAGGTTCGCCGCTAAAGCCACGCGGATGTATACGCAAGAAAGCCCCAGGCTTGTACTGGGGCTTCTTTTTTAGGGCGCAACATAGCGAGCGCTTCGACAGCCCCGATAAACCGCTCTGGATGATTAAGCGGTGATGCTGTCGTAATCGAGTGGCTCAGCTGGCCACTGCGGCACCACGATCCACAGAACGATGTAGAGCAAGCCGCCGAAGCCCCCACCCAGAAACAACAAAAGCCACAGACCGCGGATGACCCACGTTGGTGTACCCAAAGCATAGGCCAAACCGGCGCATACGCCACCGATCCATGCGGCATTCTTTACACGTTTAAATGGACGTTCCATGAGTGCGGCCCTCTACGGAAAGGTCAACTCGATCCTAAATCACCCGATTCAACCCGCCAGTGAAGGAAGTCCTATGGGCACGCCAGCACGCAGCGGAAATAACGTGATGGAGAACCTAAGACGACCGGAGACCGGGTGGTTTCCCAGGCTTTTTTGCTTGTTGATCCCGGCAAAGTCTAAGAATTGCGCACTAGTCAACGACAGTGCATAGCTCCCTGACCTTTTCTCATTAAGCTTTACGCCATCGACGGATATTCCCACCTTTGGTGTGTCTTACACGCTCGACATCGGGCTCATGCCCGTGACCAAACAACTTAGCCTTGGCGATTGCTTCGCGCTGGGTCGTGCAGATGGCGCTGGCCCGCATGGCGTGCGGTTTCAACACGGCGTACGTGCCATTGGGGCGTTCTTCGACGAAATATCTGTTGCTCATAAAAATCTCCCTTATGGGTTGAGATTCCGCAACAAATGGTGCATTGGCTGTCTTTTTATTGGCAGTCGCTAGCGCGGCGATTCACACGCCGCTGGTAAGCAAAGAGACTTGTACAACCGACCGTAAACCCGGGTCAACTCACACAGGTCGCAACGACGCGATAAAAATATCCCTGGGTAATCAGGAACCCGACCCACGGATGGGGAAACTTGTCGGGCCATACAACAGGGCACGCGACATTCCCTTTTGCATGGCGCCGAAGCCAACAGCCCATGCGTCATTGAAGCGACGGTCGAGACCAATTTCCCCTGATTCTCATACGCCAATACCAGGCGATCTCAAAACGGCATACTCTGAGACTGACGAAAGCAAATGGCCGCCCAATAAAAGGCCCACGAAGTTTTCATGGATGAATTCATGAAACATCACGGGCCTTTTTAAGATTACGTTTTATTCGTTAACTTTGAAACCGTTTACCAGCATATCCAGTTTCGATTTCATCTGGTCCTGCGGCTGGTTGCCTTCCACACCGTAAAACGCGCTGTAAAGTACCTGCGGCTTCGGGTTTGAGTGCTGATTAATTACGGTGGCTATTTCAGCCACGTCGTTGTGCTCCGATGAGATGCCGTCATAAGGGTGTTGAGATAGCGTGTACTTCACCCACTCCTCTTTGTACTTACTATCCAGGTCGTCGGTCGGTGGAATGTTGCGGCGAATATTGATGCGACTTTGCGTAAGCGCATCGGGCTTGACTCTGACGTCCGACACGTCCCATACGATTTTATCTCCGTCTCTCAGATAGCCGAACGTAAGCGTCATGCTGCTGTCCGGCGCAATCTTTTGCAGTTGCGGCGTAAACGCGAAATGGATGCGGTTGGACGTGTAGCTGAAACGTTGGTCGTAATCGAACGCCACGTGGATGTTCTTGAACGCATCGGGTAGAAGTTGCGTTTGCTGTAGAAAATCCTTCCATTGCGCCAATGAGCCGTCATACGCGGTAAAAATGTAGTTGCTCATTTCGCGCAACTCCAGCATGTGCAGATATTTCGCCGACGCTGGTATGTATTGGATGAGCGCGACATAGCCATCCGGTACCGGCAACGAACTGACCATCACATACCAATTGGCGAACGGCATAGGCCACGCGTACTGACGCCAATGGCGCCCCCACGTGTCGGTGTAGCCAGCGATTTGACTGGGTTCACCGAGCGAGGTCACTAACACATTGTCGGTGCCCACATTGCGCTGGATGTAGCCCTGCGTAGCCAGCGTATCCATCAAAAACTTGGGATCACCGTAGTATTGGCTCGCCGATACGTTGTCAGGCCGGCCAATGTGTTCAAAAAAAGTGTTTTTGGCGAAGCCATTCACAATGAAGCCGTTATGGGAAAGCGGGTGTTTTTTCGCGCCGCCGGCGATCGGAAGCAACCGCCACTGACCTGAGTCGGTCAGCACCATAAGACTGGGAAAGGTATGTGTCGGTGGCTCGGCATGCAGAAACAGATCGGACCCAGCACCTTTCGGAAAAAGATTGTCCGACTCCTGACTTAGCAGTGCGGAGTGTTGCGCGTCGATGCAGGCGTTTCTCCATTGGACAAACGACGTATCGAATGCGTCGTAACTCAGCGGCAATGCGAGCTGTCCTTTGCACTCGTTACTGATTGTCGTGTCGAACATCGGCAGCTGATATGGCGCACGCGAATCGAGATTGGCCAGGTTGTCGGGCGCATTTAGCACCTCATCGATCGGCAGCGCATAATTGAGGTTTTCATTCGGCGATTTCTTCACTATCACGCCGATCACTTTGCCATCTTTGTCCAGCAATGGGCCGCCACCGCTACCGAACTCCGCGGCCGCAGAAAAGCGCATCCATTTCCAGCGACCGCTCTCTTCCTCGGGCGTTGTCGACGTATAGAGACCGTCTCGCGCGATGACGCCCTCGCCTTCGGCATTGCCTATGGCATAGACGGTTTGATTGAGCGCGGGATTGGCATTCGACGGCAATGGCGCGGGTGCGGGGTCCTCCTTCAAGGAGAAGACCGCAAAGTCTTTGGCCAGAGAAAATTTCTCAATCTGATCGATGGGATAGACGTGACCTTGCGCATCGCGCAATTCGACGCTACCCCACAGGTTATCGCCCATCAGCATGGCCAAGCTGTGCGCTGCCGTCACGTAACGGTTGTGGCCGATGACAAACGCCGTCGCAATCGATATGTATTTGTCGTTGCGCTGCGCATAAGGCAGCTGGTCCAGCGGCAACGGCTTTTCATAGGTCAGCGGATCGGCAGTCGGCTTCGCAGCGACGAGTTCAAACGTAGCGGCTTGCACCTTCGCCATGACCGCAGGATCCAGTGTGGCGGCTTGTATGGGAAATGTCGGCATTGTGCCGGCGAGAAGCAGCGCCAGTATCCACATGCGGCGCAAGACGGACGTGCCAAGAGCGTGACGGATTGACGTAGACATAAGCATCCCTGACATCGACAGCCGGTGCCGAATACCCGCCCGGGCATCCACATTCGCACCAAGTCGCGCGGATAATGCCACGATCTTCCAGCATGTTCTTGGTAGGTGCTGCGCACTTTCATGCGTTCCGCATTGGGCTTTGTCGCGGTTTTCTCCACGATGCGTTAGAAAAACGTGATACCTGATTGAATGGGGTTATTGCCCGATCCTCCATAAGCGCGCGAAGCCTGTTGTAATCACACAATGACATACCAAAGTACGTAGCTGGTTTTCGAATGCTTTTGTTGTTTACACATCAGAGGATGCATGCATGGAATATCGACGTCTTGGCGCATCAGGTTTCAAGGTCCCTGTGCTGAGTTTCGGAACCGGAACATTCGGCGGCAAGGGTGATTTTTTTAGCGCCTGGGGCAACACGGATGTCGCCGAGGCACGTCGTCTGGTGGATATCTGCCTGGATGCCGGCGTGACGATGTTCGATAGCGCGGACATCTATTCGCGCGGTGCGGCCGAATCCATCTTGGGCGAAGCGATCAAAGGCCGCCGTGACCAAGTGCTGATCTCCACCAAATCAACTTTCCGCTTCAGCGACGAACCCAACGATGTTGGGTCATCGCGTTTTCACCTGATCAACGCGGTCGATGGCGCGCTCAAGCGCCTTGGCACGGATTACATCGACCTGTTCCAGTTGCACGGTTTCGATGCCCAGACTCCGGTGGAAGAAACGCTTTCCACGCTCGATGATATGGTGCGCGCGGGCAAGATTCGCTATCTGGGCGTGTCGAATTTCTCGGGCTGGCATTTGATGAAATCGCTCGACGTGTCCAATCGCTACGGTTACTCGCGCTACGTCGCCAATCAGACGTATTACTCGCTGATCGGCCGCGATTACGAATGGGAGCTGATGCCGCTCGGTCTGGATCAAGGCGTGGGCGCGGTGGTATGGAGCCCGCTGGGTTGGGGCCGGCTCACCGGCAAGATTCGTCGAGGTCAGCCGCTTCCGGCGACAAGCCGTCTGCACAAGACCGGAGACATGGGTCCGCAAGTGGGCGATGAATACCTGTATGGCGTGATCGATGCACTGGACGAAATCGCCAAGGAAACCGGCAAAACCATTCCGCAGATTGCATTGAATTGGTTGCTGCAACGTCCGACTGTTTCCACGCTGGTGATCGGCGCGCGCAATGAAGAACAACTCCGACAGAATCTCGGTGCCGTGGGCTGGAATCTCACTGCCGAGCAGGTCGCCAAGCTCGATGCAGCTAGCAATGTGACGCCTGTTTATCCGTATTGGCACCAGCGCGGTTTCGGCGAACGCAATCCACCGCCGGTCTGATCAAACGACATCACGGTTGCTACGGGCCGCCATGCCCGTAGCAACACGATCAGCGCGACAACGGTATGCTTCTCCCGAGCGATGCAGAACATGCCGACATGGAACCTCGACTGATCACCGATCCGAAGCTGCAGCCGATACTCGACGCGCTGACATCGCGCGAGCCGATCTTTCATCGTCCCGAATTTGGCTCAACGCGCCAGGATTTCGATGCGATGTGCGACCCCGATTTCTGGGAAGTCGGCGCATCCGGCCGACGCTATAGCCGCCAATACGTGCTGGATACGCTTGAGGAACGCCACAAGCATCCGCACGACGATCACTGGGAAACCAGCGAGTTTCACGTGAGCGAGATCGCTGCGGACCTTTACCTGCTTACCTATACGCTAAAACAGGATGAGCGCATCACACGCCGCTGCACGCTATGGCGACACACGTCGAATGGCTGGAAGATCGTTTATCACCAGGGCACCGTGGTGAGTGATTAGATGCGCCGCACTGGGCAAACGAAAAAGCCCGCACTTTGGCGGGCTTTCGCATGGATTGAAGCCCGGCAGACTGGTTAACCGCCAGTGCCCCTGTTGAGGTCGCCCTGGTTCAGATGGCCAAGCTCGGTCGGACCATTATTGCTGCTACTTGCCTTCGAATTCGACCAGGCACGAACAAAGTGACCATTCTGGTCGAAGCTCAGCATCGTCGACACCGTGGTCTGCTGATGCTTGGGAATCGACGAGCCTGTCGTCGGCGTGCTGTCCTGTGCCAAACTGTTGACCTTGGTCACATACTGCAATTGCTGCGTGCCGTCGGGCAGTTTTGTTGCTTGAAACGGTTGACCCAATGCAGCTTCGGCTTCGGCGACAGTCGTCACACCTGGCTTGAATGATTCGATCGCCGACGTACTGGAACTGCCCCCCGTTGTTGCGCAACCTGCCAAAACAAGCATTGCTAGTGCTGCTGCAAAACCCCTCGCCATTGCCCTTCTCCTAAGTACGTCCTGAAAAACGGAACAACACTGAAAACATGCCTAGGCATGTTTTCAGGACTAAACAAATGGAGCGCGTGCCTTAAGTCACGTCGCAAACTCAGGCTTCCGCTCCCGATAAAAGCACCATGTGTGGGGGTGGTCAAGAAACGGTGAAGACGTAAAAAAATGCACCCGTATTCAGGCGTGCTACGCTGCAAAAAGTCACGTCAAGGCACGAATTTTGCTTCGCATTTGGGGTTGCCTGTTTATGCCAAGTGGCGTTCCATGGGGCCGGGACGTTTTTGGATGGCCAGCGAACATAGCTCTGAATTTTTGAATTTCACATACCGTACACAACCATTAACCGGTGATAGGAGTCAGCAGGCTGCATAGGTCCGCATGAGCCGAATACTTCCCCTTCCCGTGCAAACCCAAAGCGGCTCCCATGACGTGGAGTGGCTTGGGCGCCTTATCGAGGCGACCACGCCGGAAGAAGCCAGCGCGCTCATCGAAATACTGCTCGAAGCCCAATACGGGTGCACGCGGGCCCAGGTTTTCTGGCTCAACCCGCGCGGTCGAACCGATCGACTCCCGGAAGATCCGGCCATCCTAAGCCTATCCAAAGCGGCGCTTGCCGCAACGGACGGTAAGCTCGCATCCGCGGATGGTCAAAAGCTGGCCATGTCGCTTTTGGTGCAAGAGCAAGTGGTGCTTGTTATCAGCGTCACGGCGGACACGTCCGCACGAGCGATCCTGACCAATCTGGACGCTTTCTTGCAGCTGGCGGCACGTCAACTAGGTCATGCATTGAAACTGGCCAAGCTTTACGCCTCGCACAGCCAGCTGGAACATTCGGAAAACCTGCAACGCGCCCTCTTTGCCATTTCCGATCTGGCCGGCTCGAGTCTGGACATGCCGGACATGCTATGCGAAATCCATCGCATCGTCGGCGGATTGATGTACGCCGAAAACTTCTTCATCGTCCGTTATTACCCCGAGCGTGAAACACTTCGCTTTCTCTACTACGCCGACATCAATGACGAAGATCAACCAGATACCACGCATGAGATGCGTCTGGAAGAACGCAGAAATACCCTGACCTGGTATCTGCTGACACGCGGTATGCCATTGATGGGCAGCAATGAACAGCTGCTCGAACAGATCCAATACGGTCCACTTAGAATTTCCGGTCCTGACAGCGAAGATTGGCTGGGCGTGCCGATGCTGCATCACGGCGTCGTGCACGGCGCGTTGGTCGTGCAGAGTTACGGCAACCACAAACTGTATACGCGCGACGATCTTTCACTACTTGAATTTGTCGGCAACCACATTCTTACCGCACTGGAACGCAAGGAGAGCAAGGACGAGCTGGAACGCCGCGTACGGCAACGCACCGAAGAGCTCGACCGGGTAAACCTGGGATTGCGCCAAGAGGTACGCGAGCGCCTTCGCGCCGAACGATTGCAGGAAGCCTTGTTCAAGGTCGCACAGCTGGCGACCGCGGATATCGACGAGAAATCGTTCTATGAGCGCGTCCACGATGTCGTGGGCGGCTTGCTGGACGCGCGAAACTTTTTCATCGCGCTACTAAGCGATGACCACGCGAATCTGGAATTCCCCTACTACATCGACGCCGGCGAACATCGCAGACACACGCGGCCGGTCGGTCGCGGCCTCAGCGAATATGTCATGCGACGCGGCCAGGCATGGTCGGGTACGAGCGAGGACATTATTACGCTTGCCCAAACGGGAGAGGTTGTGCCACACCACATCGGCCAACCTTCCACCAGCTGGCTGGGCGTTCCTCTCAAAGTGGACGACGATGTAATCGGCCTGGTTGTCGTTCAAACCTATGACAAAGATGCTCGCTACAGCGTTTCCGATCAGGAGCTACTGAGTTTCGTTGCGTTGCAGATTGCCAACAGTATTTATCGCCGACGCTCGGCAGCTGCGCTGCATCAGGCGAACGTGCGACTGGAACACCGTGTCGAAGAACGCACACGCGAACTGCGTGCTGAAATCGCACGCCGCGAGCAGATGCAACAGCAGTTGCATCATCAAGTGATGCACGACCCGCTGACGGGTTTGCCCAATCGCGGCTGTCTGCGCGAGCGCCTCGACAGCATCCTCAATCGGATTCAACACGAACGCAATCGCCGCTGCGCGCTCCTGTATCTGGACATCGACCGCTTCAAGGTCATCAACGACAGCCTCGGGCATCTTGCCGGCGATGAATTTCTCAAAGCCATCGCCATGCGTCTGATGACTCACGTGCGCGAGCCGGATATGGTCGCGCGACTATCCGGCGACGAATTCGCCATTCTGCTCGAAGACATCGAAGTGACCGCCACGGCCACGGCGATCGCCGATCGCGTGCTGCAGGCCGTGGCGATACCGCTGCGCATTGCCGGCAAGGAACTGGAGCCCTCCGTAAGCGTGGGCATCGCATGCGGCGATGCAACCTATCTCGACGCAGACGAATTGATCCGGGATGCGGACCTTGCGCTCTATCAAGCCAAACAATTGGGCCGCAAACGTTTTGTGGTGTTCGACGAAGCCTTGGCCAAGGACATGGTGGACGTGCTCGCCATGGAAAGCGAACTTCGCAAGGCGTTGCGGCAGAACGAGTTCGAACCGTATTTCCAGCCCATCTGTCGGCTCAATGACGGCAAAGTGATGGGTTACGAAGCCTTGATTCGCTGGAACCACCCGCAGCGCGGACTTCTGAAACCGCACGATTTCGTAAAGATTGCCCAGGACAGCGGCCTCATCGAAACCATCGATTGGCGTCTGTTCGAACTGGGTTGCCGCCTGCTTGCGCAAATAGCTCCACGCGATCCGTTTATTACCTTCAACGTCTCTGCCCTGCATCTGCGTCACATCGATTTCGATGTCCGCGTTCTGAAGATGCTTGAACGCGCGGGTCTCGATCCTTCGCGGCTTATTACAGAAGTAACTGAAGGCGCATTGCTGGACAACCCGGAGAGCGTACGCGCCACGCTGGAACGTTTGCGAAGCGCGGGCGTCGGCGCCGCGCTGGATGACTTTGGTACGGGTTATTCCTCGCTGAGTTATCTGCACTCACTCCCCTTGCGCATGCTGAAGATCGATCGTGCTTTCGTGCAGGAGCTGGACAAACCCGGCAGCAGCAACAGCACCACGGTGGTTGCCGCGATCCTTGCACTGGCACACGCGCTCAATATCCAGGTGATTGCGGAAGGGATTGAAACCCAGGCGCAACGCCACGCGCTGTTGAGCATGGGTTGCGAAATGGGACAGGGTTATTTGCTCGGCCATCCGATGCCGCTGCAGCATTGGGTCGGTCCTCAAACGACGAACGAATAGTTCTCGTTTTCCACAGCCCATCAATGCTGTGAGATAGACCCTGGAGCCTAGCTAAAAGCTGCCAGGCCCCTCGCATTTTTTGCTCGTCATTCCCGCTTTCGCGGGAATGACGGCAGAAATGCTCATGCGCACATACGGACAACGGCCACTCGCAATGGAATGGCCGCTGTCTGAAACAAATGGGTTATTCAGATCGAAGCGATCGCCGAAACGCTGCGCAGTCGCTCACACATGCGAAACGTGTTGATGCTTTTCCTTGACCTCGCGCAAAAGCTCTAGCACATGTGCGCGTTGCTCACGCCGCTTCTGTTCCTGCGCAGCCAGCAGTTCCTGTCGACGCGTCATTCTGACCGGCCCGTGCTGCATCGATAATTTCCCACGCGGGCGAACGATGCGAGCGATGTAGTCAGATAACACGCTGAACTGCCATGGAGAATGGGGTGCGCCTGGTGCATTCATACTGGGCCTCCACGCTAGGGTTAACCGCGGCAGGACCACTTCTGCCCGGACATTCAATGTGCGCTAGTGATCGTTAGGCATTCGTAACGCCAGCGCCATGGACGCCGTTACGAAAAGACAATGCCGCGCTACCCTCGTCGCAAGAGAAAACGTTTCCAGCAAGCATTGGCGCCATCTTGCGGGCGCCGTAGACTGGTTACAGAGTAACGAACGAGGTGCGTGTAAAGATGATGCGTATTGTCCCCGGCGACTTCAGCGATCTGCGTATCGTCGCGTTGCTTGACACCCATGTGACAAGCGCTCGCGCGGAAACCGCACCCGGCAGCGCGCATGCGCTGGACCTCACTGGTTTGCAATCGCCCGATGTCCATTTCTGGGCGATCTGGGATGACGACGAACTGCTCGGCGTCGGCGCACTGAAACAGCTCTCGCCCGATGAGGGCGAAGTGAAGTCGATGCACACCTCGCAATCCACACGCCGGCGCGGGGCGGGCAGCGCGATGCTGCGTCACATCATTGAAAGCGCACGAAAAAGTGGCATGACGCGCCTGAGTCTCGAAACCGGCTCATGGGACTACTTCATTCCGGCGCGTACGTTCTATCAACGCCACGGCTTTATCGAATGCCCACCGTTCGGCGATTACGTGGCCGATCCGCATAGCGTTTTCATGACACTCGATCTGACATAGTCGACGACGCCTTTTGCGCTGAATCTCCTGCTCGACGGAGGATGCCCATGAACCGTAGCTTCGATGCCATCGTTGTCGGTGCAGGACAGGCTGGCCCCTCGCTCGCCGGGCGCCTCACCGGTGCCGGCATGAAGGTGGCGATCGTCGAACGCCACTGGTTTGGCGGTACCTGCGTCAATACCGGCTGCATGCCGACGAAGACCTTGGTCGCCAGCGCACGGGTTGCACATCAGGTCCAACGTGCCAGCGAGTACGGCGTGAACGTTCCCGCTGGGGTGACCATCGATTTTCCGCGCGCCATGGCGCGTGCGCACAAGGTGACGGAGGACTCGCGCGGCAATATCGAGCGCTGGTTGGGCGGCATGGCCGGCCTCACCGTGTTGCGCGGTCACGCCCACTTCGAAAGCCCCGATACGCTGCGCGTGAACGATGAAACCATTTCCGCGCCGCGTATCTTTCTCAACGTTGGCGGCCGCGCGGTGGTGCCTGATATGCCGGGCGTCAACGACATCACCTATCTGACCAACACGTCGATCCTGCAACTGGACACCCTTCCCCGCCATCTGGTCGTGATCGGCGGTAGCTATATCGGACTGGAATTTGCGCAGGTGTTTCGCCGCTTCGGTGTCGAAGTCACCGTTGTCGAAAAGCAGTCGCGATTGATTGCACGCGAGGACGAAGACGTATCGCTGGCGATTCGCGAAATATTGGAACTAGAAGGCATCCACGTGCGTACCGACGCAGAATGCATCGCGTTTGCCAAGCATCCGGACGGTGCTGCCGTCAAAGTGGACTGCACGTCGGGTGCACCGGAAATCATCGCCAGTCATGTATTGCTGGCGGTCGGACGACGACCTAACACCGACGATCTCGGGCTGGACAAAGCCGGCGTTCACACAGACAAGCGCGGTAACATCGTTGTCGACGATACACTCGCCACCAACGTGTCCGGTATCTGGGCGATGGGTGATTGCAACGGTCGCGGCGCCTTCACTCACACGGCCTACAACGACTACGAAATCATCGCCGCCAATCTGCTCGACAAAGACAACCGCCGCGTTTCCTCGCGGATTGTGGGTTATGCGCTTTTTATCGACCCGCCGTTGGGTCGCGTCGGGCTAACCGAAACCCAGGCACGCGCAAGCGGCAAGCGGTTGCTGATTTCCAAGCGCCCGATGACGCGCGTCGGCCGCGCCGTCGAACGCGGCGAAACGAAAGGCTTTATGAAAATCGTTGCCGACGCCGAAACGCATCGCATGCTCGGCGCCGCCATTCTCGGCATCAGCGCAGACGAAGCTATCCATGGCGTCCTCGATCTGATGAATGCCGATCAGCCTTACGAGACATTGAAGTGGGCCGTGCCAATTCACCCGACCGTCTCCGAATTGCTACCGACGCTAGTGGGCGATCTGCAGCCGATTTGATCGCAACGCAACCTTATTGAGCTGTCCACGACTTGCGACAATGCGACATTGCCTCCCTCTCCCCTAAGGGGAGAGGGGCAAACGAAAGATCACTAATGACCGTTGCCGACGTAATCCACGCGCCAGATGGAATTGGATCCATCATCGGTCACCAGCAGCGAACCATCCGGCGCAGCCGTCACGCTGACGGGCCGGCCCCACACGCGTCCGTCGGGTAGCACGAAGCCGGTAAGGAAGTCTTCGTATTCACCACCTGCCTTGCCAGTGTGATGACGTGGCACGCGAATGACTTCATAGCCCACACGCGTTGCCTTGTTCCATGAACCGTGCTCGGCCGCAAACAGGTCGCCGCGATAGTCGCTTGGGAATCGATCGGCTTCATAGAACGTAATCTGCAGCGAAGCGTTATGCGGCTGCAGAATCACATCCGGCGTGATGACCTTGTCCTTCAATTCCGGATGCTTGCCTTCATGCCGCGGATCCTGATGACCGCCCATGTACCACCACGGCCAGCCGTAAAAGCCACCTTCGCGCACCGACGTGATGTAGTCGGGCACCAGGTTGTCACCCAAACCGTCGCGCTCGTTCACCGTCGTCCACAGCTGGCCGCTCTTTGGATCGATCGCGATGCCAGACGGGTTGCGAATACCCGATGCATAGATACGCATATTCGAGCCATCCGGGTTGAAGGCAAGAATATTGGCGCGATCTTTTTCAGCTGGCGTGGTGTCCGGATCATCCACATTCGAACCCGAGCCGACCGCAACATACATGGTTTTGTTGTCCAGCGAGAACGCAACATCGCGCGTCCAATGTCCGGGCCCATGTGGAAGATCGACGATGTGTTGCGCTGGTCCGCGCGCCTGCAAATCGCCGCTGTGATACGGGAAGCGCACGACAGCATTCGTATCACCGATGTAAACCCATTGCGGATTCGGGCCCAGCGGATAGAACGCGATGCCATAAGGGTGATCCAGATGCTTGGCAAACACCGTCGTCTGTTTCGGTTTGCCATCTGCCGTCATGCCGCGAAAGACGCGAATTTGCCCGTTGCCGCTTTCAGCAAGAAAGATATCGCCGTTCGGTGCAACGCGAATCACGCGCGGCGTGTCGAACCCGTCCGCATAAAGATTCACTTTGAATCCCGGCGGAGCTTTGGGCAGCGCGCCGTCGGGTCGCGCCACCAATGTCGGCGCATTGCCTGCGGAACTGGTGGCATAAGGTGCAGGTAGATCGGCGAGCGTGATCTTGCGCGATTTGCCGGGCTCTTCGTATCGGAAGTCGGTAAACGGCGCTTGCGGAGGCGGCGTTGTAATCGGCGATGTTACAGCCGGACTCTGTGCGACTTGCGCAGGCTTTGCGGTTGGCAACGCCTTCAGATACGAAACGATCTGCCAGCGTTGCTGTTCGGGTAGCGCTGCCCACGACGGCATGCCGTTGGCAACGTCACCTTTCGTGATGAACCAGAACAATGCACCCTCGGTAGCATGCTGGGCGTCGCCGTGCGATAGCGATGGAATATTGCCCGAACCCTGTCCGCTGACACCGTGGCAACTTGCGCAATGCGCCGCATACAACGCACTCCCTGCGTCAACGGCCGATGCCTGACCGGTGTAGGGATTGGTCACTGACGATGCGTTGGCAGGCGCACCGTGAAATGCCGAGTTATCTGCCGCGCTGCACGTCACAAAGGTGAGCAACCCGAACGCACAAACGGTGGCGATGGAAAGGCGTGATGAGGGGAACAACACAAACGATTGGGCGGCCAAGATCTGTCTCCACTCGTGTGATATTTGTATCGGGTAAATGTCGTCTGTGACGCGGTGAGCGCCGAACCGCGTTCGCCATATCTTTCAGAATGGTTCGCGCCCGAGGGGTATTAAACTCGAGGGGATTAAATCTGTATACCGTTACAGATTCAGGCGATGTGAAACAGGGCCGAAAACCCAGCATGCATTGTCCAATAACCGCTCGGTGGGTGGCGACACAAAGCTGCGAAATCGTTGCCCGATCGTCTGGCTCGGGGGGCCATCGACAGCCAGGTGTTTTCGCCGTAACAAAAGGCGCACCTAGTCGTCATCCCGGATGGACGGCCAAACCGATGCAGGATTTGTAGCGAAGAATCAGAACGACGGCAACGTACGCGACTTTCTAACCGGTGGCGGCTCGGGCCTGTTGTCGGTCACCGAGACGCTGAACACCGCGAGCGCGAAGCCGATAAGGGCCAGTGCCAGGCCGCACGGAATTTCCTGCAGCAACCGGATCAGCTTCGCCGCGCCAAACCACGAATGCGGATTCGTCGCAAACGTACATGCTCCCGGGCAGACTTCATTTACCCAGGAGAACAAAGTCGGTTGATTCGACCAATCGCCGGTCTGCAACCAGCGAAGTGTTTGGAACCCCAGCCAGATAATGGCCACAACGTTCAGGGACACGCCAACGAGCCAAAGAACCCACCCCAACGCGCCCCGCGTCGCATGTTCAAGCCGCCCCTTTGCCATGCCGCACCTCCAGAGCCCCGCACGTACGTCCAAGCAGAACTCGCCGTCCAAAAGTCTCTGCACAGTCCATGCCTAACGGCAGGACGCTTGCCGCCTGTACGACTTATCGGCCGATTGGTGCGAAGCTTGAAGGAATTTGGTGTCGAGGCGGCGCAACGACCTGACTGACTGATGTGACGAGGAACGTCAGGTTGCGGCGCCAGTGACAATGGCGGGCCACCAGTACCGCGTGGCGAAAAAATAGGTCGCGACAACCAAAAGGCAGATGGCTACGCCCATGACCGCTGCACCGCTTAGCTTGGCGGCGGCACCCGCCTGCTCCGAACGTCCCCGCAGGTATGCCTCTGCAACGAGCAAATTGGGGATGTAGAAAAAGAATGCCATCACGACGTCGAACGGTCCGTGAAAGTTATGTGTATGGCCAAGCTTGTGCGTCATCAAAAACCAGAAGCCGTATTCCATACGATACAGCCACGAACCAATCGCCAACGCGAACAGACGGATGGCCCATTTGCGGTGCGTATCGAGTTCCCGACGCCGGGCATACCGATACGTCTGAGCGGCGCAAAGCACCATCAACACGCCGTAAAGCCCGAAACCGACGTTCATTGCCAAACCACCGATCGTGCCAGTGACGGCGATAAAGGTGAGACCACCCACGCCTGCGAACGCAGCAGCCGTAACATAAATGCGCCCCAGCCAGCGATGTACAGCAGGCGCGCGTTGCCGAATCACATTCAGCAACTGCATGAAGCCGAGCGCCAGAATCACACCGCCCGCGGCAAAGTGCAGGCCGATGCCAACCGTCGAAGCCGTGCTCGACGCGGTATACAGACCCGGCAGCACACCGTTCCATCGCGACGCCGTGCCCGAAACCAAGGCGCCCGCGTAGAAAATCAGGATGTACAGGCCAAACATCCCGCAGCTGATCCACGTAATCGCTGCAAGGGCGCGGCTGCTAAAACGGAAGAGGCGTGAAGGAAGCGTCTCTTCCCCCAACGGTCGCTTCTGCCCATCGAATACCAACGCCTGAGCGTCCGTCATAACTCTCCTACCCCGTTTTACTGCCGCCAACCATGGCATAACGGCACTTAGCGAGTGTTCCATTATTCCAGCTGAATGGCGCCATCAAATTAGACGTCTAAATGCCAACGTTTTCCGAGAAATCGCGAACCCACTTAGGCAACTAGCCTTGCATCGACAATTAATGTTGCAGCTGAAACCGAGAGGCGAAACATTAAAACAGATAGCTCCCCCAAGCGATACCGCGTTCGCGGAGCAATCAAGGCGCTTTTTGCCCAAGCGTCTACGCGCCTTCCACGTATGAGCTCCCATAGTGGAGACCCAGAGCGGACCGCTACTTTGAAAAAATTCTACCTACCCTATTCCGCCAGCGAATCTTCCGATTGGTCTCTCTACGCCAATGGGAAGGCGTTTACGTTCCATTCTCGCCGGGAAGCCCTAGCCTTTGCGACAGATCAATGCCGCAAAGCCATCGCAGCGGGCGAGAAATCCGCAATGATCAGCATTGAAGGCCTCGACGGCCAATGGCGCTCCTTCGATAGCAGCCTGTCGCCCATACTGAACGAGCCGATTCTGCGCACTCAGCCGCAGCACTGATCCGCAAAAGCCGTCCTTTTGTGCAGATCAGGTGAAACTTTGCGCGTTAGCTACATACGCTCCACTGGCATCACGCGACGACGCGTGCGCTCACGCAACGAGCACTCGCGCAACTCATCGGCAATACGCTCGAGATCGGGAATACCGTAAAGAACGACTGACGGCATATCTTCGTCCGACGAATCCAAATGCACTTCGCACAGACCAAGCACCTTCATGCCGAACGGTTTCACGACATCAAAATGATCCACGCGGAACAGTTCAAGATTGTTCTGCACCTTGGAAAACAGCCCACGCTCGATACGAATGCGCTGGCTGGTAATGACGTAAGTTGTCGCGAGAGAACGTATCCAGTAAACAAGCAGCGCAATGCCAATCGTGATGACGACGAAGAAGTACTGACTAAAGGTGTAGATCACCTTCGGGTGTCCCGAAAACAAAGTCCGCTCCGCCACCACTTCCCGCGATGCTACATATGCATCCAGATCCGTCCCGCAATAACGGCACTTATGCGCCGCCGCCTGGATCATCTCCGCACACGCCGGACACGCCTTCATGTTTGCTGCCATAACGTTCCTTTAGCCCAAGGGTGAAGCCAAGTTTATCGAAGATTGGCCGAACCGACGTTGAAGCCCCGGCACACAAACATCTAGAGCGCGCTCATTCTGTCAGGCGCGAATGTTTCAGCGCGTTGGCAAATGCCTACTCGAACGATGAGTTTCATCAGATCGACATGGTAGACCTCACCAAAGCTCGAACCGAGCGTGGAAATTTTGTGACGATGCGGAGCGCATCGCAGATGCGTGCGATTTATCTCCTGGCGATGTAACCGGGAAGCGATTTCATCGAAGTAACTAAAGGCCGATGCGCACGGTCGTTGGGAGCAACCAGTCGCGGCAACGTTCGTTGCCGTAATCGCCTACGCTCAAATTGAGGAAGAACCATGAAAAAGGCAATCTATGGATCGGCGCTGCTTGCGCTGATGGTGGCCGGTGTTGTCCACGCGCAGACCGGCTTTGGCTGGAACGATGGCGATTTCATCGTTACTTCATCGAACACCGCCAGCAATGAGTTGCTCGTCTACAACACGCACGGAACGTTGATTGAGCAAGTCAAAACCGGCGGCGCTGGTGGCGTTACCGGCAATGCTGGTGGTATCGCACAGAACCACGACCTGCTCGCGGTCGTCAATTTCGGATCGGATAACGTTTCGGTCTTTCAAAAAAGCGGCGATCGGGTTCCGCTGCAACTGGAAAAGACCGTGCCGTCCATCACCAACCCGGTCAGCGTCGCTTTCGGTCGCAACCATCTTTACATTCTTACCGCCACCCGCATCGAATCGCATCTCATTGACCGGCACGGTGTAAGCGCCAACCCCGACGGTGAGGCGCCACTGCTTATCGCCGATGGCTCAGCCGCCCAGGTCGGTGTCTTGAACGGACAACTGATCATCACAGAAAAGAGCAACACTATTGAAACAGTCGATTTGAACAACCAGGGCGCTGTCTCCGGATCGTCCAAATTGGTGGCCAATATTCCAGCCAACGTCAACGCACCATTTGGCCTTGCTACACGTGGTAACGACGCGTACGTGACCATCGCCCATGCCAATGAGATCAGCCTTGTACGTAACGATTCGGTATTGACCGTCACGGGCTCCGGTACGCAAATGGCACCCTGCTGGGTCACGCTCGATGGGCCGTTCCTTTTCTCGGCCAATTCACCTAGCCAGTCTGTATCGCGTTATGCCGTCTACGGTCAGAAAATTATCCAGGATGCCGCAGTGGTTGCCACATTTAGCGGCAATCCTACGGACATCACCTACCGTGACAGCCTCGCCGCCGTTGTTGACGCCAATGGCTCGGTTTCACACGTGTCGATTTTCGACGTGGATGGGGACGGTAACTTCAATCTGAAGAGTAGCGTCACCATCAACAACGCTGCCACCAACGGTATCGCGATTGTGCGAAGCGACGACGGCTTCAACTACTAAATGCCTTCATGCCTGTGCTGAGGAGTGGCGGCACTCCTCAGTGCGGCATATTAGCAAGGGAGGAAAAAAGACGAAGTGCTTTTCTATCCAAAAAGCACCCCGACTCTTTTCGTCAGCGCTTCATTTTCTCGTTCGCATGCCTTCGACTACGTTGGGTGTAACGGACTGTTTGCGTGCACGTAACGCATCTTGTCGCATAACTTGTTGCTGCTCGCTCTTGCCGATGGTCCCTTAAGCTCTATCGAGCTGCGGGAGATGCGCGCAACGCGGGTGAAGTAGCGCGTGCTCGATAAAGTCGAGAGAGAAGTGTTTCCCTGCGCGTTATCGGAAGCTTAGGCAACCATTGTTCGCAGCCAAACCCAGGGAACCTGTCGCTGGGGTCGATAAATCCATCTTCATCTGTGCGGACGTGAGCAATGCGTCGTACCGGGCCCCGTTGGCAGCGTTGTTGCTTTCTCGACGCGCGCGTTGGTGATGCGATGCCGTACGCGTTAGGGGGTCAAGGATTGGGGGTAACGGGTGTCGTGCGCCGTTTCGAAATCAACCTCAGGAGAGCCGAAATGAAAATTCTGTTGGTTCTGACCTCCCACGATACGCTGGGTAGTACCGGTCGAAAAACGGGGTTCTGGTTGGAGGAGTTTGCAGCTCCCTATTACGTCTTTACCGATGCGGGCGTGCAGGTAACGGTGGCCTCGCCCAAGGGCGGACAGCCGCCGATTGATCCCAAAAGCGACGATCCCGACAACCAAACGCCGGCCCAGATTCGATTCAAAGCCGACAAGAAAGCCCAGGAAGTGCTGGCACATACCCATCGTCTCAGCACCGTATCGGCAGCTGACTACGATACCGTGTACTACTCCGGCGGCCACGGACCGATGTGGGATCTTGCAGAGGACCCTGTCTCGATCAAATTGATCGAAGATTTCTACAATAGTGGCAAGCCCGTCGCCGCTGTTTGCCATGCGCCTGGCGTGCTTCGCCATGTGAAGTACAAAGGCGAACCTCTCGTCAAAGGAAAACGGGTTACAGGGTTCACCAATTCTGAAGAGGAAGCCGTAGGGCTGACGAAAGTTGTTCCATTTCTGGTCGAGGACGAACTCAAGCGTCTGGGTGGCATCTTTGAAAAAGTCGCCGATTGGCAGAGTTTTGCCATCGTAGATGGTCGTCTGATTACTGGGCAGAATCCTGCGTCGTCGACGGAGTCGGCCAAGGCATTGATGAGTGTGATGAATGCAAACAAAGCCGCGGCGTAAACGCGAGTGAATCGTTAGAGTGCGAAAACGGGACGGAGGTAGTGAAGCGACATCAACTACCTCCGTCCCGTTTTCTTAAGCGCTCAACCAAGCTGCTGCTTCGATTTCGATCAAGAATTCAGGCCGAAATAATGCTGAGACCTGGACAAGGGTGCTTGCTGGAGGGTTTTTGACATCGGCGATATGTCGATCCCTCACCTCTCGTAGAGTCGGAAGGTGCGCGACATCGGTGACGAATATCGTGAATTTGATGATGTCCTTCAACGCCCCGCCGCGCGATTCAATGGCCGCGCGTAGATTGCGAAACACCTGATCGGCCTGGAGTGCGAAATTCCCGGCGCCGACCAACGATCCCGCTTTGTCCAAGGCCACCTGGCCCGCCACGAACACGAGCTTCCCGCCCGTGACTTCGACAACTTGGCTATACCCCGGTGGCGGGAAGAGCGTGTCGGGATTGCTGAATACTGGTTCGGACATGGCAGTAGCTCCTTTCAAGGTTCGCGCAGCTTGCACCCGATGTGGTGATCGGACAATCTATTCAATGTTGAACAAGGTGTCCGAAAATGCGAACACGACTGCGCGCCGAAACCGATCTGGACCTGTTTATCGCGATCGCCAAAGAGGGAGGGCTAAGACGCGCCGCGTCTAAGTGCAACGTGCCTGTTTCACGGATGAGTGACCGCCTTCGAGTCCTTGAAGAACAGATGCAGGTAAGACTGTTTCACCGCACGACACGCAGCATGGCGCTCACCGAGGCAGGTTTGGCACTACTTACGCATGTGGAGCCAGCGCTTGCTGCACTAGATGCTGCTTTGGAAGTCGCCACCGCCGGAGATAGCGAACCATCTGGCGTACTGAAGATCAACGCAGCACCTCCTGCGGCCGAGTTGATCCTGGCCCCTCATCTTCCCGGCTTTCTGGCGCGATACCCGCGCATCGATGTTCAGCTCACCGTCGAGGATGCATTGATCGACATCGTGCGCGCTGGATTCGATCTCGGCATTCGTTACGCTGAAAACCTATCGGCCGATATGATCGGTGTGCCCGTCGGCGGTAAACAGCGATATGTTCTCGTAGCAGCGCCATCGCTGCTCGACAAAACAGGAATGCCATCGCGTATTGCGGATTTGTCTCGTGTTCCTGCCATTCGTCACCGTTTCCCGAGCGGAACGCTTCTTCCGTGGGAATTTTCACGGAAAGGCAAACTGATCAGGATCGAGCCAAACAATCGCCTCGTCACAGACAATCAACGCGTGGCTGTCTCCGCGGCGCTACGCGGCACGGGGTATCTTCTGATCTTCGAAGAGTATGTGTCGCGATGGATCAACGACGGAACGCTGGTTTCGTTAATGCGCGATTGGCTGCCTGCATTTAATGGCCCGGTCATTTACTACTACTCGCGAAAGCATGTACCGCTCCCGATGCGAGTATTCATTGACTATATGAAATCCGCCGCACCTGCTTGACGGTGTTACGACGGGCATCCTTCATGGATCTGAAACAGCAGCCCGTTTCTTCAAATTTGATCGTGCCTAATCGTCAAGCCACGCCTCCGAAGACCCTTGGCATTCAAGAGTCCCGACATTTTGACGATACCTATTACAGGGCGCTTATCGAGACACGCGATTCAAAGGGGGAGTTATGACGACATCGCCATTCATTGCCGAGCCGTCTGACGACAGCCTTCCCAACAATGTCGTGCCATTTCCCTTTCCCAGACGCAACACACGTGGGATGGACGCGCAGTTTTCACGATCATGGGGCGTGGCAACGACTCTTCTGGAAAGAAACGCTGTTGATTTCGAGCCCCAGGATCAACGTCTGGCCAGGCGTTTGGAACGTGTTTTATGGGCGCTTCTCTATCATGCCCTGCACGAATCGGGTGAGCTCCAGGGGTCGAAGTCGCAGTCCATTGAAAGACGCGTTAGTCGGTTGCTCTCTCCAGGCCGGTTACAAGCGATCGCCCGGGCGGCAATCGCACTCCATATGACTGCAGACCTCGCGCGCCTTGCAGCGGCGGTGGTGGTGTTCGAACTCCAAGCGCAATCCCGGCTGTGGTGCAAGGTGATGCGCCTGTTTGTGGTGGAACGACGGCAAGCCAGGGAAGACACGCTCTCGATAGCGCAAATGCTCGCCTCGGATTTGGAGGCTTTAAAAATCCGCCCTATCGATCAACTTGCCAAATCGCTTGCGGCTACCAGGTGCGATTGACTGAGACTTCGTGTTCTACGGACTCTTTTCGTTTGGAGAGCGAGGCGCCGTTTTGACATAAAGAACGAATCGGGTCGCGCAGGTCATTCGCTCACTCTCCAGCTTTTGCGCGAAGCAACCTAATTGGCTACCTCCGAAAAGTAAAATTTGGCCTCCGACTTCCGTTGCTGAAGCCCATACACTGACGATCATCATCGCAGGGGGTGGAAGGATGCGCATCGCAAGCGTGGGGCATGCAGTCTTTGCGGCGACCATGATCGCACTGGGTATCCAATGTTTGATCACCGGTCATTTTGCGGCGCTCTGGCAACCGCTGGATCTGAGCGTTCCCAGTAGCGAGGTACTACCTTATCTGTGCGCACTCATCTCGCTGGCATGCGGCGTAGGTTTGCTGTGGCAACGGGCCGACGCCGCGCTGGCGCTGCTTGCGTATTTTCTGGCGTGGCTGCTGTTATTCAGAGCCCCCATCCTGTTTGCCGCTATTACCACAGCCGGTCCCTGGTACGGCTGTGCCGAGTGCGGCGTCTATATAGCGGCCTCCTGGGTGTTGTTCACTTGGTTTGCAACGAACTGGAAAATACCGCCTTATCTCCGTTTCGTTAGCGGCGACAACGGTGCGCGCATTGCGAGAGCGCTCTACGCGTTGGCCATGATTTTCTTCGGCCTGGGGCACTTCATCTATTTCAAAGAGACCGTAGCCCTGGTGCCTGCGTGGCTCCCTTGGCATGCAGCGTGGGCCGCTTTCACGGGCGGCGCGTACATCGCCGCTGGCATCGCGATGCTCATAGGCGCATATGCACGATTGGCCGCGACACTCTCGGTGTGGGAGATGGGCGCGCTCACGCTGCTCGTATGGGTCCCTATCGTGACGACGGGCGCGAACGCCTTCCAATGGAGCGAGTGCGTTGACTCGTGGACGTTGACGGCAAGCGGCTGGGTCGTCGCGAATTCTTATCGCGGCACACTTTGGTTCGCTGTCGGCAAGCGTTGATCCCGTTGCCCAAAGGGTGCGAGCCGTGAGAAGGATGGCTGCCTCCGGCGTCGGTAAGAGGGGCACCTTCAGTGCAAGCCAAACCTGGGTATTCATCTGCTGACACGCCTAAAGAGCGCTCCCGCAGCCCTTCTAGGAGTGCCCCACCACGCAAAATGTGACGTACATCACATTTTGCGTGGTACCCTCCCCGGCGACAAGCCATGGGACGTCTGGGCCGGTAACGACGGGTCTTTTGTCCGGTGGACAAGGATTCCCTGCAAGGGAGTGCTGACCCTCGTGCGATTTCGCTCGGAAGCGGCCATGACTCCTTTGATCGTCGGCGTCACCAGCCATCGTTATATTGCCGCGTCCGAGATCGAGCCGGTTCGTGAGCGTGTTCGCGATTTCTTTTCCCTCCTCAAGCACGAATGCCCCACGCTCCCGATAGTGGCGTTGTCTGCGCTGGCTGAAGGCGGCGATCAGCTGTTTGCCATTGAAGCGCTAGCAGCGGGTGCACAGTTGGTTGTACCGCTGCCACTACCGATGGATTTATATCTGGATGACTTTACCGATCCGACGGTGCGCTACCAATTCGAAGTGCTGCGCGATCGGGCTGAGATCATTCGGTTGCCACTGTTGAAAGGCCACTCACGCGTCGATATCGCATCGCATGGCCGGGAACGCGACCGCCAGTACGCAAAAGCCGGTGTATTTATCGCCAGTCACTGTCATGTCTTGTTGACCATGTGGGATGGCAAGGACTCCGGGCGACTAGGCGGCACGGCTCAAATCGTGAAGTATTACCTTAGCGGCGCCCTGCCCGGACTCATCGAGCGGCATCGCGAAGCGCGCCACGTCATCGCCGGCAGCGACGAGCATTTGCTCTATCACATTGTTTGCTCGCGCGAAGGTGCCGATGCCACCGTGGCGCCGGGTTTATCCGCATTGCAAACCATGTGGCGTACCAGCGACGCGCTTTCGTCTGAAAGGGATCCGCCAGAAGAATTCAGGCTGATGTTCAGGCACATGGCGCAGTTCAATGCCGACTGCGACAAATACCGCGACGACATCGCGGTCGCAGCACGCGCGCACCATGACGCTTTATCGGAGACGCCTGACAACGTCGAGCATCTTTTTCGATGCGCCGACTGGTTGGCCATCCATTTTCAAAGGCGTGTGTTGTTGGCGCTGCGTTTGACATACACAATCGCGGCGCTGATGGGTATCGCCTTCGCCTTCTATGCGCACTTGTCTGCGCAGAACAATCTGATCTACCTATTTCTTTTGCTTTTTGCGATCGGAGGTTTCGTCGCCATTGTCGCCGGGCGCCGCGAATGGCATCGGAAGTATCTGGACTACCGTGCATTAGCGGAAGGCTTGCGCATACAGTCGTATTGGCGTCGCGCCGGCATTTCGACAAGCAGCGATCATGAATTCGCACACGACAACTTCTTGCAGAGGCAGAACATCGAGCTTGGATGGATTCGCAACGTCATGCGCACGGTGGGATTGCATCCGCCAGCAAAACCCTTACCCGATGCACTCGCCAAAGTCATTGACGAGTGGGTCGGCGAATCGGGAAGGTCGGGGCAACTTCATTATTTCGAACGCAAAACGATTGAACGCACGGGGCTGCATCACATCACCGAGACCATCGGTTCCATCAGCCTGTGGGGTGGTATCTCGATCAGCATATTTCTCGCCATCTTCGCGCTGCGGCTTCCAGAAGGCACCAAGACGACGCTGGTTCTGATCATGGCCGTGTTATCCATCATGGCCGCCGTCCGCGAGGCTTATGCCTATCGAAAAGCCGACAAAGAATTGATCCGGCAATATCGATTCATGCAGCGCATTTTCAGCAGTGCACGTGCCGCGCTCGACCGCACGAACGAACCTGCCCAACAACGCGACATCCTGCGTTCACTGGGCGACGCAGCACTGACCGAGCATGCGGAGTGGACGTTGATGCACCGCGAACGGCAGGTGGAGCACAGCAAGCTTTAGCGTTGGTATGACTTGGAAAGGTAGGAAGTGCTTTCTGCACTAGCCCCTGTTCCCATGCAAAATCTGTTCAAGGTAGTACACCACCAGCCCACCGAAGCCAAGGGCACACATCTCTTGCGGCGTGCGACCGCCAAACTCGGCAATGGTTTCTGCCCGATACCATCGGCGCACTCGGCCACCATCACGGTCGATCATCAAGGCTAGACGAAGGACATCGCGTCGATGGGACGCTGTTGGCCCGTTGGAGCCGCGGGCAGCATCTGTGGCGCTCCCATCACGTTTCATCTGCACTCGTGCATTACGCATGATCACTACCTTCTTTGCGTTCGTGTTCAAAAAAATAAAGTTCAAGCGCTTCGGCAGCGGCGATGATGCCGGTCAACGTGACACCCATGAGCGCATGGCAAAAAATGAAATCCAACGTCCGATAGCCGAGTGCGGAACAAAATCGCCATAAGCGATCGTCACGGCCACTTTCGGCAGGGCCACGACGCGGGATTTGGAGGATTTGAAGGACAGTGCGAGCGAAGGAAAGAACCGCATAACTCATAGCGTCAGAAGTAAACCTGAAATCGCGCCTAACTCTCGTGACTACCTATCCGCTCCAGAATGCGGCGAAGATGTGCAAGGTCGGTCTTGGAAAGATGCAGGAAGGCTGGCGGCGCATCGTCGCGCACGGTGCGTTGTATCAACTCGACCAGCTGTTTACCCGCTGACGTGAGCGACACCAATTTTGTGCGCCGGTTGTCTGGGTGCGGATTGCGTTCGACCAGGCCACGATTTTCAAGATCGTTCACGGCGACGGTGGTGGCAGGTGCATCGCTGCTGGTGATATCGGCTATCTGCTTTAAGGTCTTGGGTTCATCCAGCAGCCGCCACAGTATGCGTGCGCGACTGAAGGGCAAACCGGAGACTTCGATGACTTTCCGGCGCCACTCGCCACGGGTTTCCCACACCAAGGCCACCATCGTCTGCCAGATGCGGTCGGCTTCGCTGCCGCTGGGCGCGCGGCCAATCAAGCCGTCGCTCCGATCGATGTTTCTTCCAGCAAGTGCGCAGCGTGACGAGTGGTATCGCGCGCCCAGTTCGTGTTGGACAGCCACGCCAGCAATAACACGGTGACGCCTCCACCTGTAATCAGCCACCAGAACGGATGCGAGGCCTCGGCGAAGCCGTTGTGTATGTGCGCGCCCAGGATGGTGCCTGCAAGGGCAACGCCGAGCGATGCGCCAATCTGTCGGCTGGTGGAGGCGACCGCCGCGGCAAGACCGGCCTGCGCCTTGGGCATGCCAGATACGGCGGTGTTGGTAATGGGCGCATTCACCATGCCGAAACCGATGCCAAAGATCACATACGTCAACAACAGGAATGGCAGCGGCGTCGCGGCCGTCAGTTGCGTCATCATCAATGCGCTGACGACGGTGGCTGTACCGGAAGCCAGCAATGAGGGTCGTGTGCCATACGTGCCGACCAATCGCCCGGAGAACGGCGAACAAAGAATCGTTGCCAGTGCCAGCGGCAAGGTACACAAACCGGTTTGGAAGGCAGATAGACCACGCACTTCCTGCAAGTAAAGCGCATTGAGGAACAAGAAACCGGAGAACGCTGAGAAGCTGCACACGGCGATCAATGTCGCGCTGCTGAAGGGCGCACTGCGAAAGAACCGTACGTCGATCAAAGGCTCGTGACGCCGAGGTTCGTAGATAAGCAACGCAATCAGCGCAAGCGCGGCAGCGGTGAACAGGCCGACAATCGTCGTCGAACTCCAGCCGGCATGAGGACCTTCGATCACCGCATACGTCACCGTGGCCAGGATGGTGAACACCAACAATTGTCCGATGGGGTCGACGCGTCGCGGATGGTGTGACTTGGACTCAGGAATGTAGCGCGCGGCCAGCAGCATCGCCACGGCACCGACGGGCAGGTTCACCCAGAAGATCGAGCGCCAGCCGATACTTTCGGTAAGCGCGCCGCCGATCACCGGACCTAGCGCCATGGCGACACCCGCGACCGCACCCCAGATGCCGATGGCACGTGCACGCGCTTTCGGTTCGTGGAACGTATTGGCAATGATCGACATGGCGACTGGATTGAGCATCGTCGCGCCCAGTGCCTGCACAACGCGAAACGCGACCAGACCATGGATATTTGGAGCAAGGCTGCACAGCAGCGAGCCCAGCATAAACAGCGCCATGCCCGACTGGAACACGCGGCGACGCCCGAAGCGGTCGGCCATCGATCCGGCCAGCATCAGCAGGCTTGCCACCACCATGGTGTAGGCATCGATCACCCACTGCAGCCCCGATATCGATGCGGCGAGATCGTGACGGATCGAGGGCAGCGCGACATTGACGATGGTGGCGTCCATCGCAACCATCAGCAGGCTAAGGCAGCAAATACCGAGAATAAGGTTCGGGTGGGTCTTGGCCCGTCCGGCATCGACAATAGTTGTATTCATGCAACTATTGTAAATTAACAACTATCTTCGGTCAATTGGCGCGCGCCTTGGGGCCAGAAAGCTTTTTCGAAGTCACGAAGCGCGGCCCCATTCCTCCGGACTTTGACGCCAAGCGAGTTGGCCATGCCGATCGCCCCATGCCCCTTAAGACATGTTTGACCACGTCGACTCCGATGCGCGTAAGCTTCATGCGTGCCCCTTCACCGTTTGACTGATTCTGGTGACGAGGTATGACTCGGTTAGGAATTGTCTGAAGGCCATTCGTGGCCGCTGGCACTAGAGTTCCGTCGCGCGCAGGCCATTACCGGTTTTGACGCCTGCGGAGTCGACGGTGGTTGTGCGCGCTTCTCGTCCCTCGCCGTCGGCGATGGGGTAGTACCCACCGTTCGAACCCTTTCGGAGTAGCGTCAATGGGATCTCATGACATCATCGCTTGGTTGATCATCGGCGCCGTTGCCGGCTGGCTCGCCGGCAAGCTTGTAAAAGGCAGTGGCTTCGGATTGCTGGTCGATATCATCGTCGGCATCGTCGGCGCTTTTATCGGTGGCTGGCTAGCGGGCGTGCTGGGCATCAGTCTGGGCGTCGGCTGGATCGCATCAATCATCACCGCCACGATTGGCGCAATCATCCTTATATTTATAGTGCGCTTGTTCAAGCGAACCTGAGCAACGGGTCGCGCGCAAGATGTAATGCACGTTGCTGTCCGCATTGGCGGGCAGCAACGTTTCTCCCAGCTCGCACCACGTTTTGACGGCTTCCGCCAGACTGTTGCACCAACCCGTGCGGCGCTCACACACGCACTCTAACTGGTGCCGATCATCGAGACTCCCGAACGTTGGCCACTCGTGTCGAGCGCTACCGTGCGCCGTGTAATGGCGCGGTTCTTTTCTACACGTTGCGCACGCAGCGAAGAGTCCCGGGGCGTGGGTTACCTGTCGTTGGAACATAGGCGAATCAGCGCCTCCGACCGATCACAACGTAGTTTGTAACCGAAGTTATGCTGGCTCCCGGCATGTATCGGTATGGATCACCCTCGATTAGGCTAGGCATTGAACAGTGCCCCTTTTACCGAATGGCTGTACACGGTGTTGCGGCCCGCGAGTTTGGCGGCATAGAGCGCCTGGTCAGCGACGTATAAGAGCGCTTCGGCGTCGGCGAGGAGTTCCCACGACGAAGAGAATGGATCGAGCGTCGCCACGCCGATACTGAGTGTGACCCTGCCGTACTCGCTTTCCGCGTGCGGCATATTCATGTCAGCGGTGGCTTCAAGCACCGACTCGGCAATCTTCAATGCACCGGCAACATCGGTGCCGGGCAGAATGGCCACGAACTCCTCGCCACCGTAACGTCCCACGAAATCGCCATGCCGATGCAGAACGCTCTTGAGTTGCGCCGCTATCGTGCGCAGGCACTCGTCGCCGACCAAATGGCCGTAGCGATCGTTGTAGCGCTTGAAGAAGTCCACATCGACCATCAGCAGCGATAGCGGATGCCAATCGCGCACAGCGCGCCCTACTTCCTCCACCAGCATGCTATCGACGTGACGACGGTTGGCCAGACCCGTCAGATAGTCGTGCATGGCGTAGTGCTCGAGTTGCCGATTTGTCTCGGCTAGCTCCTGCTCCGCACGTTTGCGTTCGGTGATATCCATCAGCGCCGTCGTGATACCGGTCACCTGCCCCATCAAGTTGAGCAGTGGCTTGACCGATACCTGATACACCTTGTTGCGGTAGACGATCTCATGTGCCGGCACGTTGACGCCGGCATCCATGCACTTGAGATCTTTTCGGATGAAATCGCCCGCGCCGGGTTGGAGTTCTTCCATTTTTCGTCCAACCAGTGCTTCGGACGACAGACCATAAATCGATGCGTAAGCGGCATTGGCAGCGAGGTAACGTCCATCGCGTCCTACTAGGCATAGCGCAGCCGGTGCTGTGTCGTAGATCGCCTTCATTCGGTACACGCTTTCGCTCTCCATCGGATCGAAATGCGCCACGGCATGTGCGATGCCGTAGTAACCCTGCAGTTGGCCCTTGTCGTCGTGCATGGGCACAGCGCACGACTCGACCGCAACCGCCGTGCCATCTGGCCGCATGTGGTGCGAGATCGCGCCGGAATACGGCAAACCCGACTTGGAATGAAGCAGACGGGAAACGCGTGCTGCTTCCTCCGGCGTCATAAAGTCGAAGACTTTCTTGCCCAGAACGTCATGATGTTCGCGCCCAAGCAAAACCAGCAGACTCTGCGCGAGGTCGGTATAGCGATAGTGTTTGTCGACCTGCCAGCGCCACTCCGGATGAGTCCGAATCAGGTGCTGCAACCGGTCGAGTGTCTCTTTGGTCTGTGCG
>NZ_DATHMR010000176.1:0-33422 GCF_035486915.1 Dyella sp. | reverse complement strand
TCTTCCTGGCGATGCCCGATCGGCGCGCAGAAGCTGGTGCCGCTCTTGTGTCGCACGGTGAGCACAGTGATTTCGTAGTCGAACGGCACAAAACCCTCGACGATCACCCGTCCCTTGCCCGCACGGCCACCCGATTGGGCATAGTCCCATGCTCGCTGCGCTCCCGATGCGTCGCGCACGATGCTTTGGCCCTTACCGGAGGAGCTCATCACCGGCTTGATCACGAAGGGATAGCCGATAGCCGTAACGGCATCGCGATACTGCGACTCGCTATCGCAGAAGCGATAGGGCGACGTGGGCAGACGAAGTTCTTCCGCGGCGAGTCGACGAATGCCTTCGCGATTCATGGTCAGCCACGTGGCGCGCGCGGTCGGAACGACCTTCAACCCCTCTTTTTCCAGTTCCACCAACGTTGGCGTGTGAATCGCTTCGATTTCAGGAACGACGAGATCGGGATTTTCCTGCTCTATCAAGGCGCGCAGGGCCGCGCCGTCCAGCATATCGATGACGTGACTGCGATGCGCCACCTGCATGGCGGGCGCGTTCGCATAACGATCCACCGCGATCACTTCCACCGCAAAGCGCTGCAGTTCGATCGCCACTTCCTTGCCAAGCTCGCCGGACCCCAACAGTAGAACCTTAAGGGCATGGTTCGAATGGGGCGTTCCAAACGGCTTCATCGCGATCTCCTGAAAACTGAGATTGTACGACTAGCGCGTTGCCGTCCGGCGATGACTCGCTATGCGAACGAAACAAGCGATCCGATCTCTTAGCGCACCACCACACCCGTCAGCCCTGATCGGGGGCCCTATTTTGGCTATCCGATCGGTCCTTGCATCTGATATCAAAAAGATATCTAATCCGCGCATCAGGAGGGTCAAACCATGAATGAGCGCACTGCGTTTTCGGTCAGCGGTATTCCGTTCGTCGTCGTGTGGTTGCTGCTGGCACTGTCGGGTTTCGTTTTCTACCTTCTGGTCGGCCAGGAGGGCATGCCGCCCTGGATTGGTGGCATAGGTATCGCCATCCATGCCCTGGACATCTGGTTCCTCAAGGGGTTCTTCCAGGTTGCCCCGAACGAAGGGCAAGTGATGCAGTTGTTCGGCAAGTACGTCGGCACGGTTCGCTTGGAGGGTCTGCGCTGGACCAATCCGTTCTACACCAAGCGGCGCGTCTCGCTGCGCGTGCGCAACTTCGAATGCAACAAGTTGAAGGTCAACGATTTCGACGGCAATCCCATCGAAATCGCCGCGGTGGTGGTGTGGCAGGTCGTCGATACGGCCGAGGCCGTGTTCTGCGTCGATAACTATGAGAACTTCGTGCAGATTCAAAGCGAATCCGCGTTGCGTCAGATGGCACAAAGCTATCCCTACGATGGGCGCGACGATGGCAAACCGTCGCTGCGCAGTCACGGCGAGGAAATCAACAATCACCTGCGCGACGAAATCCAGGCTCGACTGGGCAAAGCCGGTGTGCAGGTGACCGAATCGCGCATCAGCCATCTCGCTTACGCGCAGGAAATTGCACAGGTCATGCTGCAGCGGCAGCAGGCAAGCGCGATCATCGCCGCGCGCGAGCGCATCGTCGAAGGTGCTGTCGGCATGGTCGCCATGGCGCTGGAAAAGCTGCGCACGCAGGGCGTGGTCGATCTGGACGAAGAGCGCAAGGCTGCGATGGTGAGCAATCTTTTGGTGGTGCTCTGCGGCGATCGCAGCACGCAACCGGTAGTCAACGCCGGCACACTCCACAACTGACGGCATCATGGCGGCCGATAAAAAAGCCTATCCGCTACGCATCAGCGCGACGGTGCTGGAAGCCATGCAACGCTGGGCGGATGACGAATTGCGAAGCGTCAACGCCCAGATCGAATATGTGCTGCGCGAAGCCTTGCAGAAAAGCGGGCGATTGAAGCCAGGAAAGGTTAAACCGCTGACGGATGACGACACGCACTGAGCGCGTCGCCGCCACTCAATCGCGCTGGGAGCGAAATGCCAATCCCAGCGCGATCCATCCGGCGATAAATGCCACACCGCCAAATGGCGTCACGATCCCGGTCCATCGCGGCGCCCCTAGCGCGAGCGCATAGAGGCTACCGCTGAAGAGCACGATGCCTAACGCAAACAAGATCACCGCAGCGCGCGACGCCCTGCCCGGCCGACACCACACTGCAAGCGCGAGCGCCAGCGCGTGCCAGAAGTGGTACTCCACTGCGGTATGCCAGAGCTCGTGCTGAGAAGCGCCAAGAGCGTCGCGTAGCGCGTGCGCGCCGAAAGCGCCCAACACCACGGCACTGGCGCCGGCGATTCCCACCAGCCAGCCATCGCTTTTACGGACAAGTTGTCGCATGAAGACGGGTTTCCCTCGACGAAAGCGCGATGAAACATCGCGCGTGGCGTATGCTTGTTCGGTCTACCACGGGATTTTTGCATGAAGTTGCCGCGCCTTGCCCGCCTGGCCTCCCTATCGATCGTCTTCGCTGTCAGCGTGCTGCTTGCCGCCTGCCACCGCGATGAACAGCCACCGTGGCAGCTCTCCGATATCACCGGACACATGCCGGATCTTACCTTCCAGCTTACCAACGACGAAGGCAAGACCGTGACCGCGGCCGATTACCACGGCAAGATCGCGCTGCTTTATTTCGGCTACACCCATTGTCCGGACGTGTGTCCATTGACGCTGGCCCATCTGCACGTAGTGATGCAAAAGCTCGGCAAGCCGGCCGACAACGTGCGCATCCTTTTTGTCAGCGTGGATCCCACACGCGACACACCCGCGGTCATGCACGATTACGTCAAAGCCTTTGATCCGCGCGTAGTTGGACTCACTGGCTCTGCGACGGATATCGAAGCACTCACCAAGCGCTATCGCGCCGCGTTCTCGCGTGAGCCAGGCGCTGCGGATGGTAGTTACGAAGTCAGCCATAGCTCCGGCATCTACATTTTCGATGAGAACGGAAAGGCGCGTCTGCTCGCCACACCGGCGGATGCTCAAGACAAGATCGTGCACGATCTGCAGCTGATGCTTGGCTCGGGAAATGCGTCGTGACACGACGTGCTTTGTTCGCGCTGCTTCTGATTGGCGTGCTGTCCGCCGGCAATACGCTTGCCGCGCAAGCCGATCATGTCACCGCGGCACATGCGTGGATTCGCTTGTTGCCAGGTGATCTACCCGCAGCAGGTTACGTGACTTTACAGAACAACGACGCAACAGCTGCAACGATTGCAGCCGTGCACACAAACGCCTACGCCTCGGCCATGATTCATCAAAGCACGCAGGACGCGGATGGCGTGAGTCACATGACGATGGTGGACCATCTGGCGATTCCCGCGCATGCGGTCGTCTCGCTGTCCCCCAGTGGCTATCACCTGATGCTTGAACATGCGACACATCCACTCAAACCGGGTGACAGCATCAACATCGCGCTGAGCTTTGCCGATGGAAGCCAGTTGCTCGTGCCCTTTCTCGTACGTCCGGCCAACGCGGTCGACACGAACTAGCTGCACCTAACGCAGGCTGCCCGAGGCGAGCCGTCGATGCGAGTATTTGCTGTTTCCGATCTGCACGTGGACTATGAACCCAACCGCGAATGGCTGGGGCAGTTGTCTTCGCACGATTACAATGACGACGTGCTGATACTTGCCGGCGATATCTCGGACAAGCTTTCACTTATCGATGAATGCTTCGCGTTATTGACGCGTCGTTTCCGTACCGTACTCTACGTGCCCGGCAACCATGATTTGTGGATTCACCGCAGCGACGCACAGGACTCCTTCGAGAAATACATCACCGTGCGCAACGTAGCGACGCACCATGGCGTACACGTGACACCTTTTCGCCACGGCGAACTGGCCATCGTTCCGCTGCTGGGCTGGTACGACTATTCCTTTGGCGACGCCAGCGACTTTCTCAAAAGTGCATGGGTGGACTACCGCGCGTGCCGCTGGCCGGAAGGCTATGACGATGCGGCCATCACTCGTTTCTTCACAGAACGCAATATCGCGCCGTCATCGCATGAGCTCGATGGAGCGAAAAAAATCATCACGTTCTCGCATTTTCTACCGCGCATCGATCTGATGCCCGATCGCATTCCCGCCCGCCATCGAAAGATTTATCCCGTTCTGGGCTCGACCGTGCTGGAGAAGCAGCTGCGGCAGCTGGGATCGTGCATTCACGTCTATGGGCACAGCCACGTCAATCGGCACGTCATCATCGACGAGGTGACTTATATCAACAATGCATTTGGCTACCCTGCCGAAGCCCACTTTACAGCGCGCCGACTGGTGCACGTGCACACCGCAAATTAGCTGTGCCCGCGTAACGGCGCCGCATCACCCAGCAGCCGTCGCGATTGCGCCTGGCGACGAATGCGGCCGCTACGCGAAAGTCGCAGCCATTGACGCATGGCAAGCAGGCCGCCGATGGTCTCAATGGTTGCCGCAGGCACCCAGATGATGATTCCGCCAATCAACTGGCCGGTGAATACGTTGAAGTTGAATGCACGGCCACAGATTTCGAAGATCGGGTAAAGATCGGCCTTGGAGAAAGTAATGATGGCACCGGCCAGAATTTGCGGCGCCATCGTGATGCCTGGCGATAGCACGCGCACACCTGGAATCATGCGGCCTGGCGGACGTGGCCGGTGATCGAGCACAAGCCCCCAGTAAATGAAACCGCTGACAATCATCGACCAATTCATGAAGCGATAAACGCGCCAGTCGAGCATCGCCATCGTCTGCATCGACGGTATCAGCCAGATCAGGACGAACACGACAAACAGAATGGTCGCCACTGCCGGGTTGAGTAGCACCGCGTTAACGATGCGCCATGGCCACGTACGCAGCGCCGGCCGCAACACATGCACACGCCAACGTAAAGGCAGTCCTGCACGCAACACCGAGCCCGGATAGGACGCCATGATGATCAGCGGCGCCAGATGGTGCAGCAGCAATTGCTGAATGCGATGCATGAAGAATTCATGCTCGGCGTAGAAGTCGAAATACGTTTGAAGCGTCAAATAAACGATGGCCATGCCGGACCAGAAGGCCATGCGGCGCCCGCCACTGACAGGCAACTTTTTACAACCTCGCCAATAGAGCACGCACGTTCCTAGGAAGATCGCGAGGAAGACCCACGAAAATTCCCATGGAACGATCCATTTCATCAAGACTGCAATCATCGCCTCCGCTCACGCCGTACTACGGCCGTGGTCAAGCTTAAATCACGCCATGTCCTGGCCGGCGAGCTACCCGTGCGGCATATTGCCATCACGGGCGCTGACGGCGGTTACGCTGCGTGCGGCGCCAGCCGTATACAAGACCGAACAGACTGATCAGCACCGGCAACAGCGTGATGTTGATGACTTTGATGCGCGTGCCCAACGCATCGATTTCGGCGTTGAGCTGGTGCTGCACATCGCGCAACTCCTTGCTGATTTCGAGCTCTCGTTGCAGGAACTGCTCCACTTCATGTTTCTGCTCGGCATTGGTGGATGCGTCGCGTGCACCCTTGGACGGCTGTAGTTCGTCGAGCCGCTGCTTGGTATCGGCCAACTCGCTTTCCAGCTCCTGTTCCTTCTGCAGGAACTTGCTGTCCGCGGCGCGCCGCAGGGCGAGCACTCGCGTGAACGGACGTTGCGATGTCGAGCGTCCACGAATGGAAAGCAGCGCCGACGATCCAGTCAGGTTGTCGACGAGGTTGTTGATGAAGTCACCGTTATTGGCGAACGCACTCTGCTGGTCCACGAAACCTTGCAACGTTTGTGTCTCCACCCACAAGCGGTCGGTCAACATATCCGTGTCGGCGATCAAAATGACTTCTGCATTGGTCGGCGATGCCGCAACGTGGCCTGCGCGTTTGGCAAGTTCCGGGAACGCGCTGGCAAAGGGACCATGCAGGCGTGCAGCGATCACGTAATTCTGGTTTTGTGGCTGATAACCCTGCAACAGGCTGGTGGGGTTGCTCCCCGCATCGATCACGCGCTGCGTGGGCACCACTTCGGCATCGGCACTGCTCTGCAATAGCGGAACAAGTCGCGTCGTCGCATTTGGCAACAGATCGAAGTGACCTGCCGTGGACACATTGACCCGTTGCAAGCTTGCGGTGACGGGATCATCGCGATTGATTTCCTGCGCACCCAAACCGAGCATCGCAGGATGGGCGAGATTGGCACCGTTGAGTTCGATCTGTAGCGCGCGCGAGCGATCGAGGACTATCTGGCTAGGATCGAACTGCACCCCCCAATCGGCGAAAAGACGCGGTAGATTGGAGCTGCGATCGCCTTGCACGCCAGTCGCTTCATCCGCCAACGGCGTGGGGTCGGACTCTGCAAACGGATCGACAAAGACGACAAGTTGCCCTCCGGCCAACACGTATTGATCGATGGCGTATTGCGCATCGTTCGACAAATGCTTGGGATGAATCAACAAAAGAACCTTGATATCGCTATCGATGTGTTTGATTTTGTCGGCGTCGAGCGCATCGACATCGAACAGCTGTTGCAACTGGCGCATGACCGTCCAGGGTTGCACTCCATTTAGCGGATCGCCCATCACGGGCAGTGCGCTGATGACGCCGATATGAGGCTTTTTCGCTTGGTCGAGCTGGTACAGCAACTTGGCGACGTCGTATTCAAGGAAGGTTTCGCGGTTTGGATCGAGAAACGGAATCGACAAGGTGCGATCGACGTTCTTCCCGTTTTGGTCCGCAGCGGTATCGGTAGTCAGGTCCGATGCGTTTTCGCTGGTGGGAGGACGCGTGCTACCGACCAGGCCAAAGAAAATACGTTCGCCATTGCTACCACCGTTTGCAGGCGTGAGGCCCCCGCTTTCGGCGCGCGCTTCGTCGTCCGAGTAAGGTACCGGGTCAACGACCTGCAGATGTATGCGTCCGCGCGACTGCGCAACGATTTCCTGCAGCATCTCCGCCACGCGCTGTTCATAACTGCGCACCAGCGGCAGGTCTTTCGTTGCATGTTGCGAAAAATACAGTGTGAGCCACAGTGGCCGCTCCGCCCCGCCGATGACCTGCTCGGTTCCAGGCGACAGCGTGTACAGGCCGTCGGTTGTCAGGTCGAATCGCGCCATGGTCAGCCAGCGGCTCGTTACCAGCGTGGCCGCGCAATACGCCACGATCAGCAATGCCAATGCGCTGAACAGAATGGTGCGTCGACGCAGTAACAAGCGTGCCATCTTTCAGTGACTCCGCTTGAGGTCGAGGACAAGCACACCGGCCGCCAGCCACGCGACAATGGTGAGCACGAAATAGAGAATGTCGCGCAGATCCAACACGCCCCGCCCGATCGCCTCGAAATGTCGCAACATGGACAGGTGAGCAACCGCGTTCACCAGCTTGCGCGGCAACGCCCCCTGGAAGAAATCGAGCACCTCCGGCTGACCGGCAAGAATCAGCAGTACGCATACGACCGCCGTAAGGATGAATGCGACGACCTGACTCTTGGTGAGCGTAGAAAGACATGCACCAATGGCGAGAAACGCACCCGCCATCAGCCAGCTGCCAAGATAACCGGCGACGATGATGCCGTTGTCCGGCGACCCTAGATAATTCACGGTAATCCAGATCGGAAACGTCAGCAGCAGCGCCAGCCCGATAAACAGCCACGCCGCGAGAAATTTGCCGAGCATGGCTTGCCAAGACGATATCGGCAGCGTTTGTAGCAATTCCAGCGTTCCCGATTTGGCTTCTTCGGCCCACAAACGCATGGACACCGCAGGTACCAGGATCAGATAGAGCCAGGGATGCATCACGAAAAACGGTTGCAGGTCGGCGATGCCACGATCGTAAAAATCACCGGCATAGAAGGTGAGGATGCCCGAGAGCACAAGAAAGATCACCAGAAACACATACGCGACGGGCGTAACGAAGTAGCTGCGCAACTCGCGTCGCGTCAAGGCCATCACTGGATTCACGGATGCGCCTCCGTTTCCGAGCCCAATGTGATCTGGCGGAAGACTTCATCAAGGCGCCCGCGTTCCAGCTGGATCTCGGAAACTTCCAGACCTTGCTGGCGAAGCAAGCTCTCCACCGGTTCCAGAATGCGCTCTCCTGGTTTCGGAAACACGGTGACGCGGCCATCAAGAGGGTCTACTTCAATCCCGGCGACTTGTGGCAAACGTCCAAGCATTTCCTGAGAGATGCCACTGCCTGGCGCACTGAACGACACGGCACCGTGATAGCGCGAACGCTCTTCCAGTTCGGCGGGCGTCGCATCCGCACGCAGCCGACCACCCGCAATGATCACGACACGATTGCACAAAGCATGTACTTCTTCGAGCAGATGCGTGGAGATGAGAATCGTGCGCTCACGTGCCATGGCGTCGATCAACTGGCGCACGGTGTGTTTTTGATTGGGATCGAGACCGTCGGTCGGCTCGTCGAGCATCAACACCGGCGGATCATGCACGATGGCCTGTGCAAGACCCACACGCCTGCGCAAACCTTTGGATAACGTGTCGATGCCGACGTTCAATGCACCTTCCAGTTCAAGGCGGCCGACCACTTCATCGAAACGACGGCGGCCGACATCCGAGCGCAATCCACGCACGCGCATGATGAACACTAAAAATTCGCGTACCGTCATTTCGCCGTAACTGGGAGCGCCTTCCGGCAAATAGCCGAGCGCGCGCTTTGCTTTCAGTGGCTCTTTGCGCACGTCGTATCCGCAGACACGCGCCGTGCCTGCCGTGGGCGCCTGAAAGCCGGCGATCATACGCATGGCCGTTGTCTTACCGGCACCGTTGGGACCCAGCAGGCCCAATACCTGACCCGGTTCGGCGTAGATGCTTAGCGCATCGACCGCCGTCAAATGGCCGTAACGCTTGGTGAGCTTGTCGGTTTCGATCATGTGAAGTCGCGGATAAGCCCTGCCACGCGCGTTGTTGCGCGGTTCGCATGGCAATGTACCGCAAGCGCCGCACAAAGTTCGCCGAATAAGGTCGTGAAAAGAATGCAGAAATAAAAAGCCCTCCCCGAAGGGAGGGCTTTGCATACCATCAAAGCGGTGAGCTTCTTAGCCGTTACCAGCCGGAGCAGCGCTGGAGCTGGCAGGAGCCGGCGCGGTGCCGCTCGAAGCGGGCTGCTGTTGTGCGTTCATCACGGGCGGCTGCTTGATGCCTGCCTGCTGCTCAGGTGTCTGCTGCGGCAGCGTGCCGCCATTACCGGAATCGGAGATCGGCAGGTAGACATCGTACTGTGCGTAGGTGGTGATGTTGCCGCCAGCATCTTTCACTTCGGGCTGGGCAAGGATGTCATACAGACGGTTGGTCACTTCGTCGAACTTATAACCGTGCGTCTGCGCATAAGCGCGCAACATGTCACGCGTCTGCGGGACACCGGCAGCCGTACCGTTCCACTCCGCTTCGAGCGCAGGACCGCCGAATGCAAGCGTGGCGCGCACGTTGTTGTCGATCACCAGACGACCGTAGCGATCTTTGCTACCCGGGTCCTGATTCTGGTTGGCCGGATTGGCGGCGGTACTGCTCGACGCCGGCGCACTTGTCTGCTCCGTCAACGACGGTGGAGTCGGCGGCGTCAGCTGATAGCTCTGACCGGCAACGGTGAGGCTGGCCGAATCGATCGGCTCAGCGACATCGAAGGTATAGGTCTGATCGCCGTAATCCGTCGTGAAGATCACGCGCGGACCGTTGGTGTGCACGCCCAGTTTCTTGGCGGCATCTTCGATCTGCTTGACGGCGGCGTCGACGGCTTCGTTGAGGCCATCCAGACCGTCCTTGCGCTGCATCGACGTAGAGACGATCAGCACCGGCGTCTGCTTGGTTTGCGTGATGTACGGGACCAGGCTGCCGTAGTCGATGTTCGGCACAGCAGCAAGCACGTTCTGCAGATTGTTCAGACTGAACTGGATGAACGCGTCGGGCTGACCATGGATGTACATGTTGGAGTAGCGGTTGAGCAGGTTCCAACCGTAGTCCACGTCATACGACCAGGTGATCTTGGTCAGCTTGCCCGTGTTGCCCTGACGCAGCAGATCCAGAGTGAAATGCTTGTCGTTACCGCGCCAGGCATTGTCGACATTCCAGATGACCTGCGCGCTGTTGACGGTGCTGTCGATCTTGTCGAAATCGGGCTGGGCCGAAGCGATGGTCAGCTTGCCCTCACCCACTTTCTCGTCCTGACCGCTCCAGCTGATTTCCGAGCCCGGGCCATACGCATTGCCGGACAACGTGTATTGGGTTCTGGGATCGTACGCGCGCAGTACGCCGTAATCGGGGAAGGTACGGAAGTTGGCCACAACGTCGTAAACCTGACGCAGGTCTTTGCTGACTACCACTGACCGATCAACGTGACCGCTGCCGGGCATGATGACACCCACCACAACGCCGAAAACAACGACGATGATGAGGGCAACGATAAATTCCAGAACACGCGCCATTCCAGGTTTCTCCGAGACGTCTCTCTAGTGCGGGAAAGCGCAGGTCGATGATGGACCGCCAGGGATGGCTTTCCCTTAGGGAAACCGCATCAGACGGGGATCGGCCGGCGCCTAAGCTGCCGATGGTACTTGCTCACGCTCAGGAACGCTACGGGCCACACGGGCCCGCAGCCACGCTGCTACGCAGCATTTCTGGATTGGACGTCCAGAGCCTTAGGGATGCTCTGATCAATCCTACCTAGACGATGCCTAATTCCAGCGCCTTCAGCACCGCACGGGTACGATCGCGTACGCCGAGCTTGGAGAGAATGTTCGAAACGTGATTTTTCACGGTTCCTTCCGCCACCTTCAGAGAATTGGCAATTTCCTTATTGCTGTAACCGCCCGAAAGCAGGCGCAGAATCTCCGTTTCACGCTCGGTCAGCGGGTCGGGCTGCTCGAGGCTGGTGAACTGGTTGTGGATGCGACTTACGCCCGCCAGCAGACGCTGCGTCACCATCGGCGCGACCAGCGAGCCGCCGGCCGCCACAGTACGTACGGCTTCCACGAGTTGCTCCAGCGATACATCTTTCAGCAGATAGCCGCGCGCGCCCGCTTTCAGACCCTGGAGTACGAGCTGATCGTCATCGAACGTGGTGAGGATGATCGTGGGCGGCAATTCATTGCGTGCAGACAAAGCCTGCAAGACTTCCAGACCGCTCATGTTGGGCATGCGCAGGTCCAGCAACACGACATCGGGCTTGATCCGTGGAATGTCCTGCACGGCCTGCACGCCATCGGCGCACTCGGCCACTACACGGATATCTTCGGCCAGATCAAGCAGCGAACGAACTCCCTGGCGAACCAGGTTCTGGTCGTCGACAAGACAAACGGAGATCATCGCGCATCCTCGCAACATTCGTGGCTCATCGCAGGCCACATGCGTACCACTAACTGAAACAAATTCTTGCAGGCCATCATGTCAGGCTCAACGCAGGGGGCTCGAACCGGGAAGGCGTATGCGCCAGCACCGAGGGTTCGCCCAGCGGCAAACGCACGCACAGCGCAAAGCCCTGCCCTGTCTCGCTTTCCATCGATACGTCGCCACCGTACTCAGATAAGCGTTCGCGCATCCCGGATAAACCGTTACCCGGAAGGATCGATGTGGAGCCGCGGCCATCATCCTGCGCGTTCAGACTGAGCAGATTTTCATCGTCATAGGCGAAGGTTAGCCACAGATTGCGGGCGCCGGCGTGCTTGGCGGTATTGGTGATGATTTCCTGCACACAGCGCAGCAACACCTGTGCCCGGCGCGGGTCTTCCACGCCAAAACGCGGCGGGGTGGTCAGGTGAACCTGCAGGCTGGGAACGCCATCGATAAGGCTTTGCAGCGCCTGCGTCAGGTCGATGGCGTCGTCCTGGCGCAACTCGCTCACCGCTTCGCGCACGTCGGCGAGCAACAGGCGCGCAGTGCTTTGCGCCTTGCGCACGTGTTCGGATGCCGCTTCATTGCTCAAATGGCTAGCCACTTCCAGATTCAGGCTCAGCGCCGTGAGGTGATGGCCGATCAGGTCGTGCAGCTCGCGCGCGATGCGCATGCGCTCGGCAATACGAGTGGATTCGGCCAGTAGCGCGCGCGTTGCCCGTAGCTCGGAATTGAGACGCCGCTGCACTTCACGCTCGTCCGCCTGTTGACTGGCGACGGTGGAAATCACGAAACCGACCAGTGCGTAGCCCGTATAGATGACGGCCTGCAGCACCGCCAGCACGATGCTGAATCCGTCGTAGGTCGCAAATACCGCCGTCAAACAAATCGTCTGCAGCACCATCCACCCGATGCCCACCCAGAAGGGCACGAGCCACGGCAGCACCACAGAGATGACGACCATGAGAATGGCGGACAGACCGCTGTGGCTGTACCAGCCCACCACCAACGCCGCAGCCGTCATCAGTAGCAAGCCAAATAATCGCGCACCCACGTGTGTGCGTGCGCCGAGGTTATTGGTTACCAGCAGATAGAGGATGCCGAAGATCAGGTAAAACAGCGTGCAAAGCAGCAACGCGAAGTCGGGCCGGTGCAACAAATTCAGCCGCTCGGTCGCCCAATTAGTGAACAGCGGCGTGCCATCGCACAGATAAGCGATAAGTCCGGTAATGCGCAGCAGCCGCAAATGGTTGAAGTTGGTTGTCATTGCCATGGCATGCATCATAGGCCCCGCGCCGACGCCCTGTAATGCGCGGGAAGTCACCCCTAGCCACGAACCACCCCATTCACGCGGCGCGTGGCTTTACAAAGGTTTTACATGCCGCAGTACGGGATGATACGCCTTGTGGCACATGCCATAATGCGCCGGAGCTGGGCCGTCAGTCGGTCTTTTCCTTAGCAACTACTCACTGCGGAGCAACGAATGGCCCTTGCCATCCGCGACGTGCGCGAGCACGAATTGGATGCCGTCCTGGCGCTCAACAACACCGCCGGCCGCTCCATTCTCGTGCTGGACGCCGTGCAGTTGCGCTACTTCTTTGACCACGCCGACTACTTCCGCGTGGCCGAGATCGACGGCCAGCTTGCTGGTTTCCTGATCGCCCTGCGCGACGGCGGCGACTACAGCAGTCCCAATTACCGCTGGTTCAACGAACACTATCCGTCATTCGTCTACATCGATCGCATCGTCATCGCCAACGCCTTCCGGCGCCACGGCCTGGGACGCATTTTCTATTGCGATGTAAACAGCTTCGCCGAAGTGCGTGTGCCGCTGTTGGCGTGCGAAGTGTTCCTGGAACCGGTCGACGATGTCGTGGTGCTCTTCCACGGCACGTATGGTTTTCAGGAGGTCGGCCAGCAACGCATGGGGGAACACGGTCCGCAAGTGAGTCTGCTCGCCAAGGATCTACCCAGCTATACGTATGTTCGCGATACCTACCTGGACAACGGCGGTTTGCCGGATGAACCTTGGCTCGCCGGACGCCCAACTCTTACTGATAACCCCACCCAGCGCCGCCTCGCCGGAGAGCGGCGCTCATGAATGTAAAAATGGATCAACAGACTTCTGACGCTTGCGACTTGCGCTTTGGCCAGGTCGGGATTGCCTGTGTGCGCGTACGACGGCCCGATGCGGCGGCCTTGTGCGAGGAGCTTGAACGCCGCGTTCGCGCTGCGCCGCAGCTGTTTTCACGCGCCGCAGTGGTGCTCGATCTGAGTCACCTGCTCAATCTTCCTGATGACGGCATCGTCGACGCGCTGCTCGAAGCCGTGCGCAGCGCCGGCATGTTGCCGGTCGGTTTGGCTTATGGAACGAGCGCAACCGAAGCGCTGGCGCAACGCATGGGACTGCCGCTGATCGCCAAGTTCCGTGCAGCCTATGAACCCGCCGACGGCGGCAGCATCGCGCCACCCGCGACGAATGCTGCGACTGCGGCTGCGGTTGCCGCACCGGCGCCTGTACCCGTACCAGTGCGCGAACCGGTGCTTTCACCGACGGACACGCCTGTCGGCGCGCAACGTCACGAGGGCGCAGTGCGTTCGGGTCAACAGGTATATGCGCGCGATCGCGATCTTGTCGTCACCGGCGCGATTGCGAACGGCGCCGAAGTCATCGCCGATGGCAGCATCCACATCTATGGCAGCCTGAAGGGTCGCGCGATGGCTGGCGCGCAAGGCGATATCAAAGCCCGCATCTTCGTGTCGGATTTCCGTGCCGAACTGATCGCTATTGCCGGCCACTACCGAGTCTTCGAACAAATTCCCAAAGACCTGGAGGGTCAGTCTGTGCAATGCTGGCTCGAAGGCGAAAAATTATTGATTGCGCCACTAAAATGACAACTATTACAAGAACACATTCGGAGATGAGCCTTGAGTGCTGAGATTATCGTTGTGACGTCCGGTAAGGGCGGCGTCGGCAAAACCACCACCAGCGCATCGCTTGCTACCGGACTGGCCATGCAAGGCAAGAAAGTGGCGGTCATCGACTTCGACGTCGGCTTGCGAAATCTCGATTTGATCATGGGCTGTGAACGTCGCGTGGTGTACGACTTCGTCAACGTCATCCAGGGCGAAGCGACGATCAAGCAGGCGTTGATCAAGGACAAACGCTACGACAATCTCTCCGTGCTCGCCGCCAGCCAAACGCGCGATAAAGACGCGCTGACACAGGAAGGCGTCGAGAAAGTGCTCACCGACCTGTCGAACGACGGCTTCGACTACATCGTCTGCGACTCGCCGGCCGGTATCGAAAAGGGTGCGCATCTGGCGATGTACTTCGCCGATCACGCGGTCGTGGTGGTGAATCCGGAAGTATCGTCGGTGCGCGACTCCGACCGCATCCTCGGCCTTCTCGCCAGCAAGACACGCCGCGCCGAGCGCGGCGATGGCGCCATTGCCCAACATCTGCTGCTTACTCGCTACAACCCCGCACGCGTGGAACAGGGCGAAATGCTCAGCGTGAAAGACGTCGAGGAGATCCTGGGCCTCAACGTGGTGGGTGTCATCCCGGAATCGGAGAACGTGCTCGCCGCATCGAACTCCGGCGTGCCGGTCATCCTCGACGAAAACTCGTACGCCGGGCAGGCCTATCGCGACACTGTGGCCCGCATCCTTGGCGAAACCCGCCCCATGCGCTTCCTTGACGCACCCAAGAAGGGCTTCTTCCAGCGCGTATTCGGAGGCTGATCGCGATGGGTATCCTCGATTTCCTAAAGCGCAGGCCCGAACCGACCGCCGTGGTCGCCAAAGAGCGTCTGCGCATCATCGTCGCGCAGGAGCGCTCCAACCGCGGCGCGCCGGATTACCTGCCCTTGCTGCGCAATGAATTGCTCGAAGTCATCAAGAAGTACGTGAACGTCGACCTGGACGCGATCAACATCAACGTTGAACGCGACAGCGGACACGAAGTACTTGAGCTTTCAGTGGCGTTACCGGACGTCAAACCCGCCGGCAACGCCGCAACGTGATCTTCAAGTCCCTCTCCCATTGGGAGAGGGATTGGGGTGAGGGTACGATCGGAGCGCAACGATCTTTTCCGAAGGACCGCGCCCGCTCCGAACCTGACTGCCCCCATCTAACGGCTCTCTCCACCACGCAAACACACCGAGCCTCCACGCACGTGCACTCCGTTCTTCGCATCGCGGACATCGACAATGCATTGATCGAAGCGCTGCTCACGCGTCACGGCCTGAGCCTTGTGCGCGTCGCCGACGGCGAAGGCATCCCCGGCAGCTTCTGGGGCGACGACGAAGCCGGCATCATCGGCAACACCGTGTATGTGCGCAGCGACACGCCCGTCCATTCCCTTTTGCACGAGGCCGGCCATCTGATCGTGCTGCCGCCGGAGCGACGGGAAGAGGTTCACACCGACGCTACCGATTCCATCGAAGAAGAAGACGCCGTCTGTTATTTGCAGATTGTGCTGGGCGATACCCTTCCCGGCGTGGGGCGCCAACGCATCATGTCTGACATGGATGCCTGGGGTTACTCCTTCCGGCTGGGTTCGGCCCGCGCCTGGTTCGAACAGGACGCCGAGAACGCTCGCGACTGGTTAGTTGCTCGGGGTCTGCTTACCCGTGACGGCGAACCGGTATAGTCGCCGTCGCCCAATCCTGACGAAACCCACCGTGCTGAAGAACACGCGCTACTACGACCCCATCAACGACTTTCGCCGCCGCGTCGCGCGCCGGCTGATGCGCCTAATCTTCGGCAACCACGGACAGCCGACTTCCGATCCGCTGCCGGCAAAAGGCATCTACCGCATTCTGGTTTGCCATGTCAGCCACAGCCTGGGCAATACGCTTTTGCTGACACCGTTGCTGGCGGAACTGGAAAAGGTCTATCCCGCCGCGGAAATCGACATTCTTACGCGCAGCCCGATCGCGAAAGACGTGTACGGCCGCTTCTTCAGCGTGCAAAACATCTTCAGGATGCCTGCGCATGGCGTCGGCCATCCGTTTCAGTTCTTCGGCACGCTCAAGCGCATGCGCAAGATTCGCTATGACCTGGCGATCGACGCAGACCCATTATCTCAAACCGGTCGCCTGTTGATGCTGTTGTCGAACTCGACCTACACGCTTGGCTTCAGTAGCCCGAAGAAGCATGGCGAAATCACGCATGCCGTACCGCTGCCTTCCAACCTGGAAAGCAAAGGACGTCGCCCGGTCTATCTGCTGCGCAGCGCAATGGGCCGCGACACCGCGGCAGAATATCCCGTGCCGGATATTCGCCTGAATGCTGTGGAACGCGAACAGGGACGCGACGCGCTCACCCGTTCGCTGGGCGCCAGCGGAATCGAATCGCCCGGCCGCGGCATCATCGGCATCTTTGCCAACGCAACTGGCCCGAAGTTGCTGGGCGAAGCGTGGTGGACGCGTTTCCTGCAGGTGTTGCAAGCCCAGCACCCGGACTATAGTTTTGTCGAGATCGTTCCAGCGTCCGGAAAATCGATGCTCAGTTCGAAGTACCCGGCGTATTTTTCCAGCGATCTGCGCAAGCTAGCTAGCGTGCTTTCCGGTTTGGCCGTCTATATCAGCGCGGACTGCGGCATTATGCACCTGGCCTGCGCGTCGGATGTGCCGACGATGGGTATCTTTACCGTCACCAACGGTGGCGAATGGGGTCCTTATGGCCGCGGCCGTCACACCATCGCCGCGCACGGCATGGCGCCGGAAGACGTGGCGCTCGCCATCGCCGCAATGCCCGAGTTCACTCCCGGCGGGAGCATTTGACCGGCCCCCACCGGCATCAGCTAGCATGTCGGCATGAGGGAGATGGCATGCCTCCTGTTCCGTTCCGGAACAAACCACCGAAAGGTTGATGATGCCTGCACCACCGGATTCCGGCGGCGCAGGCGTGCCTGTTGCCGTGGAATGGAACCATGGCAACAAGGAGGCAACACAACGTGAGCATGACCGGATTTCTCGCCGTCGGTATCGGCGGCGCCTTCGGATGTTGGCTGCGCTGGATACTCGGCGTACTGCTCAACCCCATTTTCCCTACCGTTCCGCTGGGCACTCTGGCGGCCAACCTTAGTGGCGGCCTGATGATGGGCTGCATGATGGGCGTCTTCGAACATTTCCAGACGCTGCCACCGGAACTGCGGCTGCTGATCATGACCGGCTTTCTGGGCGGGCTGACCACCTTCTCCACCTTTTCCGCCGAAGCGGACACGCTGTTGTTACGCGGCCAATACCTGTGGTTTGGTACGCATGTCGCCGTGCATCTTTTCGGCAGTCTGGCCATGACCATCGTGGGTATTTTCCTGACGCGCGGTTTGTTGCGTCATTGAAACGGAGAGAGCAACGCCATGAGCAACAACATCGCGCCCGACAATCCCCCGGCCAACGGCGTTTTTCTTAGGTTCTACACCCACGTACACGCCAAGCACGAGGGCCTGCTGGTGTCTGAATGGTTATTAGGCTTGGCCAAGCGTATGAAGCTCGGCGGCGGTTCGGTGTTCCGTGCGACAGCCGGCTACGGAAGGCATGGCGTCATCCACCACGAGGCCTTTTTTGAACTCGCGGACGATCTACCACAAAAGATCGAGTTCATACTCAGCGAACAAAATGCAAAGACGTTGCTGGAACACGTGCGCAACGCAGGCGTTGACGTCGTTTACGCATGGTCCCCGGTAAACTTTGGCCTACTGGGCAAGGATCAACATGCATGAATCAGGATTCGCTCAGACAGCGCGCTGCCGAACTGCTCGAAATGGCCGGTGTGCATATCGATGGCACCGCACCCACCGACATTCGCGTCCATGACGATCAGTTGTATGCGCGCGTGTTCGCACACGGCTCGCTCGGCCTGGGCGAGGCGTACATGGATTCGTGGTGGGATGCCGACGATCTTCCCGGTTTTTTCACCAAGGTCCTGACCACCCATCTGGACGAACACCTCAAGACGCTCGATACCTTGATTGCGCATCTGAAGGCGCGTTTCATCAACATGCAGCGTGGTGAGCACGCTTTCGATATCGGCAAGCTGCATTACGATCTAGGCAACGATTTATTTAAAGCCATGCTCGGCAAGTACATGGTGTATTCCTGCGGTTATTGGGTGCAGGCCACCAACCTGGATGACGCGCAGGAAGCCAAGCTCGATCTGATCTGTCGAAAATTGCAATTGAAGCCCGGCATGCGCGTGCTGGATATCGGCTGCGGCTGGGGCGAGGCGCTGAAGTTTGCGGCGGAGCGCTACGGCGTGAGAGGCGTGGGCATTACCGTTTCGCAGGAACAGGCTGAACTGGCGCGTGAACTTTGCAGCGGCTTTCCCATCGAGATTCGGTTACAAGACTATCGGGAACTCGACGATTCGTTCGATGCGATCATGTCGATCGGCATGTTCGAGCACGTGGGCGGCAAGAATTACCGCGAGTACTTCGAAGTCGCGCGTCGCTGCCTAAAGAGTGATGGTTTGTTCTTGCTGCATAGCATCGGCAGCAACCAATCACCGGGGCGTCCTGATCCATGGATCGAAAAGTACATCTTCCCGAACTCGATGATTCCTGCTGCCAGTCAAGTTGCGGAGGCGCTGGAAGGTTTGTTTGTGGTTGAGGATTGGCACAATTTCGGCGCCGATTACGACCGCACGCTCACCGCATGGCGTGCGAACTTCGACGCCGCATGGCCATCGCTCTCAACCCGGTACGACGAACGTTTCCGCCGCATGTGGCGGTTCTATCTCTCTGTATCGTCCGCCGTGTTCCGCAGCCGTCGCGATCAACTCTGGCAACTTACCTTGAGCCCGCATGGCGTCGCCGGCGGATACCGTGTCCCTCGCTGAGTCATTCATGCGCATCCATTATCGTCTGCTTGTTCTGCTGCCCGTTCTTTTCCTGCTGTGCGGCAACGCATTGGCGCACCCAGTCCTCTGGCAGGCAAAAGTTGGCAACAGCACGATCTATCTTTTCGGCACCGTCCATCTGCTGCCCAACGATACGCAATGGCGCTTCCCGGCGCTCGATCAAGCGCTTTCGCAAAGCAAGACGCTTTATATCGAACTGACGGATGACGATCAGGCATCCATCGCACCGCTGATACTGCGTTACGGTCTGGATGCGGAACATCCGCTATCCACGCAACTCAGCCAGCGCGAAAACGACACGCTTGCCAACGCAGCACACGTGGCAGGCTTACCCGGCGGCGCACAGACGCTGCAGCCCATGAAGCCTTGGTTGGCGGCATTGACGTTATCGGTTGCGCCGCTGTTGAAGGCCGGGATGGATCCGTCGCAAGGCGTAGACAAACAGCTGAAGACGCAGATGACCGCCGCAGGCAAACCCGTCTACGGGCTGGAAACGGCAGAACAGCAGATTCAGTTTCTTGCGAATCTGTCATCGCCCATGCAGCTGGCTTTTCTGCGCGACACGCTGCGCGATGTCGACAAAAGCACCGAAGAACTTCGCTCACTGGTCGACGCATGGAAGCAGGGCAATGTCGCTGCCATCGCAAAGCTGGAAAACGACGAGCTGAAAACACGCGAGCCCGAGCTCTATCGACAGCTGATCGTCGAGCGCAACGAAAACTGGGCAGCGAAGATCAAGGACATGATGATTCGACAACCCGGCACCGTGTTCATCGCCGTCGGCGCAGCGCATCTCGCCGGTCCCGATAGTGTCCAGGCGCAACTGGCCAAGCTGGGGGTAATCGTGCAGCAGGAGTAACCTGCTGCATGGGGATCAGAAATAAGCGGTGACTGGCTTGGGATTGAGCGGCAGACGTCGGATGTGGAGGGTGTAGCTATCCATCTTGCCGAGATCTTCGTAAGACGCCGTGACCGCGTTTCCATCGAAGCCCGCAGTGATGCGGTAAACATGGCCCGCCTGTATGCCGTTCATCTTCAGCCACGGGCGGTTGATCCGGTGGTTGTTCGACAAGGTTAACCGCACGACCCGATCGCCCGGCAACACACGCACCCACGGCGTTTTGCCGCCATCGAATTGAGTCCAGGTGCTCTTCTCATCAACACCCGTGATGCCGCACAGGTAACTCGGCTCTTGTTCCGCGCAGACGATAAGCGCCGTGTCGGACTTCGGATGACCCTTATCCGAATAACCGAGCTCAGGGCGCCTACTTCCGACCAGCGCGCATCCCGTGATCAGGACGCAGGCCACTGCAACTGCGATTGTGCGTTGAAATTGCATTGGTTTTCGTCCAGTCATGGATGTTCGAGCCGTCGGGCATTCTAGCCTAAGGCGCCTGCCATCTGGCACCATCCTCACCGTTATGGCGCCCCGCGCCTCTGAAGATATTCCCCATGAACTTGCAAGCCAATTACGAACAGATCCCGCTCAAGGAATACGCCGAGCGGGCTTACCTCGATTACTCGATGTACGTGGTGCTGGACCGCGCCCTGCCCTTCGTGGGCGACGGTTTGAAGCCGGTACAGCGCCGCATCATCTACGCGATGAGCGAGCTTGGCCTGGCCGCCGGCGCCAAACCGAAAAAATCGGCACGTACGGTCGGTGACGTGATCGGTAAGTTCCATCCGCACGGCGACAGCGCCTGTTACGAAGCGATGGTGCTGATGGCGCAGCCGTTCTCGTACCGCTACCCGCTGATCGACGGCCAGGGCAACTTCGGTTCACCAGATGATCCGAAAAGCTTCGCGGCCATGCGTTACACCGAGTCCAAGCTCAATCCGATCGCCGATGTGCTGCTCGGCGAGATCGGTCAAGGCACGGTGGATTGGGTGCCTAACTTCGACGGCACCCTGGAAGAACCCAGCTGGCTGCCTGCGCGACTCCCGCATGTGTTGCTCAACGGCTCGATGGGTATCGCCGTGGGCATGGCCACCGATATTCCGCCGCACAATCTGCGCGAAATCGTCAGCGCGTGCATCCGCTTGCTGGACGATCCCGACGCCACCATTGCAGATCTTTGCGAACACGTGCGCGGCCCGGATTATCCGACCCAAGCGGAAATCATCACACCGCGCAACGAATTGCTGGCGATGTACCACAGCGGTGGCGGTTCGATTCGTGCACGTGCCGTCTACGCGCGTGAAGATGGCAACATCGTGATCACGGCGCTGCCGCATCAGGTGAGCCCGTCCAAGATTCTTGAGCAGATCGCCGCGCAGATGCGCGCGAAAAAACTGCCGATGATCGAAGATCTGCGCGACGAATCGGATCACGAAAATCCCATTCGCCTCGTCATCGTGCCGCGCTCGAACCGCGTCGATGCCGACGAAATGATGCAGCATCTGTTCGTCACGACGGATCTTGAAAAGAGCTTCCGCGTCAACCTCAACATGATCGGCCTCGATGGCCGACCGCAGGTGAAGGATCTCAAGCGCATCCTTACCGAGTGGCTGAGCTTCCGTATCGATACGGTAACGCGTCGACTCAATCACCGCCTGGCCAAAGTCGAACGACGCCTGCACCTGTTGGAAGGTTTGCGCATCGCTTACCTCAACCTCGACGAGGTGATCCGCATCGTCCGTACCGAGGACGAGCCCAAACCCGTGCTGATGGCACGCTTCAAACTGAGCGAAGAACAAACCGATTACATCCTCGAAACCAAGCTGCGTCAGCTGGCGCGCTTGGAAGAGATGAAGATCAACGCCGAGCGCGATCAGCTCGAAGAAGAACGCGCGAAGATCAACGTGCTACTGAAGTCGCCCGCCAAGCTCAAGGGTTTGATCAAGGAAGAACTGCGCGCCGATGCGGCCAAATATGGCGACGACCGCCGCTCGCCGCTGGTGCAGCGCGAAGCTGCGCAAGCTTTAGACGAGAGCGCATTGGTCGCCAGCGAACCGGTCACCGTGGTGATCAGCCAGAAGGGCTGGATTCGCGCGGCGAAAGGACACGACATCGATGCGGAGGGCTTGTCCTACCGCGAAGGCGATAGCCTGCTCGCGACAGTCAAAACGCGCACGACGCAGCAAGTGGCGATCATCGACTCCACCGGACGCAGCTATTCCACGCCTGCGCACACGCTGCCTTCTGCGCGCGGCAACGGTGAACCGCTGACCGGTCGTTTCACGCCACCCGCCGGTGCCAGCTTCGATGCGATCACCGCTGGCGACAACGACACGCGCCTGGTGCTCGCCACCGACTTCGGCTACGGCTTCGTCACACGCTTCGAAGCGCTAACGGGCCGCAACAAGGCCGGCAAGCAGATCATCACGCTCGGCGATGGCGCCCGCGTTCTCGCACCGCAAGTGTCGGCCGACCCCGCACGCGATCGCATCGTGGTCGTTACGACGGAAGGCCATCTGCTGATGTTCTCGGTGGCCGAACTGCCCGAGCTGGACAAGGGTAAAGGCAACAAGCTCATCGAAATTCCGAAGGCAAAGCTCGGTAGTGGCGACGAGCGCGTGGCCGGCGTGGCGGTGGTGACCGAAGGAAAGGGTGAGGTCACACTGTTCGCAGGTCAGCGCAAATTGACGCTGAAGTGGTCCGATCTGGTCGAATACGGCGGCAATCGAGCGACGCGCGGCGGCTTGCTGCCACGCGGCCTGCGTCGCGTGGAGCGCATCGAAACGACGGGTTGAAAGGAACTTCCCTAGACCGCAAATCGTCAAACGGGCATGTGCACGGTGGGCATCGCCGTGCGTTATGCGATTGATAACCCCGGCACCACGCCCCCGGAGCAGCACGTATGAACGTAAGAATCGCCACCGCCCTGGCGTCTTGTCTCCTGATGACGGCGGCGTGGGCGCAAACGTCCAGTCAGCCGCTGAACCTCAAACTTCCGGCAAACACTGTGCCGGCGTCCAGTTCAAGCGCCCCGCAGCCGGCAAAGGCCAGCAGCGCGCAACCCAATCCCAGCGCGAGCATGGTGACCATCAACGGCGCCCATCCGTCTTCCAAGGATTCGCCGGGTGTGTACTACGGCGATACCAGCGGCAAGCCCGGACGCGACGAAACCGCCAGCACTGCCTGCGACGACTCCACCTACAACAAGGCTCAGGTCCACGGTGATGTCAACATGGGCGTGGTCAGCGCCAGCCATGTCGGCACCGGAACCTATGAAGGCGGCAACGTGAACATCGTCCAGAACACCGGTAGCTGCGATCACCCGACCGGCGCGGTGGGCATTTCCATCGGCGTAAGCAAATTCAACGGCTTCAACGGCCATTGACCGGGCACCGAAAGCGGCTGGAAAGCCCCTTGCACGAGACTGTGGGGATAATTTCGCCCGTTAGTCCGTTGCAAGAGACCCTCAGTGATCCAAAACGTTGAATTTCGCTTCGAAGGTGGCCGTTGCGGCGTCCTGCTTATCCACGGACTCACCGGCACCCCCACCGAGATGCGCCTGGTCGGCAAGGGGCTGAGTAACGCGGGTTTCAGCGTCTACGGCATGCAGCTGGCCGGGCACTGTGGCGATGTGCAGGATCTGCTCGCGACCAGCTGGAAAGACTGGTACGCGAGCGTCGAAGCCGCCGCGGAGAAGTACCGCCACGAAGTGGACCACATGTTTGTGGCAGGCCTGTCCATGGGTGCGCTGCTCGCCTTGAAGCTCGCCGCCGATCATCCCGACTGGGTACGCGGCGTGGGTGTGTATGGTGCGACCTTCCGCTATGACGGCTGGGCGATTCCGTGGCACAGCCGCTTCTCCTTCCTGCTTCCGCTGATGTTGAAGCTGGGCTTCTGGAAAAACGGCATCACTTACGAGGCGGAGCCTTACGGACTGCGCGACGAGCGTCTGCGTAAGCAGATCAGTCAGACAATGCTGCACTCCGGTGACAGCACCGCCGCGGGGCTCCCGGGCAATCCATGGCCATCGCTGGCGGAAATGGGTGCGATGGCCAAGGTGGTGAAACGCGAGTTGCCGAAGGTGACAGCGCCGTGCCTGGTTGCGCATGCCACCGAAGATGATGTCGCCAGTGTCGAAAACGCTTATCTGGTGGCACGCAGCGTGTCAGGTCCCGTGGAGATGCTGTTGCTCGAAGACAGCTATCACATGATCACGATCGACCGTGAACGCCGCACACTGATCCATCGCACCGCCGAGTATTTTTCGAAGGTTGCCTCAAGCTGCGCACCGGGTGCGCGCGCCATCGCCTGAAAGGATTTCCGTGACTCCGCTTGTCGCCACGTTGTGGTTGGTCAGTGTGTCGCTGGAAACGGGCGGCCAGCTTCTGCTCAAGCGCGCCGCCAGCGATCCGCTGGCCGGAGACGGCGCTGCGCGCTGGCGCTACATGGCGAGTCGTCCATGGATGTGGCTGGGCATTCTGACTTACGTCGTCAAGATTCTCTTCTGGATCGCGTTTCTCTCGCTGGTAGATCTTTCCGAAGGCGTCCTGCTCAGTTCGATCAACATCGTCGTGATTATGGTGGCGGGCTGGCTTTTGTTCCGCGAAAAACTCACGCCGTTGCGCGTCGCGGGCATCCTGCTGGTCAGCACCGGCGTTGCCATCGTGGGACTGGGCGCATGAGCAGCAGTGGACGCACATGGCGGTTTTATCTTTGCGGCTTTTTGCTGCTGCTCGCGTTCGACACGATCGTGCAGCTTAGTTTCAAGAACACCGGCGTCCACGCGTTCCCGCCCGAGGCAAACTTGGCGTGGGTGGAACGCGTCTTTGGTCACCCGTGGATCTACATTGCGCTCGCCGCTTATCTAGGCAACTTCTTTACCTGGATGAGTTTGCTCAAGCACGCGCCGATTGGGCCGGCCTTCGCGGCGACCCATCTGGACGTGGTGACCGTGATGTTTGCGTCGGCGTGGATATTCCACGAGGCACTGACGCCGCTGCGTCTTTTGGGCGCAGGCGTCATCATGCTCGGCATCGTGTGCCTCGCCTTTGCCGAAAGCGGCGCTCACCCGGAAAACGATCCGCCTACCGAAGCCAAGGGCGCACTGGGTGTGACGGCGGGCAGCTAGATCAAGCGCGCTTTCGCTGGCGCCGAATAATCGGACCTGCCGAATTTGCAAACTGATCAGTAGATATTTACACCGCGCACATGGGCGAGTAACAAGATTCGTGAAAGGCTGCGCGGAGACCATGGCGGCAAGAAACTGCGCAGGTATCTCTGGACAACACGCAGGCGCTTCGTCACGCTTGTGACAGGGGCCAAACAGGGAAACGATCCATGAGCAACGTTCAGCAAGAAATTTTCGAAATTATTGCCAAACAGGCCAAGATCGACATCGCCACGATCAAGGCCGACTCGACGCTCAAGGATCTCGGCGTCGCCTCGCTGGACGCCATCGAAGTGATTTTCGATATCGAAGAACACTTCAACATCAATCTGCCCAACGAAGACACCGACTTCGAAGCGGGTACCGTCGGACATCTGGTCGAAGCCGTGCAGCGGCAAATCGCGCAGAAAGCCCATAGCTGACATCCATGCGTCGTATCGTGATTACCGGCATGGGCGCGATCTGCGCGCTCGGCCACAATGCCGCCGCCACGTGGCAAGCAATGGTCGAAGGTCGTAGCGGCATCGACACGATCCATCATGTCGACGCCACCCTGTTGCGCAATAACCCCGTCGCTGCGGAAGTAACCCACTTCGACGCCAGTAAGTACATCGAGGAAGCGCGCTTGCCGTTTCTCGATCCCATGAGCCAGTACGCGCTGGTTGCGGCGAACGAAGCCATCACTCAATCCGGCCTGGATGTACGTAACGGACGCACCGCTGTTGTTACCGGCGTCGGCGTGGGCGGTGAGGAAACGCGCGAAGGGTTGTATAAGAAGCTTTACGCCGAAAAAGCAGGACGCTTCCACCCGCTCGGCATCGTGCGCATCATGTCGAACGCGCCGGCGAGTCAGATCAGCATGGCGCATGGCATTACGGGCCCCACATTTACGGTGGCCAGTGCGTGTGCTTCCTCCAACCATGCTATTGCACAAGCGGTGCTGATGATGCGCGCCGGTATCGTCGATGCGGCGGTGGTGGGTGGTACGGAAGCCTGTCTTACGCTTGGACTTTTGCGTGCATGGGAAGCCATGCGCGTGTTGTCGCCCGATACGTGTCGTCCTTTCAGCGTGAATCGCCGCGGTATCGTGCTTGGCGAAGGTTCGGCGATGTTTGTGCTGGAAACGCTGGAAAGCGCACAGGCGCGTGGTGCCATCATCTTTGCCGAACTTGTCGGTGTAGGCATGAGTGCAGATGCGGGCGATATCGCAGCGCCATCCGAAATCGGCGCCGCCGCGTCGATCAGCGCCGCGCTGCAAGATGCGAACATGCAACCGACAGAAGTGGATTACATCAACGCCCACGGCACCGGCACCGCCGCGAACGATTGCACCGAAACACGTGCGATCCATCGGGTATTTGGTGAGCACGCGCACAAGCTGGCAATTTCATCGACCAAACCGATGCACGGTCATGCGCTGGGCGCGGCGGGTGCGCTGGAACTCATTGCCGTCATTGGCGCCCTGCGCCACGGCATCGTGCCGCCGACGTTGAACTACCTCGGCCCCGATCCTGCCTGCGATCTGGATTACGTGCCGCTGGAAGCGCGCCGCATGACGGTGCACGCCGCGATCAGCAATTCATTTGCGTTTGGCGGCTTGAACGCCGTCGTCGCGTTGCGCCGAGCGCCCTGAATCACCGGCGCTCATCACAGGCGCGTAAACGACCACGACTGCATGCGGCCATCCTTGTACGGCATCACGCCGTGGAACGGCCGCGGGTCCTTGTCGAACACCAGTGGCAGGAAGTGGCGATCGCCCTCCCACATTGGCAGCGTCATCAGCTGATCGACATCGATCCATTCGAGCGTGCCTTCTGGGTTTTCGGTCAACGGCTCGCCGCGGAACGTGTCGACAATGAAGATAAAGCCCAGCCAGTCTTCACCCTGTTTGCCGAAACCGGGCCAGTTGAGTGTGCCGCGCAGGTGCATGGTTTCACACTCGATACCTGCCTCTTCGCGAATTTCGCGGCGCATGCATTCGGCAATGTCCTCGTCAGGCTCCATCTTGCCGCCCAGACCGTTGTACTTGCCTAGATGTTGATCATCCGGCCGCGCATTGCGGTGGATCATCAACACTTTGCGCCGATCCGGCGACAGCACATAACCGAGCGTGGCAACGATAGGCGTATAAGGCATGAGCTGTGCGCAAGAATGCAAAGCTGAAGTTTAAACGCTAAAGCGCCTCCCATGGTCTTGCGTCAGCCACCTCGACCCAGCCACCATCTATCCATGCGCCCGTTCTCGCCTCTCCAACGGCTGTGTCGCCGCCGGATATCCCGTCTGCTCGCGCTGATCGGAGCGTGTTACGCGCTGACGGCCTGCAGTTACCAGGTCGATCCGATGGAAAGCCGTGGGTTGAGCTACCAGGGTCAGGATTACACCGTGGTGAAGCTGGATCTACATCGCGAAGCGTTGACCTTGCACTGGCACAATCCCGACGACGGCCAGCCCTTCGGCGATATTCAAACGCTGCGCGAATGGGGTGCGGCCAACGGCAAGCGATTGATGTTTGCCGCGAACGCGGGCATCTACGATCAGTCGTACTCGCCACTGGGTCTGTATGTGGAAAACGGCAAGACGCTGGTGCCGCTGAATCTTTTCCACGGCAAAGCCTCCGCAGGCAATTTCTCGATTCAACCGAACGGGGTGTTCGCGATCTACCCGGACGGCCACGCAGCGGTACGCACCAGCCTCGACTTCAAAGCGGACGGAAAAGCCGCCGATTGGGCAACGCAATCGGGCCCCATGCTGGTCATCGATGGGCAGATCAACAACCAATTCATCGATGATTCCAGCAGCCTGAAATGGCGCAGTGGTGTGTGCGCGCACTCGCCTTATCAGGTGATTTTCGTGGTGAGTGCATCGCCGGTGAATTTCCACGCGTTTGCGCAGCTATTCCGCGATAAACTCGGTTGCCGCGATGCCCTTTACCTGGACGGCAGCATTTCGCAGTTCTACATCGACGGCACTGGCTACGCGGGTGCTCCTACCTTCATGGTCAAGCCCTACGCGGGCATCTTTGCGGTGTTTGCCAATCAATGAAACGTCGCTTTCGCTGGGTCCGCGCGCTGCTTGTCCTGATTGTGATCGTTGTGGTCGGCATCGTCGGCACGGGTTGGTGGTTGCTGGCAGGCAGTCGCGCGCAATTAAATGGCGAACGCCGTGTAGCGGATATCGGTCATGCCGTTACGATCGATCGCGATGCATCGGGTGTTGTCACGCTGACAGGTCAATCGCGCGATGACATCGGCTATGCACTCGGTTACGTACACGCGCAGGAACGTTTCTTCGAGATGGACCTGATGCGGCGCCTCCCGGCGGGCGAGCTATCGGAACTGTTTGGCCCGGCGGCGCTGGATACCGATATCAATCACCGTCGCCATCGCCTGCGTGCCGTTGCTCAAGGCGCTTATGCGGCGCTTACTCCAGAGCAAAAACATGCACTCGACATGTATCGCGACGGTGTCAATGCCGGCGTTGCCAACCTGCGCGAGAAACCATGGGAGTACGTGCTTACGGGCACGCAACCCCAACCATGGCGATCGGAAGACACCATGCTGGTGATCGCAGCGATGTATCTGGATCTCAATGGCGATGGGCGCGAAGCACGCAAACTCAACATCGCACGCATGCGCGCCGCACTGCCCGCTCCGCTGGTGGACTTCCTGATTTCACCCGATCCGACATGGGAAGCGCCATTGGCCGGTAACGTATCGCAGTCGCCCGTGGCCCCAGACCCGGCTGCCTATGATCTTCGTCGCTCGCCTGTCAACGATGGTGCTGCAAAAATCGCCGCGCTTTCGGCCTTCTCCACCAACGAAACGTATCCGGGCAGCAATAACTTTGCCGTCGCGGGTAACCTCACGCACAGCGGTGCGGCACTCCTCGCCAACGATATGCATCTGGGTTTGCGTGTGCCCAACATCTGGTTTCGCGCGCGACTTCGCTATCCCGATCCAACGGCTCCGAACGGTCAGCGCGATGCTGTCGGTGTGACCTTGCCTGGTACGCCGGCGCTCGTGGTCGGATCGAACGGGCAGATCGCATGGGGTTTCACAAACAGTTACGGCGACTGGTCGGACTGGGTTCGCGTGCTACGCGATCCGCACGATCCCAACCGCTACAAAGTGCCTGAAGGTTGGGCGACGATCGAAAAACATGAGGAAGTCATCCGCATCAAAGGCGCCGCCCCGCATACGCTGGAAGTGGAAGAAACGCGGTGGGGTCCGATCATGGCAAAAGACACCGATGGCACCTCACTCGCATTGTCTTGGATTGCCGATCAGCCTCATGCCTATAACTTGAACACGATGCTGCTTGAGCATGCCACTCAAGAGTCTGCCGCACTGGATATAGCGCCCACGCTGGGCATGCCGCCACAAAATCTCGTCGTCGCCGATAGCGCAGGACATATTGGTTGGACCATCGCCGGCAACAGCATTCCGCTACGCACCGGTTTCGACCCGCTGCGTCCGGCGGACTGGTCACAGCCCAACACGGGATGGACCGGCTGGGCAGCACCCGCGCAATACCCGCGTATCGAAAACCCCGCCGAAGGACGGTTGTGGACGGCCAACAACCGCACCGTGGGCGATACGGCCTTTGCATTGCTAGGCAACGGCGGACAGGACATCGGCGCGCGCGCGCAGCAGATTCGCGACGACCTGCAGGCACGTGCCGATTTTGCGCCGGCAAATCTGCTGGACATCCAGCTCGACGATCACGCCGTGTTTCTCACACGCTGGCAGCAACTGTTGCAACAGACGCTATCGGATGCGCACGAACCCGCACTAGGTCCCTTGCGCCAACTCACATCGACCTGGGGAAACGAAGCGACGGCACCCAGCGTGGATTACCGGCTGGTCCACGCGTTCCGCGAAGAGGTGCATAAGCTTGCACTCGCTCCGTTCGCTGCACAGATCAAACAACGCTTTCCCGATTTCGACTGGCCCGGCCCCGGCAATCAGGAAGCGGCCGTGTGGACGATGATCCAGACGCAACCTGTCAATCTGCTCGACCCCGCCTACAAGGACTGGCACGCGTTGCTCGTGCAAGCAGCAAGAAATGTAAGCAGCACACTTGGCCAGCAACCCGGCGGCCTCGCTGCGCGTACGTGGGGTGAGATCAACCGCGCGCAGATCAAACACCCGCTTTCGCGCGCATTACCGGGTTTTGTCGGCCACTTCCTCGACATGCCTGAAGACGCATTGCCGGGCGATAACAACATGCCGCGCGTCGGCGCACCAAGCTTTGGCGCTTCCGAGCGCATGGACGTTGCGCCCGGTCATGAGGATCAAGGCATCATGGAAATGCCGGGTGGACAGAGCGACAACCCGTTATCGCCCTTCTATGGCACCGGTCACGAGGATTGGGTGCAGGGCCATCCAACACCCTTACTGCCCGGCGAAACCAAATACACGCTGGTGCTGGAGCCCACGGCAGGCTAACGCCGATGCGATCACTTCAGCAACATGCGTTCGCAAATCGCCTGATAGAGATCGGGCAACCGTTCCAGATCGCTCACTGCCACGCATTCATCCACTTTGTGGATCGTGGCATTGACCGGGCCAAGCTCGATCACTTCCGCACCCATCGGCGCAATGAAGCGTCCATCGGACGTGCCGCCGCCCGTGCTCTGTTCCGGCTCGACACCGCATAGATCGCGGCACACCGAAACGACCACCTCACGCAGATGACCACCCGGCGGCGTTAAAAATGCTGCGCCGGAAAGATTCCATTCCAACGAGTAATCCACGCCATGGTTAGCAAGAATGGACTCCGTACGCTTGCGCAGATCGTCGGCAGTGCTTGCGGTGCTGTAGCGGAAATTGATCAGCGCTTTGAGCGATCCCGGTATGACGTTGTTGGCGCCAGTTCCGGAGTGGATATTGGAAACCTGGAACGACGTTGGGGGAAAGTCGGCGTTACCGCCATCCCACTTTTCTGCGGTCAGCGCCGTGAGTGCGGGCGCAAACGCGTGAATCGGATTCAATGCTTTCTCGGGATAAGCCACGTGTCCCTGCACGCCATGCACGACCAGCGTGCCTGACAACGATCCGCGGCGGCCGACGCGAATCAGATCGCCCAGTTTTTCTTTAGCCGACGGCTCTCCCACGACGCACCAATTGATGCGTTCGCCAATCTGATGAAAGTACTCAACGACGCGACGCACGCCGTCGAGGTTGGTGGGCCCTTCTTCGTCGCTCGTCAGCAACAGACCGACGCGACCTTGGTGATCCGGATGTGCCGCGACAAAACGTTCGAGCGCCACGACCATCGCGGCGACGGAACCTTTCATGTCAGCGGCACCGCGACCGTAAAGATGTCCATCGCGAAGGGTGGGTTCGAATGGCGGACTTTTCCAGGATTCTTCCGGGCCACTCGGCACAACATCCGTGTGCCCGAGAAAAACAAGCAGCGGGCCCTCCCCCGGTGCGTTGTTCGCACCGTGCGTGGCCCAAAGATTGAGTACTTCGCCGTAAAGCAGATGCTCCACGCGAAAACCCATCCGCGTAAGACGCTCGCCAATCAATGGCAGACATCCCGCATCTTGCGGCGTGACTGAGCGACGGCAAATAAGATCAGCGGCGAGATCGAGTACGTCAGACATCGCGTTCAACGTCCAAATAGTTTCTTGAAGCCGTTATCGGTAAAGCCCACGCTCACCGAGCCATCCGCTTGCACAACAACGGGCCGGCGAATCAGCGCAGGGTACTCCTTCAGCAGCAGTGTCCATTCTGGATCGCTGCCCGGACTCTTGCGCTGCGGCAGCAGAGTGCGCCATGTGGTGCTCGCTTTGTTGATCAGCTTTTCCCAACCGCCCAATTGTTCGGCCCAGCTCTTAAGCGTTGCAGCGGGCACGGGATTGGCACGGTAATCGACAAACTCATGCGCCACGTCAAAACGCTTGAGCCAATTGCGGGCTTTCTTGCAGGTATCGCAATTGGGAAGGCCGTAAAGCGTGGCGACTGTCATCGATTCGATTCCGTTTTAAGTTGTTGCCGCTGCAACATGCGCAGAATAAAAAAGAACGCCGCTGCAGCAGCCAGATGCTTGATGGTATGTCCGCTAATGATGCCGCCCGTCAGCCGAAATATCTGCCAGTCGAGTTTTTCGCAGACGAAGGCGAGTGCGTAGGAAAGCAACGCGGGGAACAGCTGGCGTCGCTCCGTCCACGGCGTTGGCAGCATCGCCAGCGCGAGCAGGATGAGCAAGATAGCTCCGCCTTGCGCAATGAGATAGGGCAACAGATTGCCGCTGAACTTCCAGTACACCACGCTGCCGATACCCAGCAACGTAAGAACGATCAAGGGCAGATCCGAGCGCCAGCGCAAACGTTCTGCGTACGTCGCAGCAAGCAATGGCATGAACACCACCGTCATCGGCAAACGGTCCCACACCAGCCGCTCGTCGGACGGCGCCCAGTGGTAGTAACCGGAACCGAACGCCGTGAAGATCAAGCCAACGAACATCAACGCATAGGCGTGACGCGGCGCCGATTCCATCGCCTGAATTGCTGGTTTTCGCATCGAAAACAAACCAGCCAGCCCTGCGACCAGAAACATGACATTCGATGCAACGTCGCCATAGTTGGGAATGCCAAGCCACCCCCGCTTGTCCGCAAAGTCGTGATAACCCTGCGGCTGCGCAAAGGGTGGCAACACGCATGCGAGAATGAACAGCACCACGCCCAACCCGGCCAGCGCGTAAGCTCGGCCTCGCACAGGGTTGGTGATGGCTGCCATACGTCCTCGCTTAGTCGACGCTGCGGAGCAGCTCGTTGATACCGGTCTTGCTGCGGGTCTTTTCATCCACCTGTTTGACAATCACGGCCGCATACAGGCTGTGGCTGCCATCTTTTGCAGGCAGATTACCAGCAACGACGACGCTGCCCGCAGGAATGCGCCCGTAGGTCGTCTCACCGGTGGCGCGGTTGTAGATGCGCGTGGATTGACCGAGGAACACGCCCATGCCGATCACACTGCCCTTTTCCACCACCACGCCTTCGACCACTTCGGAACGCGCGCCGATAAAGCAGTTGTCCTCGATGATGGTGGGATTGGCCTGTAGCGGCTCCAGCACACCGCCAATACCGACGCCACCGGAAAGATGCACGCCCGCACCGATCTGCGCGCAGGAACCGACCGTGGCCCATGTATCGACCATGGTTCCCGCACCG
>NZ_DATHMR010000175.1:0-3703 GCF_035486915.1 Dyella sp. | reverse complement strand
CATTTGTCGGTAGATTGCAATGGATGGCGCTGGACACGATTGGACGATAGACAATAAAAAAACCCGCCTAAATAGCGGGTTTCTTTAGTCTTTTTGGCCTGGATTGGACCGTATCGGACTTCTTAATGGTGCCCAAGGGGGGACTCGAACCCCCACGACTTGCGTCGCTACCACCTCAAGGTAGTGCGTCTACCAATTCCGCCACCTGGGCAGGTGTTCTTTCGTTTTTAGTGCTTGCCGGTGGGTGCTGGCGTTGCCGCCGGAACCTCACCTTGCGTTTTGGCTGAAGCCGGGGCCGGTTGGGCGGCTGGCACGTCGCCGTTGCCTGCTGCCGGAGCGGCGGGAGCTGCTACCGGAATCGCTGCCTTGGGCTGAGCCGGAGTCGCGGGTTGCGCATTTTGCGACTTGCTGGCGCTGTTGCCAAGGTTTGCCATCACGCCAAGATCGGCGTTGGTGGTTTTCTGCTGAACCTGGCCGCCATGCATCTTGAGGTAGATGCCCATAGCGAGGCTGAGCGCGAAGAACAGCGCCGCCAGCACAGCGGTGGAACGCGACAGAAAGTTGGCTGAACCGCGGGCACCAAAAACCGTGGCAGAGGCGCCGGCGCCGAAGCCGGAACCTGCATCTGCACCAGCACCGCGCTGCATAAGGATCAGCACGATCATGGCCGCAGCGATCAGGATGTAGAACACACTGAAGATGACGAACATGGTGTCTCGCGTAGGGTCGGTATTGCTCAGTGAGCGGCGTTGCAAATGGCCAGGAAGTCGGCTGCCACGAGTGAGGCGCCCCCGATCAAACCACCATCTACGTCCGGCTGCGCGAAGAGCTCTGCAGCATTGGCCGCTTTGACGCTGCCGCCATAAAGCAGCCGAGTCAGACGGGAGATCATATCATCTTCACGCGCGAGTTGGCTACGGATGAACGCGTGCACGTCTTGCGCCTGCTGGGGCGTCGCGGTGCGGCCTGTACCAATGGCCCAGACCGGTTCGTAGGCGATCACGGCGGTGTCGAAACTGGCCACGCCGTTCAGCGCCAGAACCGCCTGCAACTGGCGGCCGATAACGGCTTCGGTTTCGCCTGCCTCGCGCTGATCGAGCGTCTCGCCGACGCAGAGAATGGGCGTAAGGCCGGCAGCGCGCGCGGCGGCGAATTTACGGGCAACCCGCTCGTCAGTCTCGCGGTGGTAATGGCGGCGTTCGGAATGGCCGACCAGCGTCCATTGCGCCCCCACGTCTGCGACCATCGCGGCGGAAACTTCGCCGGTGTAAGCGCCCTGCCCCTCGTGCTCGCTCACGTCCTGAGCTCCGAAGCCAAGGCCGGAACCGGAGTGTGCGGCAGTGAGTGCGGCAATAAACGGAAACGGCGGGAACACCAGCACATCGATGCCATCCGGCATGGCGCGCACGATGTCCTGCACGAGCCCCTCGGCCATCGAGCGGCTGCCGTGCATTTTCCAATTACCCGCGACAAGTTTCTTGCGCATAGCAGCATCCCACCCCGAGAAAACGCGCCAGCTTAGCCAGCGGAAACGATGGGAGCAACGTTCGCCCTATTCCTGGATGGGAGCCCGTCGTCGGAAATGTGGAACGCCCCCATGTCCAGTGCTTCCTTGATGCGCGTGGTCATGCTTCGCGCATCGACATGACATTGTCGTCATTCAATACGTGTCGCGGATAGGCGTCGAACATCGCAGATGGTTGAAAACGCCTTGCGACCATCTATCGTAGCCAACTCGTCTGTTCATCGCCCCAGGACATCCGATTCATGAGCAAAGAACGCCCTATCAGTCTGATTACCGGTGCGTCGGCTGGCATCGGTGCTGCCTTTGCACGCGCACTGGCTGCGCGCGGTCATGACCTTGTGCTGACGGCACGCCGCACGGATCGCTTGGAAGCATTAGCCGAAGCCATGCAACGCGAACATGGCATACGCTGCACGGTACTCACCGCTGATCTCGCTGATCCGCACGCTGTGGAGCAGCTGTGCCAGACATTGGATCAGCAGGATTTGAAAGTTGACTGGCTGATCAATAACGCAGGTTATGGCGTGCCCGGCCGCTTCGATGCGAACGATTGGCACGTCCACGCCGATTTCATCCGTGTATTGATGACTGCACCGACAGAGCTGGCATGGCGTCTCATACACGGTATGCGTGCGCGTGGTTACGGGCGGATCGTCAATGTCGCATCGCTTGCCGGGCACGTCCCCGGTTCGGCAGGACACACGCTTTATGCCGCGAGCAAGGCGTATCTGATCAAGTTCTCGCAATCACTGGCGCTGGAGAATCTGGATACCGGCGTGAACGTGTCTGCGTTGTGTCCGGGCTTTACGCGCTCGGAATTTCACGACGTGACGGGCACACGCCCGCTGGTCAGCAAGATGCCGAACTTTATGTGGCAAAACGCCGAGGACGTCGTCGAGGAAGGCATCCGTGCTGTCGAGCGCGGTGAAGCCGTGCATGTGACGGGTCGCTTCAACCGCACCATCAAAGGCGTATTCAAACTCATGCCCGACAAGCTTGCCTTGAAGATGTCGGCGAAGCAGTCACACCGGTATCGCGCGCAGGAGTAATCCGTTACGCGCTGATCCAGCGCGCCAGCAGGAACGCCGCCGCCGAGGCGAGGCCACCGACGAAGACGGTTTGCAGTGCGCCGCGCAACATGCTGATGCCGGTGAAACGAGCTTTCGCCGCGCCAAAGATCGCCAGTGCCATCAATGTGCACATGACGGATACGCGCAGCGCCGGCTGCAGTCCTTCGATCAACATGTAAGGCATCAGCGGGACGAGGCCGCCGACGATGTAGGCACCACCGATGGTCAGTGCACTGCGCAAGGCGCGGCTAGGCTCTGGTTTCTCCAACCCGAGCTCGTAGCGCATCATGAAGTCCACCCATGCGTCGTGATCGTTGTGGAAGTGTTCCAGCACCGGCTTGCATGCTTCGCGCGTCAGGCCGTACTGCGCAAAAATCTGCACGATTTCGTTTTCTTCTTCGCGCGCGAGTTCGCGCACTTCGCGTACTTCGCGACGGCGTTCTGCGTCGTAGTGATCGGCATCGCCGCGCGCTGCGAGATAACCACCCAAACCCATCGCGATCGCACCGGCGGCGATCTCGGCCACGCCTGCCACCACCACGACACGGCTGGCGACTGCTGCACCGGAAAGACCTGCAGCAAGTGCGAAAGGGACCGTTAGACCATCGGCCATGCCGATGACGAGATCGCGCACGACATCGGAGGCCATGAAATGACGTTCCGTGTGATGGTGATGCTTGGGTGACATGGCAAAAGCTCCCTATGGCGCACGCCACTTTAACGGCAAGCGTCGAAAAACACGGCAATGAGAAACACACGCATTGTCTTTCGCACCACGGTTACATGATGCGAAAGACGAGCATGGCGACGATCAGATCAGTTTGATTTCGCGCAGTCGCTCCATGAGGTACTCATGCGAGCTGATGGCGGTGTCGTAGCGACGCGGGTTATCCGGGGTGATGCACTCTGGCAGCGGGTCGAGCATCACATCCGGATTCGGATGCAGGAAGTACGGTACCGAATAACGCGGTTTGCGCGCGTTGGCATTCTGCGGATTCACCACGCGATGCGTCGTGGACGGATATACGTGGTTGCTCAGGCGTTGCAGCATGTCGCCGATGTTCACCACAATGGCATCGCCTTCGGTGGTGAAGGGCAGCCAGTTGCC
>NZ_DATHMR010000174.1:0-4607 GCF_035486915.1 Dyella sp. | reverse complement strand
CGACCATTCGATCTGCATATCAATCCCCATGTCCCGTGTTCACGGGACATGGGCGGGGAAATGCACTATTTGAGTGGGGAGGATGGCTTAGACTCCTCGGGTCATGTCCCACTCGGTGCTTATCGTCGAAGACGACTTGCGTTTGCGAGCCTCGTTGGCGCATGCGATTCGCGGCGCAGCCGACTTGAAATTGGTGGGCGAAGCCGATGATCTGCCGGAGGGGCTGCGCTTGCTGGACGCCTTGCTACCCGAGGTGTTGCTGGTAGATATTGGCCTGCCCAGCGGCTCCGGGTTGGAGCTGATTCGCCACGCGGCCAAGCAGTCTCCCAATGCAACATCATGGTAATCACGGTGTTCGCCGAGGAACAAGTGGTGCTGGATTGCATCGAAGCAGGTGCCACCGGCTATCTGCTGAAAGGCAGCAGTCCCCAGGATATCGCCGCACAGATTCGTTCGCTCGTTGCCGGCGGCAGCCCGATTAGTCCCACAATTGCGCGCCGCCTGTTGAGTCGATTCACCGCGCAGCCCAATGCCGACGCCGACGCGCCAACTCTATCGACTCAGGAACAGGCGGTCTTGTCGATGAGCGCCAAAGGCTACAGCTACGATGAAATCTCAGGGCTACTGAAGTTGTCGCGGCACACGGTCGAAACCTACGTCAAACGCATCTATCGCAAGTTGCACGTGCACTCCAAGACCGCCGCTGTCTATGAGGGACGCAAACTGGGTTTGGTTGATGATTAGTGTTTCGCGGATGATGAACCGCCTATTGGCGGTGACTGGGGCGGCGCTCCTCATCACATTGATAATCGTCTTGTCGGTGCCGGTCGATACCTCGATTCAGGCAACCCGCTTCGACCGCGCAAGCCTCTGCACGGATCCGCCCGTCGACACCCCATTCAGTCAGGCAGGCCTCAATCACTTGCTGTCGTCCGCACCCACACCGGATTGCAGTCACACCGTCTCGCTCCCGTATCGGTCTGAGGCCGATGGCATCCAATTGACGCGATCCAGCGTCGGACACATGGCGCGAGCTTGGTACCGGCTACGGTACGACGTTCCGGCCAAGTGGAAGACTGACGATCAGCTGATGATCTACAGCCCCCGGGTTCTGGGCGTAGCTTGGCAGGCACGCGTCAACGATCAAGTTGTTGCGGATAACCTCGACGACTGGCGCATGACATGGAATCGCCCCTTGGCGGTGCGCCTGGACAGCGCTCATTTTCGTCCGGGCGATCAGCTGGTCATCGCGGTAGGAATCGCCTACGAGCCACAACTCGGTCATGCACTGGCGCGCGTCAGCGTAGGTCCCGCACCGGCGCTCGCGCAGCGTCTTGCGATCAGAGAGTTTTTGCAGTTCATCATGCCCGTGGCGTGCAGCGTCACGTTATTGGCGATGGGCGTCTTCTTTCTGCTTTTTTGGTGGTCGCGGCGCGCCGAACGCACGCACCTCTTCTTAGCGCTCTCCTGCATTGCCTGGTGTGTCTGCAACTTGCAGTACGTACTACCGCGGCGCGACGACCCCGTCCTCAATGCCTGGTATTCGGCGGTAGCGGGCCCCTCGATTGCCTGGGTCATGTGGCTGATGTATTTATTCGTATTGCAACTCGACCAGCGATTTTCGCGCGTCATTGCGCTTGTCATGCCGCCGTTCGTATTCATCATGACTTTTCTTGCGCTGCCCATCGTCCCGCTGAATGAAAACGTAGGTACCTATTATCAAGGAACCAATCTTATCGTCGCGGCGCTGGTGGCAACACGTATCGGTTGGATCGCAATTCACGGCGGCAGCATCGAACTGCGCGTTATCGCCGCTGCATTGGCCATAACCATCGTCGGCGGGGCGCACGATGTGGGACTGGTCGCGCAACGAATCGATCAAGAAGGCATCTATCTGCTGCCTTATTGCAGCATGTTGCTATTCGGATCTTTCTTGTTCGCCGTACAGCGCCGCTACGTGCACGCGATAAATGAGTACGATGCTTTGAGCAGCAGTCTGGCGCGGCGTCTCAGTGAACGTGAGCGCGAACTGGAGGCCAATCACGCTCGCCTGCTCGAATTGGAGCGTGCCCACACTCTGACCGCGGAACGGCATCGCCTTATGCATGACATGCACGACGGGTTAGGTTCCGCGCTCACCACATCGCTTGCCATGCTCGAGCAGGGCAATGTCGACGCCGCCGAGCTCAAGAGCCTGTTGTTGGACAGTGTCGACGACCTGCGGGCGGTCATTGACTCGCTCGAACCGTTGGACGGCGACTTGACCTCAGTGCTGGCGACGCTGCGGTTCCGGCTGGGAAAGCGCTTGGAACTCGCCGGGATCGCACTGGAGTGGGACATGCAGGATCTGCCGGCGCTCAGTTGGCTGGGACCGCCGCAAGCGCTGCAGCTGATACGCATCGTTCAGGAGGCGCTGACCAATGTCCTTAAACACGCACACGCGACTCACTTGTGTATCTCGGCACGCAGCAGCGGATTCTTTATCGAAGTGTGCATAACGGACAATGGCTGCGGCTTCGACACAGCAACCGCGCCGACCGGCCGCGGCCTGCGTCATCTTGCGCAGCGCGCAGCGAGCTTGAACGGAAGCGTCGTCATCGAGTCGCGGCCGGGGAGCGGCACCACGGTTCGATTGCTGCTGCCGATTGCGATCCGAGGAGCGCTGGGTCGATGCAGTAACTAAGGGCAGCTGCTCAACGCAATCGCGGTACTTTCCGCGACGCGAATCTTCGCATCGCAGCCTCACTATGATTTCGCAGTCATGCGTTACAGGTCTATGCGCGCCACTTACGAGCGCGGCGAATGTTAGCTGCGGCGAATTTTCGCGCGTATGCCGTGGCGATTGTGCCTGGCGTGTACCGTGTTTCCGGGACGTGCCATTGCCAACGGTCCTACCTCACAGCTTAATCGGGACTAGGGAGAAAAACCATGCGATCAAACCTAGTTCAAATCGTTACCAGAGCCATCGTGGTTATGGGCGCCCTGCTCATCGGAGCCTGCAGCGGAGGCGGTAGCAATGCCGGTGGCGGTCCCGACACGCACACGGTCGGCGGATCGGTCTCCGGCCTGCAGGGCACAGGCCTCGTACTGCAGGACAATCTAGGGAACGATTTGCCAATCGTCAGTGGCGGCACTTTCGTATTCACCACAGCGATCGCTGCAGGCGGCGCCTACAGCGTAACAGTAAAGACACAGCCCACCAATGCCTGGCAGACCTGCACCGTGTCCGGCGGTTCTGGAACGGTTGCCGCGGCGAATATCACCGGGGTGGTCGTCACCTGCGTCACCAACACCTACTCGGTAGGCGGTGCCATCAGTGGTTTGGCGGGAGTCGGTTTAGTACTACAAGACAATGCTACCGATGATCTCGGCGCGAGTGCGTCGAGTGCATTTACATTCCCCACAAAAATCGCGAGCGGTAAGGCCTACGCGGTCACAGTGAAATCGCAACCGACTTCGCCCAGCCAGACGTGCACGCCGACAACCGCGTCGGGGACGATCACCAATGCCGCCGTCACGAATGTGGCCGTCACCTGCGTAACCAACACCTATTCCGTCGGCGGCACCGTCACCGGCTTGGTGGGGACCGGCATGATCCTGGAGGATAACTCGGCCGATGATCTCACCATTTCCGGCAATGGCAGCTTTACCTTCGCGACCGCCATAGCCAGCGGTTCAACATACAATGTCACAGTCCTCACTCAACCGGGCGGCCCGACACAAGCCTGCACCGTCAGCAGCGCCAGCGGCAATGTGACCAACGGTGCTGTCACGACCGTGTCGGTCAACTGCGCGCCTCCGGTTACCGCTTGCGGCACCCCCAGCGGAACGGTGGTGCAGCACGCGAGCAATGTCGTTGCGGATGAAACCTGGGCGGGAGCGGGCACCGTGCACATCGTCGCTTCCACCATCAGCGTGATAGCGCCGGCCACCTTGACCATTCAAAAGTGCGCCATTGTGCGGCTCGCAGCGGGCGCGCAGATCGTTGTTCAGGGCGGCACTGCGGCAGGCTCCATTGCCACGCTGCTCGCCGACGGCGACGATCCCACGACCGGCGTGGTGTATTTCGTCAACAATAACGCCAATCAGCCTTGGGGTTCATTGGTGGGCGCCAACGCAAATTCGCTCATTCAATTGAACAACGCACAGCTCACCGGCGGAGGCGCCACCACCGCGGGCACACGCAACGCCACGATCGAGATGCATGGAACGTCCAACACGACGCTCCCCGACCCGGTGCTCAAGGTCAACACAGTGATAATCAGCGGCATGCAAGGGGCCGGGGTTTATTTGGATAACGCAGCTTTCACGACGGATTCGCAGTTTCTGGCAATCAGCAACTCTCCGGACTACGCCATGGCCATGTCCGCAATGGCGCTAGGATCGATACCGAGCTATATCGGTACCGCCAATGCGCACGACGAAGCATTGGTGGTGGGCAATGCCAACATCTTCGCCGACATGACCGTTCACAAGCGTCTGCCGATCCATTTTCACACGACGGGCGTCAGGGTCGCCGGCGGACCGCCGTCCTTCGTGCCGACCGTCACGCTGACGTTGGATGCGGGCGTGGTATTTCGATTCGAAAACCTATCGGGGACCCCGAC
>NZ_DATHMR010000173.1:0-2110 GCF_035486915.1 Dyella sp. | reverse complement strand
CTCCCGCCAGATCCCGCGCGTCGGGGTAGAGGACGCTCGCATAGCCTTCGCGCGGCACCGTGTTTCCGCTTCCGTTCTCCACGAGGTTGGTTGCTGCGTCGCTGTCCATCGCAGGCTGCGTATACACCGCATATAGGCCGTCTGGCAGTTCGCCAAACCTGTAGAAGCCTTCGCTGTTGGTCTTCGTGTTCTCGGCGGACTGCCACACAACGCGGCCATCCTGCACGGTGCGCCGCAACAGAGAGACCTGGATTCCCTGCGCTACGTCGCCGGTCGAAAGCTGAATCTGCCCTTGAATCGAATTGGTCGGCACCAGCGTGAACACGACATCGCCCATTGGCGCCGCAATGATAACGTTGTGTCCGAATCCGTGCGAATTCGACGAGGCGCTGTCTGTGCCGGCCTCCTCCTCATCCATAAATCCGGGTTTCATGACCGTGAACTCCTGCGGACCGAGGGGCACATCCGCGATTTCAAAACGCCCCTCGCCGTCGGTCAGAACGGCGGTTGAAGCGTCTCCGTTGATGCGCACCAGGGCGCGCGTCAGCGGTTCCCCCGAAGCCCCATTGCGCACGATGCCGTGCACGCCAGCCTGTGGACTGGTATTTTCAGCCGGGGCGGTTTGCTGGGAATCCTGTGCTGGAGCGTTCAGACCGAAGGCGATAAAACTACAGGCGAGCACTCGCGCCACGATGCGAGCGGACAATATCCGGCATGATCGGCGGGAACTGTCGCCGGGCGGTCGACCGGAGCGCGCGGATATTGTCGTGGAGTCCACTCACCATTCTGACGTTTTCGACCGGGGAAGGGAATCGCCGGCAGAACAAAGGCTGCTCGACTGGATCATCCCCGTTCGAGGTACCATGGGATATTGATCACGATGATGCGGCGGGTGCCTTTAATCAGGAGCATCGCCTTGAGCAGATTGGCGCGCCGGTTGTGCAGCAGGTTCTCCCACCAGTGCAGCACCACCAGTTCCGGTACCAGTACGCAGACCTTGCGGACATCCGATTCCTTTTCCGCCTTCAGAATGTAGTCCACCATCGGCTGCAGCACGTAACGATACGGCGATTGCAGGATCTCGATCTTCGGCACGCACTTGCCCGCCGCCTTCAAGGGGTCTGCGATAAACCTGTCGAAATCTTTGCAGATTTCGTCTGGGTCATCGGCAACCTGGACATGCAGGCACCGAATATCATTCGACATCGAAAGCGCAAACGACAGCGCCTTTTCGGTGATCCGACTCCAACGATCGATCGGAACCACCACGATCGGCTCCTGCACCAGCGCAGGCACGATCGGCCGGTCGAGAAACACTTCGCGGTCTACACGCATATAGTGGCGCTTCACGGCATGCATGAAGACGATCATCACGGCAACCAGAAGGGCCGTGATCCATGCGCCGTCAGTAAACTTCGCCAGCAGTACGACAACTACCGTGATGCCGGTCGCCACCGCGCCCAGCCCATTGGCAAACATGCGGAAGGGGTGCCCGCCTTCACGCTTCCAGTGCATCACCATGCCGGCCTGCGACAGTGTGAACGCCAGGAACGCTCCAATTGCGTAGAGCGGAATCAGGCGGTCCGTAACGCCGCGAAAGATGATCAGCAGCAGTCCCGTGAGGACGACCAGGATATAAATGCCCCACGAGTAAAGCAATCGCCGCCCGCGCAGCAGAAAGACGTGCGGCATGTAATCGTCGAGTGCAATCGCGCGCGTCAAGCGGGGAAAATCCGCAAATGCCGTATTGGCCGACAGCGCGAGCACCAGCAGCACCGAGCCGATGGTTACGTAATAAAACCATCCATGCCCCATCACTGCACGCGTAAGCATCGAAAGCACGCTCTCATAGCCGGGGCCGTTGGGGTTGGTCGCGCCGATACCGTAAGCCCGGCACAGCAGGGCGATGCCGATCAGCAGAATCATCAAGAGCGCAATGATGATGGTCAGAGTGATCTTTGCGTTTTTGCGCGTGTCGTCGCGGAAGGCCATCACGCCGTTGCTCACCGCTTCCACGCCGGTCATCGCAGTGCATCCTGACGAGAAAACCTTCAGCAGCAGCCACGCGCCCACCGCAGCGGTGGCCGGAGGCAGCGCAGGCATGGGCATT
>NZ_DATHMR010000172.1:0-13175 GCF_035486915.1 Dyella sp. | reverse complement strand
CAAGCTATCCCTTAGAGGGGTTCATTCGCTTGGCGGAAATCATGGGTGGTCCACTCTGAGACCTGTTTTAAAGCAGACCTGTCAGGCAGCCAAATTTGGGCAATACCAGCAGGGTACCCAACACCGGTGCGACGTTCAGACCGTCCCGAAACGCTGCTTCGTCATCACCGGAATCGGCACGCAAGAGTCATTGCCCTTCCAAGGAGAGGCCCCAGTGAAATGTCCCCCAGCGGTTGGGCGATTGTTGCCCCGAAAAATTGCCATGCTCAGTGTGGTTCTGCTTCTGATGCAGGCCTGGTCGTTACCCTCGCATTCGGCCGAGCCCACCATCCGAAACGTCACAGACGACCCGACGGGCGTGGACTACCGCCCACAGTTTTCCCAGGATGGACGATTCCTCATTTTCGAGCGCTCGGCCCTAGTCGGAGACAATCGCACGATCACCTACATCGTGCCGTTCGAAGGTGGCATCCCCAAACCACTGAGTTCTGGCAATACACCTGTGGAGCAATCCCGCATGCGCTGGTCGCCAAAGGGCGATCTGATCGCCTTCACCGGAAACGGGCCGGGCGATGTGTCGGCCACTTGGCTCATGGACAAAGATGGCTCACACATTCGCCGTGCACCATCGCCGCAGTTGGGCAACGCCGAATACCCCAGTTGGTATCCGGATGGGCAACGGATTTTGGAAACGGTTGTGAACGACAACACGTTGCGGTCGGTGGACATACGAAATGGCACGGCCGTCGAGATCGCCACTTCACCCGCTTTGATGATCGGTATGGCCTCGGTGTCCCCCGATGGCAAGTGGATTGCGGCTGCAGCCCAACTGCGACAAGCCCACCCCTACGATCAGCGGGTGAATCAAATCTGGATCATCGGCAGCGATGGACACGCGCATCCATTGATTGCGGGCGAACACGAAGGCCGCGCGCCCACCTGGTCGCCGGACGGAACCAAGATTGTCTTCGAGAGCAACCAAGGCAGTCCACGGCCCGCGTTCTACGCCATATTCCTCGCCAACGTCGATGGTAGTGGGCTCCAACAACTTACGCCCTTTGAGCGTAACGCCCAGCACCCCGTCTTTTCCCCGGATGGCAAATGGATCGCGTTTTCAGAGCGCACCGACAAGCTCTTGGGGGCTCATGGGCAGAGCGTGGCCATGATGCGTGCTCCTTGATGGATGAGGTGTTTCTCGCTTGTTAGTAAGGTCCAATTTCGAGCCCAAAGCGACCATTCCGTAACATGTAACTTCTGTCCTTTGCCCTGTCATTTGCACGGCAAGTCGCGCAGTGATTGTTCAATCAACTATATCCATAGTTGACAAGCCGGGCCGCTCCGGTATCAACTACATCCATAGTTGACGGAGCGCGAAGGCATCATGACCATTTCTCTCACCGATCGCGAAGCCGATGTCATGCAAGCGCTATGGGACCATGGCCCCTCGCTGGTCGCCGAAGTCCGCGAGCGATTGCACGACGATCTCGCCTATACGACGGTGCTTACTGTGCTGCGCGTACTCGAAAGCAAAGGCTATGTGCACCACGAGGAAGAAGGACGAGGGCACCGCTACTTCGCCAGCATCAAGGAACAGGCAGCGCGCAAGAACGCTGTGCAACATCTGACCGACAAACTGTTCAAGGGCTCGTCTGAACTGCTCTTTTCGCATTTGGTGGCCGAGCAGAAGCTGACTCCTGAGCAGATACGTCGCATGCGGCAACTACTGGCCGAGCGCTCCGATAAGGAGAAGAAGCGATGACTGCCTGGATGATGTATGTCGTTCTGGTTACGTGCGCACTGAGTGGTGCGGCGCTTGTCGCTGAACGGGCGGCGAAGATGCACCGCGCTGCGACACGTTGGGTATGGATCGCAGCACTGGTTGGCTCGTTGGTACTTCCAACAGCCATCGCATACTCGTCGATCCATATACCCAATACGTTCAAGCCCGGCTCTCCTTCAACGACCATTGTCTTGCGTAACGCGACGTCCATACCCATGCCGATGCTGCTGCCAGATTTGGACGGGGCGCAGCCAGACGACGATACGTCCATCCACATAGATACGTTGATCCGGAACGTCTGGATAGCAGCCTCCGTATTGATGTCGCTGATTCTCGTCTTGAGCTCAGCGCTGTTGCATCGACGTAAACGTCAATGGTACGAAGCACAAGTGTGCGGCCAGCACGTTCTGGTCGCACCCGATGCAGGGCCGGCTGTCATCGGGTTGGCGCGCTCGCGCATTGTCGTGCCCGCATGGCTATTGTCAGCGAGCGAACAGCAGCAGCAATGCACGATTGCCCATGAGCGATCGCATCTGAACGCGCACGATCCGCAACTCGTAGCGTTCGCTTTGCTTGTGCTGACACTGATGCCCTGGAATGCACTACTTTGGTGGCAGTTCAGTCGCTTGCGCCGCGCTATCGAAGTGGACTGCGATGCCCGCGTCCTTCACAGCGGTCACGACATCGATACCTATTGCGAAACGCTGATCCAGGTAGGAGAACATCAGTCGAGTCGCATCGCGGTAGTGGCGGGAATGGTCGATTCCGCATCGTTCCTGGAATTTCGGATACGCCATATGTTGCGCGAGCCAAGAAAGTGGGCGCGCGTGACGGCAACGGCACTCGTATGCGTTGCGCTGGGCATGGCAGCCTTTGCCGCGCAGGTGACGCCTCCTGATCCGGGTCACCGAAATTCGAATGCCTCCGTCGTGCTGAGTAGCGACACGCTTGACCGTTACGTAGGCTTCTATCAGAACGATTCCCTCTCGCTCATTTCGGTGACGCGCAATGGCGATGGTCTGGACGTCAGCGTCAGCGGAGAGATCGGTGTTCCCAAACCTTTCCATATCGTTCCCATCGGCGCGACTGAATTCGCCGTGCAGGGCGACAACCCTCTTGGCGTAGCCCTGTTTCCCGGGGATAAGCGCGTCGACCCCACCGTGCACTTCGTTACGGACAACCAAGGGCGCGCCCTGCGGTTCGTCGCAAGCCAGAACGGACACGTTACCTTCGACCAGCCGCGCATCGACAAGGCCAATGCCGATCGGATCAATGAAGTACTCGCCGCCCGCATCAAAGCGCAGAAACCATTCCCCGGCAGTGAAAAAGCGTTGCGACTGCTCCTGAGCGATCCCGACAGCGGCGCAGGCATGGGCGATGGCTTGGCTTGGGTTCGCGCCCACAACAAGGCTTCCAGAGAGAAATTTCTCGCCGAACTCGGACCGGTCGAATCCTACACGTTCAAAGGTGTCACCAAGTTTGGTTCCGATGACTACCTCGTCAAGCGTAAAAACGCGACGGAAACCGTATTGCTGGTAGTGGACGAGCAAGGAATTTTGGTGAGCGCTCTCCAATACGACTCTCACAGTCGGTTTGCCCAGATGGACCTGATACCGGGGAGCTAACCGAGGTCCAGCCCGAACGTAATCCACCTGTGGCCATGGCGAATGGCCGCAACGATGCCCTTGCACTTTTTAGGATGGATGACATGACATGCAAAACATCGCGCCGCGCTTCGTTTCAATGGGCCAGCGTCTGGTTTTTGTTGATCGCTTTCATCGGCATCGTTTCGCTGCCTGCGAGCGCTACGGACATCAAGCCGGGCACTCGCGCCGGCGTACTGCAGGGTGCGTTATATCGCATCGATATCCCTGAAAACTGGAATGGCGGTCTGGTGATGGTGATGCACGGCTACCAGCCCGTAGGCGGGAGAATAACGACGCCGATGACGGCCGCCGATGCCACGCAGACCTTTCTCAAGCAACGCTATGCCGTTGCGCAAAGCCAATACGCGTCGCAAGGCTGGGCCGTGGGCGATGCGATTGCCGACACCGAACGTCTTCGCGAGTATTTCATCCGCACCGTTGCGCAGCCGACCCGTACCTACATCTACGGCTTCTCGCTAGGCGGCCTGGAGGTGGCGGCAAGCATCGAACGTTATCCTCACGCCTATACCGGTGCCTTGATAACGTGCGGTGGAACCCTCTCGACGCCCGAATTCGTTTCCCGCCTTACCGTTACACCGCTGCTGGCCTTCGACACGCTGATCCCTGGCATCCTGCCCGATCTGGCCGCTCCCGGTTCGCCGCCAGTAGTTCCCCGGGATGTCTTCGCCAAGGCATTGCAAGCGCATCCGCAGCAGGCCGCCGTGCTGGAAAAGCGCCTGCAGGAAACGGCGGATACGCTACCGGGCGAGCTGTGGCTCTATTACTTTGCGCTGCGCGAGATAGAACAGCGTGCCGGAGGCCTGCCGTTGGACAATCGCCAGACCGTCTATCACGGCTTCGGCGACGACGCCGCCTTCAACCGCAAGGTGCATCGCTACGCCGGCTCACCTGCTGCCATCGCCTATGCCCAACGCAACGTCACCTTGACCGGCCAGATCGATACACCGTTGGTGATGCAGTGGAACGTGTTCGACCCCACCATTCCCGAACGCTTTCACGACATCTATCCCGAGCAAGTGCGCGCAGCGGGCCACGGCAAGCTGCTAACCATCCTCGCGCCAGTCGGCCAGACGCATTGCAACTTCACCGATGTGCAGACCGATGAGGCATTCGAGACGCTCTTGCGCAAGACAGGCGCCGTAGACTGAGTTTTCACGCGTTTCTTTACTCGTCATCCCAGCTTGATCAGCTTCGCTGTTGTAAGGCACCACGCTGAAATGACGGACGTCCAAAATTTTCTGAGATATGACGCATGCGATCTGCCTCCATTCGTTTAGCTCGTTGTCTTGCTGTCTTCTTTCTTGCCGGTCTCGCGGCGCCCGTCTTTGCGCAGTCCGATACCGGACCGACGAATTCGAACGACCCTGCATTGGCAAGATTCGATAGCTTTGCCTCGGAGCTGACCAAGGAAGACAAGTTCTCGGGTGTCGTGCTGGTTGCTCGCGACGGTCATATCTTGTTCGAGAAGGCCTATGGAAAACGCGACGCCAAAGGCAACGATCCGATGACGCTGGACACGCGCTTCAACCTTGCCTCGGCCGGCAAGATGTTCACCAGCGTAGCCGTATTGCAGCAAATAGCGTTGGGAAAACTCTCGCTGGATACCCATGTCGGCGACGTGCTGAAGGATTATCCGAACCGAAGCTTTGCCGACACGGTTACCGTCCGCCAATTGCTGACGCACACCAGCGGCGCGGGCGATGTCCCTCTGCTTGGAAATGAAAATGCGGCAAATCGCGCACATGTGCACAGTGTTGCGGATATGGTTGCGCTGGCGAGCAAACAGCCGCCGGACTTTGCACCGGGCACAAAACAGCAATACAGCAATTTCGGTTTTGTTGTTTTAGGCCGCATGGTCGAAGTCGCTTCCGGCGAGGACTATCAGACATACCTGCGCCGCCACATCTTCGAAGCCGCCGGCATGACACACACCGGATTTATCGATTGCGCGACAACAGATCCGGATCTCGCCGTGGGTTACACCACCGACGACGGCAAGCCGGTATTCAATTGCGAAACCTTGCGTGGTTTTCCCGCTGGCGGCGAGGCATCCACCGCTGGCGACATGTATCGCTTCGTTCAAGCCTTGCAGTCGGGCAAACTCATTCCACCGGCGCTGTTCGCACAGGCAACCAAGACCTATCGCATGTTTATGGGCCTCGGCTTCTTTGCGACTGACTATGGCCCTAACATTCCTGAGCGCAACTTTCGCTGGGGTCACGGTGGCAGCGCAGATGGCGTGTGCACCGATATACGTACCTATCCGCATACCGGCGAAACCATCATCACGCTCAGCAACCAAAACCCACCGAACTGCTTCCCTGTCGCAAACTTTCTCCATTTGGATTATGCAAAAACCCATCGGGCGAACTGACTAACAGAAATCCGCTAGATCGGTGTGGTGTCCGCTTTGACCCAAGGCGGACCAGCCCTAAGACCAGAAACGCGTGCACTGGTTGTGATGCCTTCGTGAAGGGTTTGGCGGGGCTTTTAGCACTGTCTGGTGATGTCCGATCATGAGACGGTGTTGCCTCCCTTGACGCAAAGGAGTGCCCCGCACGATGGGTAAGGCAAGCGAGGACATGCGTGAGAGTTCTCTCACGCATACCAACGATATCGTCATGCTGTGCACTTCGCGCGCGCGCCGTCGGCACCGTGCGTTATGCATCGCGACCGCCGTCTGTACGCTAACGCTCAGTGTACGGCCCGCCATCGCCGCGCAGCCGGACGGTCCGCCGACAGCGCGCACGGTCGACGTCGTCGACCAACTCTTCGGCAGCACCGTGCACGACCCTTATCGCTGGATGGAGGGTGAGCACAATGCAGAATTCCAACAATGGCTCGCCGCACAGGGCGATGACACGCGAGCCAAGCTCGATGCGTTGCCGACACTGAAGGCTTGGCAGCAAACCCTGCAAAAAGTCAGTAACACCGCCGTAGTTCACCGCGCCCAGCGCTATGTCAACGGAAGGTTGTTCTTCATCCGCGAGACGGCAGAGGGCAACGGTGTCTTGATGGTGCGCGAGGCAGAGGGTTCTGAGCGCGTGTTGCTCGATCCGGCAACATTGAAGGACGATGGCGGCCACGCCTCGATCACCCTGTTCACACCTTCGCCTGACGGCAGCAAGGTGGCGGTGAACATCGATCACGGTGGTAATGAAGTCACTCGCTTGGAAGTGCTCGACGTAACGAGTGGCAAACCCACCGGTGACACGGTTGAACCGGTGTGGGGCGAGTTTGGCGCTGAGTGGCTGCCCGACGGCAGCGGTTTTGACTACACCCAGATGGCGCCACCCGATCAGCGCACTGGCGGCGACCCGCTGCAGGATATGCGCTTGCGCTTGCACCGGCTTGGCACACCGGCATCACAGGACCCGATATTGCTGCGGGCGGGCACCGGAGATGGTGCCAATCCTTCGTTTGCGATTACTGCCAATCGCTTCCCGGTCATCGAATTTCCTACCGACTCGCGCTGGGCATTGGCCGAGGCGCTGGGGGCGCAGGTCGAACAGCGCTACTGCGTGACAGCGCGATCCGATGCGGTAAAGCCCGGTGCGACCTGGCGCTGCATCGCCGACCTCAGCGATGAAGTACAGGATGCCGCCATTCATGGCGACACGCTCTATCTGGTCTCCAGCCACAAACGATCCAACGGCGAGTTGCTGGCGTTGGACTTGTCGCGCCCGAATGCATCGATCAAGGACGCACGCTCCATCCTGCCGCTGCAGGACGACGACATGATTGTCGGAGTCAGTATTAACGATACGCAGATGGTCGCGCCGGCGCGCGACGCCTTATATGTGAAAGTGTCGAGGAACGGCATTGACGGCATCCGCCGCATCGACTACCGCACCGGTAAGGTGGAAACGGTGCCGATGCCGCTGGTGGGCGCAGCTTCGTTGTTCCATGCCGACGACAACCAGGACGGATTTCTACTGGAACTGCGAGGGTGGACCACGCCGCCGAAGTCCTGGCGCTACGATCCGGCAAACCGCGCCATGCACAGCCTCGGCCAGGACGAAGCGAGCCCAGCCGATTACGGCATGATCGAGGCGACCGAAACCGAGCTGGTCAGCAAGGACGGTACGCACGTGCCACTCACGATCCTGCACCGCAAAGATGCCGCACTGGATGGCAGTCATCGCGCCATCCTGTTCGCCTATGGTGGCTACGGAATGTCTATCGTTCCGTCGTTCAGACCTGACCGGTTGGAATGGGTCAAGCGCGGCAACATTTTCGCGTATGCGCACGTGCGCGGTGGTGGCGAGAAAGGCGAGGCGTGGCATCAGGCTGGCAGGGGACAAAACAAGCACAAAGGCGTGGAAGATTTTGTCGCCGGCGTGGCGCGGCTGAGCGAACTGGGCTACAGCCGTCCGGAACGCACTGCGCTGATGTCCGGGAGCGCCGGTGGTCTGTTGATCGGCGGCGCGGTGGTGGGCTACCCCGACCGTTTCGGTGCCGCCGTATTTTTGGTCAGCATACTTAATCCGGTGCGTCTGATGCAGTCTCCCAACGGTGCTAACCAGCTGGGCGAAATGGGCGACCCGCGCAAAGCGTCGGACTTTCCCTGGATCCTGGCGACAGACCCGTATCAGCAAATTCGTCCAAACACTGCCTACCCGGCGGTGATGCTGGACGTGGGTCTTAACGACAGCCGCGTCGCTCCGTGGGAGACAGGCAAGTTCGCTGCGCGCTTGCGCGCTGCCGACACCAGCGGACGACCGGTGTGGATTCGTACTGATGCCCATGCGGGGCATGGCATCCAGGTCTCGCTCGGCGCGGAGGCAGCCGAATACTCCGATATCTTCGCCTTCCTGGATGCACAACTGCCGGTGCCCTAGAGAAGACCGCCATTGAGTGGCCAAAAATGGTGGCATCTGAAAAGAACGCTGCGAGCTAATAACTCCCTATCGCATCAGTTTTCGCAGTTGCCATCGTTTCTGCTTTCGACCCGAAGCGGACATAAACAAGATAGCGAAAGGGTATTGAACTACCTCGCACTTGGCGTGGCTTCCAACTTAAGCGAGAAATTCGGGTAATGGAAAAGTGGGTATTACACCGTGCGAGGAGCGAGCAAATTTGGCAGATCGTCGTTGTGGCATTCGCGGTCGCGGGAGTTTCGTTTTCTGCTTCGACAGCCTTCGCGTCGTAGCCCTAATCGCCAAGAGGTCCGCCATTAGCCGGCCGCGCGACCGCTCCATCGCCGTGTCAAAACCTGCGTTGCAAAGTGCAGACCCGGTTTCGGGTCGTCCAAACGGAAGGAGTGAAAATGCGCTCCAGCCCACTGCAACAGAATGTTCGACAATGGTCCGCGTGCTTGCGCGCTTTGTGCGCGAACGGTGCTGATGTCTCGATAGAAGTCGACGCAGCCGGCGCCTACCTTGTAATCAAGCGTCGCCCGATGCACCGGTAAGCCGAGCGCATCCTGATACGCCATTTCGCAAACGTTGACGCCGCAACGCGCCGCAAACTCCACGTATGTCCAAGCGCGCGTATTGACCTCAAGAATGCGGTAAACACCATCGCGCTTATCGCGTTTGAACTCCGCGCTGAAAATGCCGCGATAGTTCAACTTCGCCAACAGCCGCTTGACATCATCGACCGGCGTTTGCAGCTGTTCGAGCGGAATGCTGCGGCAATACGAACTGTTGCCAAAATCCGGTGGCGAAATACGAATGCGCTGGCGCGTAAACAAGCCGGTCATTTCGCCGCTTCCATCGCGAAAGCCGTCAACAAAATAATGATCCGACGCGGTGCCGGGCACGTATTCCTGTGCCATCAGGCGAAAGCCCTGATCGTGGAGGCGTCGCCATGCAGCATGCAGTTCGTTCTTGTGCGTGACCCAAATGCCTTTCACGCCGGTGACATCGCTGAATTTTTGCGAGTTCACCGGTTTGATGAAAACACGGTCGAGCTCGTCGAAAGGTATCGCCTCAATATCGGCATCGCATTCGATATGAAAGGTGCGGGGGTGCGGAATGTGCGCGCTTTCCAGGAACGTGGAAAAACGCGACTTGTCCTGCAGAATTTCCTGTGTCTCGCGCGAGCTTGTGCTGAGAAAATAGCGCGACGCAAATTCGGTATGTGGGAGATCCGTAAGCCACAGTGCGGCATCGTCGGCACCGGCAATTAATACGGCTTTTTGCAGCGGCATTTGGCGCAATAGTTCGTATGCGTGCGATCCAAGTGAGCCATCCCACGCCTTTCCCCCGGGAGTGGGGCGATACCAACGCGAGTGAGTGACGTGATCGGAAGCGGGGCACGCGACATAGGCCGGGATGCCGGTCATCGCTAGACAACGCAAAATGCCCAGCGCGGTCGGGCCGCGGCCCAACACGATCGCCGGCACACGATGATCATCCTTTTTCCCCATGGCACGCTCCGGTATACGGTGTTACCAGATAGCCGTCACAGCTGTGATCGACGAGGCATGCTAGCACTGCGTGCGGAAGCTTCTGCAACGAGTAAGAACTTGCGTGCGGCTGCCGCATGATCAGTGATTTTTCATTGATGCCAACTGATCAAAAACTGTCGCCAAGCTGACTTTGTTGTCGCGTGGCAATAGTCTCAAAGTCGCAATGATCTGTAGCTCGCCAGGTCATACGGCTTTTGCGCCTTTGCCAGTTGGCGGTCGTATGCCGAGAAGGAAGCCTATGACCTTCGAGTTGGAACGCGCTGAGTCGCGAAGCAACTACGGCGGGGTGTCTGCTTTCACCCGAAGCGGACGCTCGTAAGACAGATCTTGGATCGCAATCGGTACTAGCAGTGAAAGGGCGTGGCACATGGACACCGCTATCTCAAAACCAATCATCGGCGCACGCTGGGCCGCGGTTTTTGTTCTGCTTTTGATCGTTGTCTTAATGGGCAATGGGGCGCAAGACATCCACCTATATAACAACGTCGTCTGGTACGTGGTAACTCCGCCCAGCGGCATTCTGGGGGCGTTGGTGGCGTGGCTTTGGATACGTGACTTCCGGGCGAAAAATTACAAATACAGGGATCGGGATGGGGCTAACTCTCAGGATGAGCCTTCCAGAGCAGCCCTTAAGGCATTGCTTATTGGTTGCGTCATGGCCGTCTTCTTTTGGGTGATCATTCAAGACCTGCTATTTCTTGCCGTCCGAATCATGCCGGCAACGCCAGTTACCTTCGAGACAACCGTGACAGGCTTGGAGAATCGCAGAGGATGTCATTCCATCGTCGTTGTTTACAGAGACACTTTTACCTCTGGTGAGGTAAGGCAGTGTGTCGCATATGCGCTAGGGCAGAGATGGATTGGCGAACCGATAATTGTGGATGAATTCGCTGGGCTTTTGGGTACAAGGTTCGACCGAATCGCCTATAAGGACGTGCCCTATGGCGGTAGGTAACATGTGCGGCTTGGCTTAGGAATTAATTGTCCGCTTGACGCTCTGGAACTCGATGCAGATATATGGTGCACCTGGGCTGTATAAGGCGGGATGATCGGGTTACTTCCAAGGTCCGCTTCCGACCTGAAGCGGACATCATTGAAGCTATCGCCCACCATTGGGATCACCGCAGGTTTAGCGGGAGGTTAGATGTACAAGAAATACTGGAACCAGTTGCGTGCATGGACATACGCTTCTTGGGGAGTCGTCATCCTTGGCTACATAGTTGGATGTTTGCTTTCGCATTTTTACCCCGAGGCCGCCAATAGCTATCTTGTTGCATGTTGGATTGTCGCCTTTGGATACACCCGTCTAGTAATAATTTTTTTCGGGTGCCCGAGATGCGGTAGGCGTTTTTTTATGCCAAAGGGCCGTAACCCGAACATATTTGCTCGACGGTGCATGCATTGTGGGTTGCCTAAGTGGGCTTCCGATCCAGCCTAACGAATCAATGAGCTAACGAAGGATTTATTCAAAGGCTAGTCAGCCTTGACTGAGCTGCGGCTTTTCTTAATGTCCGCTTTCGACTGCCCAAAGCGGACGTCGTCAAGAATGTGGTATTAAGCGAACCTCTAGTTTTTATTTCCGCCAATCATGCTTTCGACATCAGGTACGGTGCTGTTCGTGCTGGGCATCACCATCGTATTGATGATGCCGGGCCCCACCAATACGCTGCTCGCCGCGGCCGGGCTCCGGCAAGGCGTGAAGCGCGCGGCGCGCCTTGCGGGCGTCGAACTTGCAGGCTACGTGGTGTCGATCTCTGCCTGGGGATGTTTTCTGACGCACGCCGCGCACTCGCTCATCTGGTTGCCAATATTCGTGCGGATAGTCAGTTGCTTGTATATCGCGTACCTCGCGGTGCGCATGTGGCGCAGTGCCGTCGTGCTCCAGACGTCGCCACAAACAGCGATCGGGCTGCGCACACTGTTTGTCGCGACGCTGCTCAATCCGAAAGCAATTCTGTTCGCCGGCACGATTTTTCCGTCGGCTGCATTCGCAGACGGGTCAACCTATCTGAGCGCGATGGGGATTTTCACTGCTCTGCTGATCCCGATTGGGCTCGCGTGGATCGCGTTCGGTGCTGCGCTCGGTAGCGGCCGACTAATGTGGATCAGCACTGAGGGCGTCCAGCGATGCGCGTCAATCGTGCTGGGGGCATTTTCTGTGTCGCTGGCGTGGAGCCTGTTTCATTAGCAAACTGCGAGGGCAATGTGTCTCAGCTTGAAGTCCTGCTATCTGAGGCCGAATGCCTGCTTTCGACTGCCGTTTCAACCGGTGAATGCAACACATTGACCAAACGGCTTGGGGGCGTTTAGAGGCACCCCCGATTCCCTGAAGACCGCCTTAAGCTATCCGCCGCACCCCTCGCGCGCATTTATCCCTCCATTTAAGGTGTCTGGGAGATTCACGATTTACGTAACTCATCAGGGCGGGGGATGGCGTAGTGGCCGCTTGTTTACAACTCAGTACAGGGTGTTGCATTGACCCATTGAGCTCACAACCCAAAGCAGACATGAGCACCCCCAACGTCACTATTCCATTTGCTCGCGCGCATACCGCGTTGGCGGCAAACCGACATAGCGTGTAAATGCAACGCTAAACGTGCTTGCGGAGCTGTAGCCAACGCGGCCCGCAATGTCCGCGATACCGGCTTCTTTCTGTCGCAGCCATTTCTTCGCTAACGCCATACGCCACGCAAGCAGATACTCCATCGGAGCGACGCCCACTGTGCGGCTGAATCGCTCGAAGAATGCCGAGCGGGAGAGGGCTGCTTCTTTCGCCAGTTGTGCAACTGTCCAGGGCCGGGTTGGACTTTCATGCATGTGTCGTATCGCGACGGCGAGGCGTTCGTCGGCAAGCCCACGCAATAAGCCTGGCGATGCTGCAATCCCAGCGGTGGATCGAAGGGCTTCGATGAGAAGAACTTCTAAAAGGCGTTCAAGGATGACGTCACGCGCGGGCCGCAACGCGCGAGATTCTTCGCTTACAAGTTGCACGATGGTGGCCAGCCTCTTTTCGCCACGAACGTGCACGAGTTGTGGGAGAAGCGAAACCAACAAGGCGGCGTCCGGTGACTCAAAGACGCAGTAGCCGATCAGCATTCGAACGTCCGGCGGTCCGCTTGGAATACCGAGTCTGAATTCGCCATCGGGCAATGCGATGGGTGGCGTGACGATGTCCTGCGATGCCATCGGTTCGAGACTCGACGTCGTGAAGCCATACGCCGAAGGGATCAGAACAAAATCGCCTTCCTGCAGAGTGATCAACGGATGTCCGTCGGCCTCGAGGTGGCAAGAGCCGTCGAGGATCACACAATAG
>NZ_DATHMR010000171.1:0-37545 GCF_035486915.1 Dyella sp. | reverse complement strand
GGACAAGCCGATCACCAAGAAGCCGATCGAAGTCCGAATGGGCGCCGGTAAGGGTGGTGTGGAGTACTGGGTCGCACCGATCCAGCCAGGCCGCATGCTTTATGAAATCGAGGGTGTCGACGAGGCAACCGCGCGCGAGGCATTCCGCCTGGCCGCTGCCAAGTTGTCGGTGCAGACCCAGTTTGTCTCCAGGGCGGTGATGTGATGGCCACCAAAGATATCAACAACAAGTCGGCCGACGAGCTGAAGCAGCATCTGCTGGACCTTCGCAAGGAGCAGTTCAATCTGCGCATGCAGAAAGGCACCGGTCAGCTCAGCCAGCCGCACCAACTGCGCCGTGTTCGGCGCGACATCGCCCGCACGAAGTTCGTGCTCGGCGGCAAGAAGTAAGGGACGGCCGACATGAGCGACAACACCAAGCAGGCGCGCACCCTTGAGGGCCGCGTCATTAGCAACAAGATGGAAAAGACGGTCACCGTACTGATCGAACGCCAGGTGCAGCATCCGCTGCTGGGCAAGATCGTGCGTCGTTCCACCAAGCTCCACGCGCAGAACGACATCGGCGCGAACGAGGGCGACGTGGTGCGCATTGCGGAATGCCGTCCGCTTTCTAAAACCAAACATCACCGCGTGGTCGAAATCGTCACGCGCGCCGAAGCGTAAGGGGAGGGTGCAGCTATGATCCAGATGCAAAGCACGCTTTCCGCCGCCGACAACAGCGGCGCCAAGGAACTGATGTGCATCAAGGTGCTCGGCGGCTCCAAGCGCCGTTACGCCGCGATCGGTGACGTGATCAAAGTCACCGTGAAAGATGCCATCCCGCGTGGCAAGGTGAAGAAGGGTGAGGTGTACAACGCCGTGGTGGTTCGTACCGCCAAGGGTGTGCGCCGCGCCGACGGTTCGCTGATCCGTTTCGACGGTAACGCGGCCGTACTCCTCAACAACAAGCTCGAGCCGATCGGCACCCGTATCTTCGGGCCCGTGACTCGTGAGCTGCGCGGCGAGAAGTTCATGAAGATCGTCTCGCTCGCACCCGAAGTGCTCTGAGGCGGAGAAGAACCATGAACCGTATCCGCAAGGGTGATCAGGTCCTCGTGATCACCGGTAAAAACAAAGGTCAGCGCGGCGACGTGCTGCGCGTTGAAGGCGATCGCGTGTTCGTCTCCAACGTCAACCTGGTCAAGCGTCACACCAAGGCGAATCCGCAGGCCAACCAGCCGGGCGGCATCGTCGAGCGTGAAGCTTCGATCCATATTTCTAATGTGCAGCTGTTCAACCCCGCCACGAACAAGGGTGAACGCGTTGGTGCCAAAACGCTCAGTGATGGGCGCAAGGTCCGCGTGTACCGTTCGAATGGCGAGGTCGTGGACGCGTAAGGAACACAAGTCATGACGCGCCTTGAAAACTTTTACAAAGAACAGGTCATCCAGAAGCTCACCGAGCGTTTTGGTTACCAGAACGTGATGCAGGTTCCCCGCATCACCAAGATCACGCTGAACATGGGCGTGGGCGAAGCCGCGGGCAACAAGAAAGTGCTCGAAAATGCCGTGGCGGATATGACCAAGATTGCCGGTCAGAAGCCGATCACGACCAAGGCGCGCGTATCCGTGGCCTCGTTCAAGATCCGCGACGGCTGGCCGATCGGCTGCAAGGTCACCTTGCGCCGCGCCCAGATGTGGGAATTCCTGGATCGCCTGATCAACATTTCGCTTCCCCGCGTCCGCGACTTCCGCGGCGTGTCGGGTCGCGCCTTCGATGGCCGTGGTAACTACAACTTTGGCATCAAGGAACAGATCATCTTCCCGGAAATCGACTTCGACGCAATCGACGCGATGCGCGGTATGGACATCTCCATCACCACCACCGCCAAGTCCGACGAAGAAGCCAAAGCGCTGCTGGAAGCCTTCAGCTTCCCGTTCCGCAACTGATACGCGAGAGAATCCATGGCCAAGACCTCAATGGTTAACCGCGATATCAAGCGGACCAAAATCGTCAAGAAGTACGCTGCCAAGCGCGCCGAATTGAAGGCGATCGTGCTGAGCCCGAAGTCCTCCTACGAGGACAAGATGGAAGCGCAGACCAAGCTGCAGAAGCTGCCGCGTGACGCCAGCCCCAGCCGTCAGCGTAACCGTTGCGAACTGTCGGGCCGCCCGCGTGGCGTGTACCGCAAGTTCGGCCTAGGCCGTAACAAGCTGCGCGAAGCCACCATGCGTGGTGACGTGCCCGGCCTGCGTAAGGCCAGCTGGTAATCGTTTTAAGGCAGCCCTGCGTTTGGGTGGGGCGCCAAACCCGGCGGCGTGGTAACGCGCCGCCGTCGATGCGACTTTGAAGCATCGCTATTCGCAAAAACCGGAAAAGGCTGCTATAGTTGACGGTCTGCGTGCTGCAGACCGCCCCGTGGCGGCCCACAACTCAATATTGATTTCCGGTTTTATCGGATATCGGTGCACTCTGAAGGAAGTTTTTCATGAGCATGACTGATCCCATCGCCGATCTGTTTACGCGTATCCGCAATGCCCAAGCTACGGGCAAGCAGGCCGTAAGCATGCCGTCGTCGAAGCTGAAGGTGGCGCTTGCCGACCTTCTCAAGAACGAGGGCTACATCCTCGACGCCAAGACTTCCTCTCAGGAAGGTAAGCCGGTGCTCGAGATCAAGCTCAAGTATTTCGAAGGCCGTCCGGCCATCGAGCGCATCGAGCGCATCAGCCGTTCCGGTCTGCGTGTGTACCGCGGCAAGGGTGAACTGCCGAAGGTGCTGGGCGGTCTGGGCATTTCGATTATCTCGACTTCCGCCGGTCTGTTGACCGACAAGCAGGCCCGCGCTCAAGGCGTGGGCGGCGAAGTCATCGGCCTGGTCGCGTAAGGAGCCTCCGATGTCCCGTGTTGCTAAGAAACCGATTTCGCTGCCGAAGGGCGTTGAGCTCAAGATTGCGGAAGACAGCATCGCCGTGAAGGGCCCGAAGGGCGCCCTGTCCATCCATGCCTTGCCGGGCGTGTCTGTGGCCAATGACAACGGCACCGTCAACATCCAGGTCGCCGAAGGCGCGGATGACAAGTTCGGCGGTACCGCTCGCGCGCTGCTTGCGAACATGATCAAGGGCGTTTCCGAAGGTTACGAGCGCAAGCTGGAGCTCGTCGGCGTGGGTTACCGCGCATCGATGGCCGGCAAAGCGCTGAACCTGAGCCTGGGCTTCTCGCACCCGGTGGTCTTCAATGCGCCGGAAGGCATCAGCATTGAAACCCCGACGCAGACCGAAATCCTGATCAAGGGTTCGGACAAGCAGCTGGTGGGCGAAGTCGCTGCCAAGATCCGTGGTTACCGTCCGCCGGAACCCTATAAGGGCAAGGGCGTTCGTTACTCGGGCGAGAAGATCACCATTAAGGAAGCCAAGAAGGCGTAATAGCGGCTCACTCCGCTAACTAGCCGATCCGCTTTCTGGAGACACATGATGAACAAGAATGAAGCTCGTCTGCGCCGCGCCAAGTCCACGCGCTCGCACATCCGCAAGCTCGCCGTAGCGCGTTTGTCCGTGCATCGCACCGGCCAGCATCTCTACGCCCAGGTGTTCGACGCCTCGGGCGAGAAGGTGGTGGCTGCCGCGTCGACCGTACAGAAGTCGGTCGCAGAAGGTTTGAAGGGCACCAAGAACCTGACAGCTGCTGCTGCAGTGGGCAAGGCGATTGCTGAGCGCGCCAAGGCTGCGGGTATTGAAGCTGTTGCGTTCGATCGCTCCGGTTTCCGCTATCACGGTCGCATCAAGGCGCTTGCCGATGCCGCCCGCGAAGCGGGCCTCAAGTTCTAAGCAAGACACAACAACAACTCCAAGCGGCCCAGCCGCAAGTAAAAGTCCCGGATGGTCCGGGCATACGGAAAAGATATGTCTTCTAACGATCGCGAAAATTCAGACGGCCTGCTCGAGAAGCTGATTGCCGTTAACCGCGTGGCCAAGACCGTCAAGGGTGGCCGCCAGATGAGCTTTACCGCGCTGACCGTGGTCGGCGACGGCGAGGGCAAGGTTGGCTTCGGTTATGGCAAGGCGCGCGAAGTGCCGGTCGCCATCTCCAAGGCGATGGAACGTGCGCGCCGCAACATGGTGAGCATCGACCTGAATAACGGCACGCTGTGGTACGCCATCAAGGCCAATCACGGTGCGGCTCGCGTGTTCATGCAGCCGGCTTCCGAAGGTACCGGCGTAATCGCCGGCGGCGCCATGCGCGCTGTGTTGGAAGTGGTCGGTGTGAAGAATGTGCTAGCCAAGGCTGTTGGTTCGCGCAATCCGATCAACTTGGTTCGCGCCACCATTAAGGGCCTGCAGGCCGTTGCCTCGCCGAAGCAGATCGCTGCCAAGCGTGGCAAGACCGTGGAAGAGGTGCTGGGCAATGGCTAACAACGATAAGAACGTCCGCGTCCGCCTGGTCAAGGGCCTGCGCGGTGTACAGAGCCGGCATCGCTTGAGCGTCAAGGCGCTCGGCCTGAGCAAGCTCAACGATGTCCGTGAATTGAAGGATAGCCCGCAAGTGCGTGGCCTTATCAACACGGTCTATTACCTGGTGCGGGTCGAGGAGTAAGCATCATGCGTCTTAATGACATCAAGCCAGCTGCTGGTTCGCGCAAGACGCGTCTGCGCGTCGGTCGCGGTATCGGTTCGGGTCTGGGCAAGACCGCTGGCCGCGGCCACAAGGGTCAACATGCCCGCGCCGGTGGTACCCACAAGTATGGTTTCGAAGGCGGTCAGATGCCGCTGCAGCGCCGCCTGCCGAAGGTGGGCTTCCGCTCGCTGAAGAAAGCAGAGAGCCAGGAAGTGTTCCTGTATCAGTTGGCTGCGCTTAAGGCTGACGTGATCGATCCGGTCGTGCTGCATCAGGCTGGCCTGATCGACAGTCGCGCCAAGAAGGTCAAGGTCGTCGCCAAGGGTGAGATTGGTCGTGCGGTGAAGCTGTCGGGTCTGCTGGCGACTGCCGGTGCCAAGACGGCCATCGAAGCGGCCGGCGGCAGCGTGGAGTAATCACACGTGGCCGCAGCCAAGGGCACATCTGTCGGATCGCTCGGTAAATTGACCGAGCTTCGTCAGCGCATTTTCTTTGTGATCGGTGCGCTGATTGTGTTCCGCCTCGGCTCGTTCATTCCGGTGCCGGGTGTAAACCCGGACGCCATGGCGGCTCTGATTGGTCAGAGTGGCGGCATCCTGGACATGTTCAACATGTTCTCGGGTGGTTCGCTGGGACGTTTGTCAGTGTTTGCGCTTGGCGTGGTGCCTTATATCTCTGCGTCGATTGTGGTGCAGATGATGGGTTCGGTTATTCCGAGCTTGCAGGCATTGCGCAAGGAAGGTCAGTCGGGTCAACGCACGCTGACGATGTACACCCGTTTTGGCACCGTTGGTCTTTCGGCATTCCAGGCTTTCGGTATCGCGGCAGCGTTGATGAAGCAGACCAGTGCGGTTGGGCCGGTGGTCTACACGCCGGGTTTCGGCTTCATACTGTCGACGGTCGTGGGCCTCACAGCGGGATCGATGTTCCTGATGTGGCTGGGCGAGCAGATGACCGAGCGCGGTATCGGTAACGGTATTTCGCTGCTGATTTTCGCGGGTATCGTGGCGGGTTTACCGAATGCCGTGGCGCACACGCTGGGCATGGCAAGCAACGGTGAACTCAATACGCTGCCGCTTGTAACGGTTTGCGGAATGGTACTGGCGGTGACTGCGTTCGTGGTGTTCATGGAGCGGGCACAGCGACGCATCACCGTGAATTACGCAAGGCGGTCGGGTGGTCAGCGTTCTTACATGAACCAGACGTCCCACCTACCGCTCAAAATCAATATGTCGGGTGTGATTCCACCGATCTTCGCGAACAGTATTCTGATGTTCCCGGCGATGGCGGCGACTTGGGGCAATGCGAGCCACCAGTCGCGCTGGTTGACGAACGTCGTTCAGGCGCTGACGCCTGGCGAACCGCTGTACGACATCATTTATGCAGTGCTGGTGATTACGTTTGCCTTCTTCTACACGGCAATCGTTTTCAACTCGCAAGACACGGCCGATAACCTCAAGCGGTCTGGCGCGCTGATTCCGGGTATTCGCCCGGGTCGCTCGACGGCTGAGTACATCGACTCTGTCATGACCCGTCTGACCGGTGTGGGCGCCCTCTACCTCGTGCTGGTCTGTCTGGTGCCAACGTTCATGCAGAACGCGTGGCATGTTCCGTTCTACTTCGGCGGCACGTCGCTGCTGATCGTAGTGGTGGTGGTGATGGACTTCACCGCGCAGGTGACGGCACATCTCTACAGCCATCAGTACGAAGGTTTGCTCAAAAAGGCCAATCTGCGCCGCGGCTGAGGCTGCAGTGAGGCACGGGTGGGAAGCGGCGGCACTGGGTGCCGCAGGGCTTTCCTGAGAGTTTGATTCAAGTTAGAATTGCGCGTTTACCGCGCAAGAAAGCATCGGAGAAAGTACATCATGGCGCGCATTGCGGGTGTCAATTTGCCGGTCCAGAAACACGTCTGGGTTGGCCTGCAGAGCATCTTTGGTATCGGCCGCAGCCGGGCCAAGAAGGTCTGTGCGGACGCAGGTGTGGTTCCCACCACGCCGATTAAATCGCTGAGCGAAGGCGAGGTGGAGAAGATCCGCCACGAAGTCGCCAAATACGTCGTGGAAGGCGACCTGCGCCGCGAAGTCGGCATGGCCATCAAGCGTTTGATGGACCTGGGTTGCTACCGCGGTCTGCGCCACCGTCGTGGCCTGCCGGTGCGCGGCCAGCGCACGCGTACCAACGCACGTACCCGCAAGGGTCCCCGTCGCGCGATCAAGAAGTAACGGATTCCGAACATGGCAAAGCCAGTTAAGACCAAGAAGAAGATCAAGCGCGTTGTCACCGATGCGGTGGCGCACGTGCAGGCATCTTTTAACAACACCATCATCACGATCACCGATCGTCAGGGTAATGCCCTGTCCTGGGCGACTGCCGGCGGCGCGGGTTTCCGCGGCTCGCGTAAGTCGACCCCGTTTGCTGCTCAGGTTGCCGCCGAGAAGGCTGGCCGCGCAGCGGGCGAATACGGCGTGAAGACGGTGGAAGTGCGGATCAAGGGTCCAGGCCCTGGCCGTGAGTCGGCGGTGCGTTCGCTGAACGCCCTCGGCTACAAAGTTCTGAACATTATCGATGTCACGCCGATTCCGCATAACGGCTGCCGTCCCCCCAAGAAACGTCGCGTCTAAGGAGCATAACCATGGCACGTTATCGTGGAGCTACCTGCAAACTCGCGCGTCGTGAAGGTTCGGACCTGAGCCTGAAGAGCCCGGCGCGCGCAATCGATTCCAAGTGCAAGCTGGAGAACAAGCCCGGTCAGCATGGCGCCAACAAGCGCGCACGCATGTCCGACTATGCTGTTCAGCTGCGTGAAAAGCAGAAGGTCAAGCGCATTTACGGTGTGCTCGAGCGTCAGTTCAGCAACTACTACACCAAGGCGTCGACCCTGAAAGGCAATACGGGTGAAAACCTGCTGCGCCTGCTCGAAAGCCGTCTGGACAACGTTGTTTACCGCATGGGTTTTGCGGTCACTCGCGCCCAGGCTCGCCAGCTCGTGTCGCACAAGGCCATTCTGGTCAACGGCAAGAAGGTCAACATCCCGTCCTACCAGGTTCGCCCGGGTGACGAGATTGCCTTGGCTGAGCGTGCGCGCAATCAGCTGCGCGTGCAGGAAGCCAGCACCGTGTTCGACACGATGGATCTGCGCCCGCAGTGGGTGGAAGTAGACAGCAAGAAGTTCGCCGGCACGTTCAAGTCGGTGCCGGATCGCGCAGACCTGCCGACCGACATCAACGAAGCGCTGATCGTCGAGCTTTATTCGAAGTAATTAACCGGAGCACTGCATGGCAGTTTCGTCAACTAGCGTGTTGCGGCCACGCGGCCTCAACGTCGAGCAGCTCGGACCGAATCGCGCCAAGGTGGTGGTGGAGCCGCTCGAGCGTGGCTTTGGCCACACACTGGGCAACGCGCTTCGCCGCGTGCTGCTCTCCTCGATCCCTGGCAGTGCCATCGTCGAGGTTGAAATTGATGGCGTGCTGCACGAATACACCACCCTGGAAGGTCTGCAGGAGGACGTGATCGAAGTCCTGCTGAACCTCAAGGAAGTGGCGATTCGTCAGCATACGGGTGATGAAGTCACCCTGACCCTGTCCAAGAAGGGCAAGGGTGTGGTCACGGCTGGCGACATCGCCGTCGATCACTCGGTGGAAATCATCAATCCGGAACATGTGATTTGCCACCTCACCAAGGACATCGCGCTGAACATGCGTCTGAAGGTGCGTCGCGGCGTCGGCTATCAGCCGGCCAGCCTGCGCCAGCATCCGGATGACGAAGCTCGCCCGATCGGTCGTCTGCAACTCGACGCCTCGTTTGCGCCGGTGCTGCGCGTGGCTTACGAAGTGGATGCGGCTCGTGTCGAGCAGCGCACCAACCTCGACAAGCTCGTGCTGGACATCGAAACCAACGGCACCATCGGTGCGGAAGATGCGGTGCGCAAAGCTGCTGAAATCCTCAACGATCAGCTGTCGGTGTTCGGTGACTTCTCGCGCCGCGAGAGCGCCACGGACAAGGCAGAGAAGGGCGGTTTCGATCCGCTCCTGCTGCGCCCGATCGACGATCTGGAGCTCACCGTGCGTTCGGCGAACTGTCTGAAGGCCGAGAGCATCTACTACATCGGCGATCTGGTTCAGAAGACCGAAGTCGAGCTGCTGAAGACGCCGAATCTTGGCAAGAAGTCGCTCACGGAAATCAAAGATGTCCTCGGCGTGCGTGGTCTAGCCTTGGGCATGAAGCTTGAAAACTGGCCGCCGCCGGGCCTCTCGCACGGCATGCAGCTGGGTTGATAGTTTGTATTAAGTAACGACGGGAGCGCCTCTGGCGCACCCGTCCGTCTCGAAAAGCCGCTTTCATCGCGGCGCGTTTCATTTTTGCGATCCTTCTTGATCGCAGTAGTAGCTAGGTAGCGGTGGGTGTGCGTGTCTTTCCTCCACCAAATGCCAGAAGCGGCCATCCATGGCCGCACTCTTAATAAGAGCCCGTTTCACCAAGGGCTTCAACAGCGGGAAACCCGCGGAAATCCGGCCATAACGGACCGGTTTTTCATAACAACAGACAAGAGAGTCTCATCATGCGTCACATGAAATCCGGGCGTAAGCTCAACCGAACCAGTAGTCATCGCGAAGCGATGTTCAAGAATATGGCCTCGTCGCTGATCAAGCATGAGCTGATCCGCACGACGCTGCCGAAAGCCAAGGAACTGCGCCGCATTGCCGAGCCGCTGATCACGCTGTCCAAGGTGGATGGTGTGGCTAATCGCCGTTTGGCGTTTGCCCGTCTGCGCGACAAGCAGGCCGTGGGCAAGCTGTTCGTGGAACTCGGCCCGCGTTATCGCGAGCGTCCCGGCGGCTACCTGCGTATCCTCAAGTGCGGCTTCCGCCCGGGCGACAACGCACCGATGGCGTATGTCGAACTGGTCGATCGCCCGCGCACTGAAGCGGTCGACGCCGAATAAATTCGTCCAGCTTCGTTTGGACGTCCAAACACAAACCCCGGTCGGGTAGCTGACCGGGGTTTGTGTTTTTAGTTCCTATGCATTCGGCCCTACTGACAGCGTCCCGGTGAGCGGGTAATGTCAGCGCTCCGTCCTTACCCCCGCACCTACCATGAATCCTCTTCGCTGGTCGTACCGCGCCAGTTTCTTCGTCGGTTTCCTGATCTGTGCCGCCCTGCTGGGTTTTGCGCTCTATGCTCAATATGTTTGGGGCATGGATCCGTGTCCGCTGTGCATTTTTCAACGCATAGGCTTCATCGTGATGGGCATTTTCTTCCTGCTAGGTGCGTTGCATTCGCCATCCGGAGCCGGCCGCTGGTTTTACACCGGGTTTGTCCTCTTGGGCGCGTTGTTCGGCCTGGCCGTGGCAGGGCGCCATCTATGGATACAGTCGCTGCCGCCTGATCAGCTCCCATCCTGTGGTCCCGGTCTGAGCTACTTGCTGGATGCGTTTCCGTTGTCGAAGATGCTGAAAATCGTGTTCACCGGCTCCGGCGAGTGCGCCAAGATCCAGCCGATTCTCGGCTTGCCGATGCCATTCTGGACGGTGTTGTGGTACATCCTTTTATCTGTGTGGGCCATTCGCGCGACCCTGCAGCGAGCACCCCAGAGATTGCGGTTATGAGCCAGGCAGTAAGCATCAAGCAAGATCACCCTAGCTGGACCCCTACGTCCTGGCAGCAACGCGTTGCCTTGCAGCAGCCGCACTACGAAGACGCCGTTGAGCTCGCCCAGGCGATCGGAGAGCTGGCAGGTTTGCCGCCACTGGTCACGTCCTGGGAGGTGCTTTCGCTAAAACAGGCGTTAGCCGAGGCACAGGACGGTGAGCGTTTCCTGCTTCAGGGCGGTGACTGCGCGGAGAGCTTTGCCGACTGTGCCAGTCCGATCATCTCCAATCGTTTGAAAGTGCTGCTGCAGATGAGTCTAGTGCTGGTGCACGGGCTCAAGAAGCCGGTGCTGCGCGTGGGACGCTTTGCCGGTCAGTACGCCAAGCCGCGTTCGGCCGATACCGAGACGCGCGATGGCGTGACACTCCCAAGCTTCCGCGGCGACGTGATCAACGGTCCCGAATTCACCGCTCAGGCACGCCGTCCCGATCCGCAACGTCTGATTCGCGCGCACGCCCATTCCGCGCTGACGATGAATTTCGTACGTGCACTGATCGACGGCGGTTTCGCCGACTTGCACCATCCTGAGTATTGGGATTTGGCGTGGGTCGAGCATTCGCCGCTCGCCGCGGAATACCGCCGCATGGTAGGGGCCATCGGTGATTCGCTACGTTTCATGGAAACACTCGCGGGCCCGATTGCCGGGTTCACACGTGTGGACTTTTTCACCTCGCACGAAGCATTGCTGCTGCATTACGAACAGGCGATTACGAGGCAGGTTCCACGGCATCGCGGCTGGTTCAATCTGTCCACACATTTTCCGTGGATTGGTATGCGTACCGCTGCGCTCGATGGCGCGCACGTCGAATACTTCCGTGGCATTCGCAATCCGATCGCGGTGAAGGTTGGTCCCTCCGTCACGCCAGCACAGCTGTTGCCGTTGATCGATGCGCTCAATCCCGAAGACGAACCGGGGCGTTTGACGTTGATCCATCGCATGGGCCACGCGCAAATCGCTACAGCACTTCCGCCGCTATTGGAGGCGGTGAAGCGAGAAGGCCGTCGCGTGTTGTGGGTTGCCGATCCCATGCATGGCAACACCGAAAGCACTTCCAACGGATACAAGACGCGTCGCTTCGACAACATTCGCAGCGAGCTGGATCAGGCGTTCGATATTCACGCTGCCGCAGGTACGCGCCTGGGCGGTGTGCATCTTGAGCTCACTGGCGAAGATGTCACCGAATGCATGGGCGGCGCGCGTGATTTGAGCGAGGCCGATCTGCAGCGCGCCTATAAGTCGATGGTCGATCCGCGTCTGAACTACGAGCAGTCGCTCGAGCTGGCGATGTTGATCGTGCGGAAATCGCAGAAGGGTTGAACCCAGTTCGCGCGCTTGAGTTGAATGCTTCAACTCAAGCGCGCCATGACCGGCGAAGCAATCGCATTACTTCCCGAAAGCCACCGGCTTTCCGTCGACCGTATCGAGAAACTTCGGTGCTTGCCACGCGTGCGTGTGTTGTTCGAAGCCATAGGCAATCGAAATCAGCGCGGGCTCACTCCATTTTGTACCGAAGAACACGATACCAACGGGCAAACCATGCGCCCATCCAGCGGGTACGGTGATGGAGGGATAGCCCGCGACGGCGGCCGGTTGTGACACACCGCCAATGGTCGGATTGCCGCTGACAATGTGATCGCCCAACACCAGGTCTGTCAGGTACGCAGGGCCCCACGACGGTGCCAGCAGTGCATCCAGATGACCCTGCTGAAGTGCGGCGTCGATACCGTCCGGCCCCGACAACTGCTTCGCCTTCGCTAGCGCATCGAGATAGACCTTGTCGGTAAGCGGACCTTTGTTCTGCGCCTGCTCAAACAGGTCCTGGCCAAACCATGGCATTTCTACCGCGGCTTCGCGCTGGTTGAAGGCGATCAGGTCGGCCAGTGTTTTCATATGCAAGCCTTTGCGGCCGGCAAGGTAGTTGTTGAGGTCATTTTTGAAGTCGTAGAGCATCACCGTCATCTCCGGATCGCTCAGTTCCGAGAGATGCGGAAGAGTGACCGGGTCAACGATGATTGCGCCTTGCGCACGCATGGCGGCAATCGCTTCTTCTAGCACACGGTCGGCGTTTGGCTCATTGCCGGCAAGCTGGCGCACGACGCCGATGCGCTTACCACGCAGTCCGTTCGGGTCGAGGAATTTCGTGTAATCGGTCGCGTGTTTGTCCGCATCGGCGGTAGCGGGATCATTCGGATCGCTGCCGGCCATCACCGTGAGCAGCGTGGCGGCGTCGGAGACATTACGTGCAAGCGGGCCGGCCGTATCCTGGTTGTGGCTGATCGGAATAATGCCGCTGCGGCTCACCAGACCAAGCGTTGGTTTGATGCCGACAATGCCGTTCATCGATGCCGGGCAAATAATCGAGCCGTCGGTTTCCGAGCCAACCGCCACCGGCACTATGCCAGCGGCCACCGCAACGGCGGAGCCGGAACTGGAACCACACGGATTACGATCCAGTGCGTACGGATTGCGTGTCTGCCCACCGCGACCCGTCCATCCACTGCTTGCGTGGCTGGAGCGGAAATCGGCCCATTCGGTGAGATTGGCCTTGCCAAGAATCAGCACGCCGGCGCTGCGCAGTCGCGTCACCAGGGCAGCGTCTTTCGGCGCCGGCGCTTCCACCAAGGCAAGCGATCCAGCGGTGGTCAGTGTGCGATCGCCGGTATCGATGTTGTCCTTCAGCAAGACCGGAATGCCATACAACGGTCCGTGCGATGGGGTGCGTTTCGCATCGAGCTGCGCGGCGATTTTCGATGCATCGGGATTGAGCTCGAGCACGGAGTGCAGGGCGGGACCCGATTGATCGATGCGATGGATGCGCGTCAGATCATCTCGAACCAGTGTTTTGGTATTGAGCTTGCCCGCATCCATGCTCTGCTGAAGTTCGGTCACGCTTTGCCAGGGCAGCGATTGGCTGTTGTCCTGGGCGGCAGCGGAGACGACGGGCAATAACGCAAGCGAGAGTGCAGCGCACAAGAGCGACGGACGGGTCATGGAAATCTCCGAAGGCCATTGATAGGTATGTGGCACGATGCCTCAGAATGGATGCATGACACGATGCCGCAGAAGCTTGAGCATAACCGCAGAGCTTGCCGTTCGTGCACGAGGCGGGCCTATACTTTGCCCATGAAGACGACTGCCTGGAAGGTCCAGTTCTGTCTCGCGCTGCGGTGGCTGCTCCCGTTCGGGTTGCTTCTGGGCGGCGTGGCCTACGCCGATCCGCCGACCGTTCCCGATACGCTTCAGCAACGTATTGCTGCGTGCACGACGTGTCACGGTGTGCACGGCGAGGGCGCACAACACGGTGACCTCTTTCCAAGGCTTGCAGGAAAGCCGGTCGCCTATCTCGAGCTGCAATTGCAAAACTTTCAGCGAGGCCTGCGCAAGTACGCACCGATGGAATACACGGTGCGCCAGTTGAGCCCCGAATACATGCACGAGATCGCCGAGTATTTCGCAGCACAACAGGTGCCTTATCAAAGCTCGTCGGTGCCGGATCTTGCACCTTCGGTGCTTCAGCGTGGCCAGCAGCTGGTGACGTCGGGCGATCCATCGCGCAAGGTGCCTCCATGTCAGGCTTGTCATGGCAAGCAGCTCACCGGCACACAGCCGTCTGTGCCTGGGCTGGTTGGTTTGCCCTATGACTACATCAGCGCGCAGCTAGGCTCATGGCGAACGGGCACGCGTGCGTCGAAGGCACCCGATTGCATGTCCGAGATTGCCAGCCGTCTTGCGCCGGACGACATCACGGCGGTCGCTGCGTGGCTTGCCAGTCAATCCGTGCCTGCGGATGTGCATCCTCAGGCCGCGAACGCGATAACACCCCCGCTGCGCTGCGGCGTGCTCGGCAGCCAGGGAGACGGCGCATGAAAAACCTGCGCTTGCTTTGGATTCCCGTCGTTTTGCTGGTGATCGTGCTTGCAGGATGGTGGTGGCGCGCGCATACAACGCACGAATCGTCCGCGTTGATCGAGGGGCAAGACGTCAGCGCGCTGCTAAAAGATCCCGCCGTGATCGCCAAGGGGCACTACCTGGCAACCGTCGGCGATTGCATGTCTTGCCATACGGAACAGGGTGGCGAGCCGTATGCAGGTGGCCGCGTCATTCCGACGCCATTTGGCAACATTCCTGCACCAAACATTACGCCGGATCCGGAGCACGGAATAGGTCGCTGGAGTTTCGATGATTTCTGGCGTGCGCTGCATACAGGTATCGGGATCGATGGCGAGCGGTTGTACCCCGTGTTCTCCTACACTTCGTTTACCAAGACCACCCACGAAGATGCCATCGCCATCTTCGCTTATCTGCAAAGTTTGCCGCCCGTTGCGCAGGCACCCACGCCCTTGGATCTCAACTTCCCGTACAACATGCGTAGCGCACTCACTGCGTGGCGCGCGTTGTACTTCAAGCCGGGCGTTTACAAACCCAACCCTTCACAGTCGGCCGAATGGAACCGGGGCGCATATCTCGTGCAGGGGCTGGGACATTGCAACGAATGTCACGCGCAACGTGACGCATTGGGCGGTTTGCAGGGCAACGCGATCCTGTCCGGAGGACGGATTCCGGTGCAGGACTGGTATGCGCCCGATCTCAGCACGCAAGCGAACGGCGGCATGCAGGGCTGGACGCAGCAGGATATCGTCGACTTGCTCAAGACAGGTCGATCGTCCAAAGGAACGGCTTTCGGGCCGATGGCCGATGTGGTGGTCAACAGCACGCAGTATCTGCAGGATGATGACCTCAAAGCGATAGCAACGTATCTGCAATCGTTGCCGTCGCGACCAAAGCTCGCCGCGGTAGCACCGAGTTTCGATAGCGGATCATTGGTGAATAGCGGTCGCGATATTTACGCCAAGCAATGCGCCAACTGTCACGGCGACAATGGCGCTGGCATACCGGGTGTTTATCCGCCGCTCGACGGCAATTCGTCCGTAGTCGAGCCCACGGGGATCAATGCCGCGCGCGCCGTGTTGCTGGGAGGATTTGCGCCGTTGACGCAAGGCAATCCGCGCCCGTATTCGATGCCGCCATATGCGCAACAGCTCAGCGATGCCGATGTCGCTGCTGTCGTCACCTACATCCGGCAGGCGTGGTCCAATCGCGCGCCGACGGTGGAGGAACGCGACGTCGCCGCCTATCGCCACACGCCGACCGACTGAACTTACCGCTTACTTCGGCGCCGCTTCTTGCTGCTGCTTCGAATTGTTGTCGTTCTGCGCAACGTTGACCTGCTGACCTTCATACATCGAGTCGGGCGGGCTGATCACGATACGGTCGTTGTCCTGCAGGCCCTCGGTTACTTCTACTGTGCTGCCGAAGTCGCGTCCCAGCGTGATCGGTTGCAGATGCACATGTTGCTGATCGTCCACGAGTGCCACGCGCAAGCCCTCGCTGCGGAAGAGCACAGTGTTGGCAGGTACGGTGTAATCATGCGTGGTGGTTGAAACACCCAATTTGACGTTTGCGTATACGCCCGGCACCAGCTCCTCACTCGCGTTGTCGATGTCGATTTCCGTACGCAGAGTGCGTGTGGTCGGATCGAGCGCCTCAGCGGTGCGTGCTACGGTGCCGGTGACCGGCTTGGCGCCATAGGTATTCAGGCTGACCTGCGCCGGCATACCCACGCTGATGCTGCCTGCGAAGGTTTCGGGCACGTCCACATAGATGCGTAGTTTCGAGGTGTCGGCGATCAGGAACAGGTTGCTGCCCGTTGAGCCAGCGTCGATCAACGCGCCGATGTCGAGATTGCGCTGGGTGATCACGCCATCGAATGGCGCAATGATGTGTTTGAAATCTTCCAGATTCTGCAAATGCGCGACGTTGGCGGCGTCGGCCTCCACGGTGGCGAGGTCGGCCCGGTATTGCGCGACGTCCTGATCGCCAGTCTGTGCTGCCACCAACCCTTGCGCGACAAGCTTTTCGAAGCGATCTGCGGTGATCTTTGCGAAGTTCATGTTTGCTTCGTCGGTACGCATCTGCGCTTTGCCTTGCAGCAGTTGGTTGTCGACGTCGGGCGTATCCAGATCGGCTAGCAGCTGGCCTTTCTTCACGCGTTCACCGATATCTACATACCACTTCGCCACATAGCCGGTCGTACGAGCGTAGATCTGCGCATCCTGCCAGGAGGCCACCGTACCGGGCAGCGTAAGCTGCTGATCCTTCGGCGCAGCCTTTGGTGTCATCACGTTGACGGTGGCGACAGCGTTGCGATTGGTGTCGTCGGTCAGCGTGTGGCGATCGTGGAGGCGTTTGACGATGCCGTAGCCGGCCAGCACCACGAGCACGACGCCCAGTCCGATAAGGACGAGGCGCGCACCGTGTGAAGGTTTGCCGGATTGATGCGGAGAATTTACGTTAGCACTGGACATAGAGGGATCTCACGCGGCAGCGGCATCGCGGCGAGCCTTACGGCGCCGGTGCAGCAGACTGAAAAAGGTCGGGACGAAGAAAAGGGTGGCGGCAGTCGCCAGCAGCAAGCCACCGATCACGGCACGGCCCAGTGGTGCGTTTTGCTCGCCGCCTTCGCCAAGGCCAAGCGCCATCGGCACCATGCCGATGATCATCGCCAACGCGGTCATCAACACCGGACGGAAGCGCTGGTAGCCCGCTTCGAGGGCCGCCTTGACCGGATCGTCGTGGTGATCGAGGCGTTCACGCGCGAAGCTGATCACCAGAATCGAGTTTGCCGTCGCCACGCCCATACACATGATCGCACCCATCAATGCGGGTACCGACAATGGCGTATGCGTGAGGAAAAGCATCCACACCAGACCGGCAAGTGCCGCGGGCAGGGCGGCAATGATGATCAGCGGATCGAGCCAACTCTGGAAGTTCACCACGATCAGCAAGTAAACCAAGATGATCGCAAAGGCCAGACCGCCCAACAGTCCTGCGTACGAAGCCTGCATGGTCTTCACCTGACCACGGATGTCGATGTTCAAGTCGCGCGGAAGGTTTTTGGAATGCTGATCGACAATGCGCTGCACGTCGGCGCCCACACTGCCCAGGTCGGCACGATCGACCGAACCGTAGATGTCGATCAGCGGACGGGTGCTGTAGTGCGAGACCACGGCAGGGCCAAAGCTGCGTCCAAAACTAGCCAGATTCGCGAGGATCTGGCTCGGAGCGCCGGGATTGCTACCGGCTGTGCTCGACGAAGCAGGCACCGCGCCAGTCAGGCTGGTGATAGGCAGATTCTTCAACGCCTGCAAGGTATCGAGTCGATATTGCGGCGCCTGCGTGGCGAGGCTGTAACTGATGCCCGTTTTCGGATCGACCCAGAACGTGGGGTTGACCTGCGTGGACCCCGCCAATGCGGTGAGCAAGTTGCTGGCGACGTCATTCGTTGTCAGATCGACGATGCTGGCACGTGTACGATCGATGTTGACGTTGATCTGCGGCAGGTTCTGTGCCTGCTGGATGCGCACATCCACCAAACCTGGCACATGTACCAAGTCGCCATACAATTCCTTGGCGATCTTTACCGATGCATTGGGGTCGTGACTGGACACCTGTACGTCGATCGGCGCGGGCGCACCGAAATTCAGAATCTGGCCCACGATATCCGCCGGCAGGAATGAGAACACCACGCTGGGATATTTCTGCTTGAGTTGCGCACGCAAGCTACGCACGTAATCGATGGTGGGGTGATGATCTTCATCGAGCGTCACGAAGATATCGCCATCGGACGTACCGATTACGCCGGTGTTGCTGTACGACAGATTGATACCGCTGTACGGCAGCCCCAGCGTATCGACGATACTGGTTAGTTCCTCTTTGGGAATCGTCTGCCGGATCACGCCCTCGATGCCATCGGCCAATCGCGCGGTTTCTTCGATGCGCAGGCCGGTCGGCGCGCGGAAGTGCAGCTTGATCTGTCCGCCGTCCACGTACGGGAAGAAGTCGCGACCCAGCCACGGCACCAGCAATCCCACCGACAGCGTACAGCTGGCAAAGAAAAGGATAGCGAAGAGACCGCGATGCCTTTCTGTTGTTTCCAGCGCGCCGTGATAGCCGTTGCGAAGACGCTCGAAACGGTTTTCGAAGCCGTGCTGGAAGCGGCTGAGCGCGCCAGTCGGCTTTGCATCGTGATCGTGCTTCTTGAGCCAATACAGCGACAGCGTCGGCACCAGCGTTCGCGACAAAACGTAGGAGGCCATCATCGCGAACACGACGGCTTCGGCCAACGGCGCGAACAAATATTTGGCCACACCGCCAAGGAAGAAGATCGGCACGAACACGATACAGATCGACAACGTCGACACGAACGCCGGCACCGCGATCTGATGCGCGCCTTCCATGATCGCATCGTAGACCTCTTTGCCTTCCTCAAGATGCGAGTTGATGTTCTCGATCGTCACGGTGGCGTCGTCGACGAGAATACCCACGGCCAACGCGAGACCGCCCAGCGTCATGATGTTGATCGTCTCGCCCAATGCCGACAGCGCAATGATCGAGGCGAGAATCGACAGCGGAATCGAGATCGCGATGATCAGCGTGGAACGCCATGAGCCCAGGAACAATAGGATCATCAGGCCCGTGAGGCCGGCGGCGATCGCACCCTCGCGAATCACACCGGAAATCGCCGCGCGTACGAACAGCGACTGATCCGATAGCGAATGGATATCCAGCTCTTTCGGAATGGCCGCGCGGATCGCCGGCAGCATGCCCTGCAGGCTGTCGACGATATCCAGCGTGGAAGCGTCGCCGATCTTAAGAATCGACATCAGCACCGCGCGCTGACCGTTCACGCGCACAATGTTGGTTTGCGGCGGGGAGCCATCGTGCACGTGCGCGACGTCACGGATATACGTGGTGATGCCGTTGACGGTTTTGATCGGCGCGTTATTGAGCTCATCCACGTTGAGCGGACTGCCGTTCAAGCGGATGCTGTATTCGGTGTCGCCAATTTTTTCCGTACCAGCCGGCAGAATCAGGTTCTGGTTGGCGATGGCCGACACCACATCGGACGGCGCTAGGCGATGCGCAAGGAGTGCCTGCGGATTGATGTCGACCTGCACCTGACGCTGCTTGCCGCCATACGGATAAGGTGTCGCTGCGCCGCGCACCGAGGTAACGAATGTACGCACGATCTGGTTGGCATCGTCGAAGATCGTCGATTCCGACAATGACTTCGACGACAGCGCGAACTGCAGCACCGGCACGGTCGACGCGTTGTACACCAGGATCAGCGGCGGCGTTGAGCCGGCGGGCATCGACTTGAGCAGCGTCTGCGAAATCGCCGTGACCTGCGCTACGGCCATATCGATCTTCACGTTCGGCTGGAAGAAGACTTTGATCAGGCCCACGCCATTGAGCGAGGTGGTCTCGGTGTGCTCGATATCGTTGACGGTGGTGGTAAGCGAGCGCTCGAAACCGGTGACGATGCGGTTGTTCATGTCATCGGCGGGCAGGCCGGTGTACTGCCACACCACCGAAACGACAGGAATATCGATGTTCGGAAAAATATCGGTCGGTGTACGCAGGATCGCCAACGGTCCCAAGATCATTAAGAGCAGCGCAAGAACGATAAAGGTGAGCGGTCGCTCAAGCGCGATTTTGACGATCCACATAACCGGAGATTTCCATCAGCCCACGCGTCTGCGGTACATGCAACAGGTAGCTGACTTTTGGGGTTGTCGAGAATTAGTAGCCTAGACAATTTTCGTGACGGCAACCATATGCCATACGCAATGCACGATTTCGCATGGAATTACGAGCAGCGAAAAAATGCCATGTTTTCAATGCCGCACGAGTTTTTGCGAATCATTCCGTCGTTTGGATGGCTAAATTATCGATCTTGAGGCGTTGGCCGGATGTCTTTGGCCAACGCCTGCCATGGAACAAGGCTCCAGTGACCTCGCGCCTGACCCGATGGCGAGGGCAGTACGTAAACGCGGGTTGTGCCCAGCGGCTGTAGTTGCGCGCCATAGTGGATGGCCGGCCCCAGCACAGCGCGCGCTGCATTCTTGCTGGTGAAGGCCAGCACGCCAGGCGAATAGATGTCGATCTTCGACCGCAGGCCGGACACGTCGAACGCGTCTTTGGGCAGTTCATCGTCGTTACCCGAATGTCGTTTCGCCAGATCGGTGAGCCCGATGCCGAATTCGGGCAGCAGCGGGAATTCGGCCGGGGCCAAAAGACGCGGCGTCAGCCCGGCCTGGAAAAGCGCACGCCAGAAGAGGTTGCCAGGATGGGCGTAATAGGCCCCTTCCTGGGCCGATCGCTTGCCTGCGGCCGTGCCGCAAAACACCAGGCGCAGCCCGGGGCGCAGCACGTCGGGCAGGATCGAGGTGTCAGTTCGAGGCAGGCTTTGGCGGGCTAAAGGCATGAATTCAATTTACCGAACGCTGCAGTACAGGAGTAGACGGACTTTTTGCATCGACAGTTCTCGCGCGCAGCCGCTATAAAGGCCCTTCAGCTTTGGGGATGCCGGTGAGTGAAGAAATTCTGATCAATGTAACCCCGCGCGAGACGCGAGTCGGCGTGGTGGAAAACGGCATGTTGCAGGAGTTGCATGTCGAAAGAACGTCCCGGCGTGGCTATGTGGGGAATGTCTACAAAGGACGGGTGCAACGCGTAATGCCCGGCATGCAGGCCGTGTTCGTAGATATTGGGCTGGAACGCGCCGCGTTCCTGCATGCCTCGGATATTGTCCGGCCGCCATTGCCCGACGGTACTGAACTGAGCACCGGCAGCAATGGCAACGGCCATATGCCTACGATCAGCGAACTGGTGCACGAAGGCCAGGAGATCGTCGTGCAGGTGGTGAAAGACCCCATCGGCACCAAGGGCGCGCGGCTTTCCACGCATCTGTCGATCCCTTCGCGGTATCTGGTGCTGCTGCCGCACGCGCGCACGCTCGGCATCTCCACGCGCATTGAAGAGGAAACCGAGCGGCAACGTCTAAAGGACGTGCTGACGCCGCTCATTGGCGATAACCCGCTTGGCTACATCGTGCGTACAAACGCGGAGGAACAGTCCGCCGAATCGCTGGCGTTCGACGTCACATATCTGGGCAAGGTCTGGCGCGTCGTGCAGGAAAACATTGCCAAGGCCAAGGTCGGTGAGCGCGTCTACGAAGAACTTTCGCTACCGTTGCGCGCCTTACGCGATCTTCTCAACGACGACATCGAAAAAGTTCGCGTCGATTCGCGCGAGACGTTCGAGAAAGTGGCGAAGTTTGTCCACAAGTTCATGCCCAGCCTGGACGATCGCATCGAACACTATTCCGGCGAGCGTCCGATCTTCGATCTGTATGGCGTGGAAGATGAAATCCAGCGCGCGCTTCGCAAGGAAGTGCCGTTGAAGTCCGGCGGGTACCTGATCGTCGATCAGACCGAGGCCATGACCACCATCGACGTGAACACCGGTGGTTACCTCGGTACACGCAATCTGGAGGAAACCGTTTATCGGACCAATCTGGAGGCGGCGCAGGCGGCATCGCGTCAGCTGAGGCTGCGAAATCTTGGCGGCATCATCATCATCGACTTTATCGACATGACCGACGAGGAGCACAAACGTCAGGTTATCCGGATGCTCGAAAAGGGTTTGACGCGCGATCATGCCAAAACCACGGTCTATCCGATGTCGCAACTGGGCCTGGTCGAGATGACGCGCAAGCGCACCACCGAAAGTCTGGAGCGCCAATTGTGCGAACCGTGCCCGGCGTGCATGGGGCGTGGCACGGTGAAAACGGCCGAGACGGTCACGTACGAAATCTTCCGCGAAATCACCCGAGCGGTCCGTCAGTTCAATGCGCAAAAACTTTTAGTGATGGCGAGCCCAAAAGTGGTAAATCGCATCCTTGAAGAGGAGTCCACGGCGGTTGCCGAACTGGAAGAGTTCATCTCCAAAAGCATACGCTTCCAGCCTGAGGAGCATTACTCGCAGGAACAGTTCGATGTCGTATTGCTTTGATGCAGGTTTACGGTGAGCAAACGATGGCAACGCGTAGCGCATCGCATCACACGCCTGACCGCTTGGGTCGTGGGCGTGCTGGTCATCATGCTTGCTTTGACTGCAGCACTGGCGCAGGTTCTGTCGCCGCTTCTGGCAAGACATCCGGAGTGGGTTGCCAAAGAACTTAGTGATCGGCTTCACCGCGAGGTCTCGTTCAAATCATTAGACGGCCACTGGGAACCTTCCGGTCCGCGCTTCATCATGCGCGACGTCACGGTGGGGCCCGAGAACGGTGGAAGTCCGTTGCACATCCCCGAAGGCGATCTCAAGCTCGATTTCGGCGGCTGGCTGTTTCCGTCGCGCCATCTGATCAATCTCGAAGCACGCGGACTCGAGCTCGATCTGAGTCGCGATGCAGACGGAAGTTGGCACATCAACGGCATCGGCGAAACGGGGAACACGCAGCGTCAAAACATTTCGCTGGGCCATCTCTCTGTCGAGCTTTGGCTCGATGACCTGCGCGTTGAAATCAATGACGCGCGTTTGGGCGAGCATTACACCTTGCTCGCCGATCAGTTGCGTCTGACGCATCAGGCAAACCACATTCGTGTCGGGACCCGCCTGCATCGATTGGGCGCCACCGGTGAGCTACAAGGCGCAGGCCGCTTCCGCGATGACGGTAGCAGCGGCAAGTTCTGGCTGTCGACCAACAATGCCGACTTGCACGCGATGCTCGCCGGCATCGATCTGGGCGGCTATATCGTGAACAGCGGTCAGGGCAATATCGCCGCATGGATGGATTGGCAGAATGGCAAGATCGTGCGCAATCTCTTTCAGTTCGATCTGCACGATCCCGCGGTGACCAACCCGGCGGGCATTAAGGCATCCGTGCCAGCGATAAGCGGTATCGCTGAACTGCGTCGTGGCGATACGGGTGACACCTTCCGTTGGTCAGGTAACGACGGCAGCGCGTTGCTCATGGAGCTCAATCAGTTGGGCACACCGCAAGCGGCCGTCAACGTCGCGGCGAGCAATCTGCAGATTGGTCCGCTATTGCCATGGCTGGGATTGAAGCCCGGCATGTCGCCAGGACTCGCAGCGTGGCTGGCTACGGGCGAACCGCATGGTCAGATTGATCACGCGGCGTTGCATTGGACAGCGGCTGCCGGTCTGCAGTCGCTGCAAGGCAGTTTTGACAATCTGGGCATCACGTCGGTGGGCAAGTTACCGGGTGTGGATCATCTGCATGGACAGGTGCGCGGCGATGCCGAAGCGATCTCGTTGGAGATCCCGGCGCAGGCCACCGCGATCAATTTCCAGCATACCTTCCGCAAACCCTTCGTAATGAGCAATCTCGTGGGCGATTTCGCGTTCTGGCGCGATGACGATGCGTTCCACATCGGCATCGTCGGCATGGATTTCGAAGGCGAGGGGTATGGCGGCAATGCGCAAGGCGATATCCAGCTTCCCAACGACGGTGAACGCCCGTTCCTTGATGTGTATGTCGCGCTGACGCACGCCGATCTTCCGGCGGCAAAGCTGTTCTGGCCCATCGATTCCATGTCGCCTCCCGCCATTGCGTGGCTGGATCAGGCGTTCGTCGCAGGCAAGCTCGACAACACGTCGGTGTTCGTGCGCGGCAGTCTCGCGAATTGGCCGTTCCATCACAATGAAGGCCGTTTCGAAGGGCATGCCGAGATCAACGATCTCACCTTGAGTTATGGCAAGGATTGGCCTGTCGCGCAGCACATCAACGCGACGGCCGACTTTATCGATGCCGGTGTGGTGGTGCAGGCCACTTCCGGGCAGTCGCTCAACGTCAATGTGACCCATGCGGTGGCAGTGATTCCAGAACTGGCGCACACCGTGCTGGATCTCAACGTCAGTGGCAATGGCAGTGCCTCGGACATGCTGAACTTCGTCGGCACCAGTCCCATTGCAAGAAAGCAGGCGGATGCGCTTTCCAAATTCAAGCTTGGCGGTACTGGCACGTTTGATTTCCACATGTCGCTGCCGATGAACGCGATGCACGATTTTCTGCTCAACGGCACTGCGCAGTTGAAGGATGTCGATGTCAGTGCGCCGCAATTCAAATTGCAGCTCGACAAATTGGGTGGCCCGGCGACGTTCGATCAGCATGGCTTCCATGCGGGCCCGCTGACGGGTGGCTTTCATGGAGAACCTTCGCAGCTGGATCTGGCGATCGCAGGCGCGACGAATGATCCGAACAAAGTGGTGGCCGCCACGCTTACCGGCAACTACACCGTGACCGAGCTGCTGCAGGATTATCCGCAACTCAAATGGTTGACCGACGTTGCAAACGGGCGTAGCCAATTCAGCGTCGGCTATGAAATTGCGCATTCAGTGGATGGAACGTCTGGCGCGCAGACGTTAAGCATCGATTCGCCGCTCTCGGGCATTGCTCTGAATTTCCCCGTGCCATTGAGCAAGAACGCCGAAGGCAGCATGCCGCTGCATCTTGCGATGGACCTACCCGAGGCTGACAGCAATGTGGAGATTTCAGTCGGCGACGTCATGCGCGGACGAATGCGTCTGCCGCCGAATGATCAAACGCCGCTGGCCGCAACGTTCGCCTTTGGCACCGACATGCCTGACAGTCTTCCCGTCAAGGGCATGCGCATCAGTGGCGATGCGCCGCAACTGGATGTCAGCGGCTGGGTGAAGCAGTCCATCGGTGGAGGCACCGCAAACAACGGTCTGGCATTGGAAACCATCGACGTCACCACCGAACACGCACAGATGTTCGGTCGCGACTTTCAGCAGATGCATATCACCGCGGCACCGAAGGGCGACGCGCTGGAGCTCGATGTCGATAGCGCCGCCGCGGCGGGTCATTTCAGCGTGCCGGAAACAGAGCTTTCCAAGCGCGGCATTACTGCCCGCCTGCAACGTCTTTATTGGTTGAAAGAACCGGTGCAGCCGGGCAAGAAACCGGGTGCGCCTGTCGTGCCGGAAACCGATCCGGCCAACACCGGCATGGATCCGGCCGGCATGCCGCCCATGCATATCTGGGTGAGCGATTTGCGTCTGGACGATGCGAAGCTCGGGCAAGCACGTCTGGAAACGTGGCCCACCTCCAGCGGCATGCATATCGATCAGCTATCCACGCAATCGAAGAGTGCGCAGGTTAGCGGCAGCGGCGACTGGAACGGGACGCCCACCAAGAGCAGCACGCATCTGCGCGTGGATTTCAACGCTGGCAATCTGGGCGACATGCTCAGCGCGTTCGGTTTCACGGGCATCTTCCAGGGTGGCAAGACGCACGATCAGCTCAACGCCACGTGGCCGGGCGGCCCCTGGGCCTTTGAGCTGGACAACATGGAAGGCACGCTCAATGTGAACGTCACCGACGGGCATATCCTGCAGGCGTCACCGGGACTTCGCGGTCGCTTCTTCGGCCTGGCCTCTATCGCGGACTTTCCGCGTCGACTGTCGCTCGACTTCGGCGACGTTTTCGGCAAGGGTTTCGGCTTCGACGTGATAACGGGTGATTTCCGTCTGCACGATGGCAATGCCTACACCGACAACGTAAAGATTCATGGCCCCGCGGCGGAAATAACCATTACCGGCCGCACGGGCCTACGCGCGAAGGATTACGACCAGCAGGTCGTCATCGTGCCGCATATCGGCAACAGCTTGCCCATGGTCGGTGCGGTGGTTGCCGGACCCGTTGGTGCCGCGGCGGGTTTTGCCGTGCAGGGCATTCTGGGCAAAGGTCTCAACCACGTCGCTGTGCAGCGCTATAGCATCGGTGGCACATGGGACAAACCCGTGATGACCAAGGGCGCGACGGAAACGGTAACGGCGCCTGCGGCAGCTTCGTCCGCAGCACAGCCGGCAACTGCGTCGTCCGTGCCGGCTCCTGCAGCAACGTCAAGTCATTAGCGCGGTATCACTCGTTCTGTGATGCAGCCTTTGTGCTGCCGTTGAACGGAAAGAGCTGCTGCCTGATGAAACCATCGGGCATGTAGTCACCCACGACACCGTATTTTTCCGGAAACTTGTTTTTCGACTTCACTGCGGTGCCGAGCAGATAGTCCAGAAACGCATAGTGCGCGGCGTAGTTGCGGTCGATCGCTTCCTCGTCGGATGCGTGATGCCAATGATGAAAATCGGGCGTCACGATCAGATATCTCAGGGGTCCCCACGAAATGTGCACGTTCGCGTGGTTGAAAACCGCTTGGAATCCGACCACAAGAATGTATGCATTCATCACCGCTTCGCTGAAACCGAGCACATAGAGCGGTGCGAGCACACAAACGCGTGTCGCGATCAGCTCAAGCATGTGCTGACGCGAACCGGCCAGCCAGTCCATGGTCTTGACGCTGTGGTGCACGGCGTGAAAACGCCAGAGAAACGGCACTTCGTGATACGCACGGTGCGTCCAGTACTGCGAGAGATCCGCCACCAGGATGCAGAGCAACAATTGCGGCACGAACGAAATGTGCTGCACGTATTGCTGAAAGTCCGCACTTTGTAGACGTCCAAACAAGTGATGCAGCAGAAAGTTCACGATCAGCAGCACCAGTCCGACAATGAAATGATTGACGGCGAAATGCTTCAGATCGGTTTGCCATTCTTTGCGAAACACTGCCTGCCCCTTGTAGAGCGGGAACAGTTTTTCGATCACGACAAAGATTAGTGTCGAACCCAACAAATCGAGAATGAACCAATCCAGGCCGACATAAGGCGTGTGATCCGGAAAATTGCCGACAGGCACGCGCGAACCACCCAGCGCAGTAGCCAGCAGCACCATAACGAATGAGAGGATATTGATCGGGCGGCGCCGTCCGAGAATTACGTTGCCCAGCGACATGCCTCCGGCGATCAGTAGCGCAGCAAGCAACAGCTGTCGCAATACGTCGACCGAATAGCGATGACGCAGGTCCGGTGTCGTCAGATATTGCGGGAAATGAAACGCCAGCACCGCCAGCAGGCTGAGAAAGCCCAGCGAGAGAGCGATCACGCTGGTCACCGTTCCTTGTCCGGGTTTCAGCTTGCCGTCCTGATGCAAAAGCTCTTTGGTTTCCTTGACCGGGTGCTCAATCGTGCTCTTGAGGATGTTGCCGAGCGAGTCCTGCCTGGAGGGGTCAGTCATGGGATCCTTTCCACTGCGATGTGACAGGCAAATCTGCCTACGGTGCCGGACGTCCTGCGATATGATCGAACGCTTGCCGGCGCGGGTTTAAGTTACCTGATCCGCCCCCAGATTATCTCCCACCGTTGATTCAGACTGGTCTTAAAATCATGAGCTCCCTTATCGCACAGGCCGAGAGCCGCCTTCTTGCCCCCGGTGGACTGGGTACGGGTGACCTCGACCGTGTGTTCACGCAGCTGATGGGCCCTTCCATCGATGCCGCCGACCTCTATTTCCAGCATTCGCGCAGCGAGTCCTGGGTGCTGGAAGAGGGCATCGTGAAGGACGGCAGCCACTCGATCGAACAGGGCGTTGGCGTCCGGGCGATGAGCGGCGAGAAAACCGGTTTCGCGTACTCCGACGAAATTGTCTTACCGCAGTTGCTGGAAGCCTCCAAGGCGGCTCGCGCCATTGCGCATGGTGGCAACGGTGCCGGCAAGCCGCTGGCGTTGCATGGTGCGCGGCAGCTCTATCCGGCCATCGACCCGGTCGACAGCTTGCCCAACCCCGACAAGATCGCTGTGCTGCGCGAAGTCGACGCGTATGCGCGTTCGCGCGATCCGCGCGTCAAGCAAGTCATCGTCAGTCTCAGCGCAACGCTCGATACCGTGCTCGTGGCGGGCTCGGATGGCACGCTCGCTGCGGATGTGCGTCCGCTGGTGCGCTTGAGCGTGCAGGTGATCGCTGAGCAGAACGGTCGCCGTGAGCAAGGTTACGCCGGCGGTGGCGGTCGTTATGGCTATCGCGAGCTGCTGGAAAATGGTCGAGCAATGGCGTTCGCGGATGAAGCCGTGCGTCAGGCGCTGGTCAATCTGGATTCGATCGATGCGCCGGCTGGCACGATGACGGTCGTGCTTGGCCCCGGTTGGCCGGGTGTGTTGTTGCACGAAGCCATCGGGCACGGTCTGGAAGGCGATTTCAATCGCAAGGGTAGTTCCGCATTCGCCGGTCGCATGGGCCAGCGCGTTGCTGCACCGGGTGTCACCGTGGTCGACGATGGCACGCTGCAGGGTCGTCGCGGTTCGCTCACGGTGGATGACGAAGGCACGCCCACCGAATGCACCACGCTGATCGAAGACGGCATTCTCAAGGGTTACATGCAAGACAAACTCAACGCGCGCCTGATGGGTATGGTACCCACGGGCAACGGCCGCCGCGAATCGTTCGCGCAATTGCCGATGCCGCGTATGACCAACACGTACATGCTCGCCGGTCAGCACGATCCGCAAGAAATTATTCGCTCAGTGAAGCGTGGCCTGTACGCCGTGAACTTTGGGGGCGGTCAGGTCGATATCACCAATGGCAAGTTCGTGTTCTCCGCCAGTGAGGCCTATCTCATTGAAGACGGCAAAATCACTGCACCGGTGAAAGGCGCCACGCTTGTTGGCAGCGGCCCGGATGTGCTCACGCGCGTGTCGATGATCGGCAACGATCTCGCACTCGATGAAGGCATCGGCGTGTGCGGCAAGGAAGGACAGAGTGTGCCGGTTGGCGTGGGTCAGCCGACCTTGCGTGTGGATGCGATGACGGTAGGCGGTACCGCATCCTGAGCGACATGAAGACGCTTGCGATCAAGCGTCTTCGTCTGTGTCTGCTTCTGCGCTGACTTGTTTCAGCAACTGGAATATCTCGCGATACGCGCGCGGTGGTTTGTTGCCATCGCGCTCGACGCGCGCCGCCCGGACGAGAGAGCGCACATGTTGACGATCGATCGCCGGATATTGATCGATCAGCTCTTGCAACGCGTTGTCGTCGTCCAGCAGTCGATCGCGAACGCTTCAAGTCGATGCATTGCGGCGGTTTCCTTGCGCAACTGCTCGCGGTTCTCACCTAGCAACGTGCGCAGGCCGTCGTAGGCGTCGTCTTCGTGGCGGCGCATGACTTTGGCGAGGAAACCCAACTGGCGCTTGCGTGCGATATGCGCGGTGATGCGGCGCGTGTTTTCAACTTCGCGCAGCACATCTTCCGGCAGGTTTGCACGGGCGAGTTTACTCGGCGGCAGTTCGACCAATTGCATGGCCAACGCCAGCACCGCCAACGCGTCGCGGCGTTGTTGTGTGCGGGTGGGGCCGTAGTCGTGCTCGGGATTGTCGGTGTACGTGCGATTCACTAGCGTTTCCGGTTCTTCAAGTGCCTGGTCGTGTTTCACCGGGCGTGGCGTCGATCAATGCGAAGCGTGGGATCGGCTCACCTTCGAGTTCGACGGTTTCGGCGAACATCGTGGCAGGTCGCACCCACAGGCCATGGTCGCCGTAGAGAGCCTGATAGACGACCAGCTCTTCCATCGTTTCGCTGTGCAGGGCAGTACCCAGCACGCGGTAGCTCTGGCCTTTGTAGTGACGATAGATGCCGGTGGCTATGGACATGGTCGCTCCTGTGGCAACCTTGACGACTTAAGGATTGCCAATGGGGCGAAAAGGCCCCATGTCTGCCTATTGTACCCGCCAGCCCTTCAGGAAGCCTACGTGAGCGAAGTTGCCATCAGCCAGGACGCCAGCCAGCGCGAACTCGACCGATTGTCCGAACTGGCCGAAGAAGTGATCCGTCGCGCCCGCGCGGCCGGTGCCAGCCAGGCAGAGGTGTCGGCCAGCATCGATACGGGCCTCAACGTGAACGTGCGTCTGGGCGAGGTGGAAACGGTCGAACACACGCGTGATCGCGGCTTTGGCCTCACGGTTTACTTCGGCCAGCGCAAGGGTTCGGCCAGCACCGCCGATCTGAATGCCGATTCGATTCAGGCCACGCTGGAACAGGCCTGCGCCATTGCGCGTTACACGGAAGAAGATCCGGCCTCGGGCCTGGCCGATGCGTCGCGCATGGCCACGCAATTCCCTGACCTCGATCTGTGGCACCCCTGGGCCATCGATACGGCCGGTGCCATCGCATTAGGGCAGGACATCGAGGATGCAGGGCGCGCCCACACCGGCATCACCAATTCCGAAGGTGCCAGCGTGCAGACGGGCGAGAGCGTTTCGGTGTACGCGAACTCACACGGTTTTGTCGGTCGCGAGCGCGGCACGCGTCATTCCCTGTCGTTGTCGCTGATCGCGGGCGATGAAGCGGGCATGCAGCGCGATTACTGGTACGACAGCGTGCGTAGTGCGAAAGATTTCATGAGTGCGAAGGCGCTTGGCAACAAAACCGCCGAACGCACGCTGGCGCGCGTCGGTGCGCGGCGTTTGTCGACACGCCAATGTCCGGTGATGTTCTCGCCTGATATTGCGCGCGGCTTGATCGGCCATTTGATCGGTGCCGTCAGCGGCGGCGCGTTGTATCGCCGCGCCAGTTTTTTGGTCGACCATGCTGGCAAGCAAGTCATGCCGTCGTGGTTGAACATCGTGGAGCGCCCGTATCTCATGGGTGGTCAGGGCTCGGGCGCGTTCGATGCCGAAGGCGTCGCGACGCGCGACAGTGCACTGATCGAAAACGGCGTACTTGCTCGTTATATCCTCGGCAGCTATTCCGCGCGCAAGCTGGGTCTTGAGTCGACGGGCAACGCCGGCGGCATTCATAACCTGGTTGTCGAACCGGGTCATGGCGACGGCGGCAAGGCCGACGACTTCCACAGCATGCTCAATCGTCTGGGTACGGGCCTGTTGGTGACCGAGGTGATGGGGCAGGGTGTGAACACCATTACCGGCGATTACTCTCGCGGCGCTGCCGGCTTCTGGGTCGAGAACGGCCAGATTGCTTACCCGGTGGAGGAGATCACCATCGCCGCTAACCTGCGCGACATGCTGGCAGGCATTCAGGCCGTGGGGGCGGATGTGGACAAGCGATCCCATCTATTGACGGGTTCGATTCTGCTCGGTCGGATGACCATCGCAGGCGAGTAACGCTTCACGCCGCACGTTCCTGCGCTCTGCTAGGATGCTTTGGACCGGCAAAAAGCCGGGGTTTGCACGGCTTGAAGGAGATGCGTATGAGCGTTCCGCCCGAGTCTGTAGTCCCGCCGCCGGCCAGTGAACAAGCAGCCGCTGGCGACATTCCTGCTGAAGAGCGTACGTGGGCGATGATGGCTCATCTGTCAGCCTTGCTGGGCGGTTTGCTTACCGCTTCCGTCGGGCGGGGCTGGGGTTGTTTTGTCGGCCCGCTGGTCATCTGGCTGGTGAAGAAAGACACCATGCCCTTCGTCAACGATCAAGCCAAGGAAGCGCTGAACTTCAACATCACCGTGGCCCTGGCATCGCTGGTGTTGCTGGTGTTGTCGATCATCACGTTCGGCATCGGTTTGATCATCGCGATCCCGATGTGGATCATCATCGGCGTTGCATGGCTGGTGCTCACCATCGTTGCAGCCGTGAAAGCGAACGAAGGTGTGCGTTACCGCTATCCCTTCGCGTTGCGCTTTATCAAGTAAACCTTAGTGCTGGCGATGTGCTGCGTAGAGCGCAAGCTCGCGCAGCAGTTCGCCGCGTACGCCGAAAGGTTCGATGGCGTCGAGCGCGGTTTGCGTCAGCTCTGCCAGCCTTGCGCGTGATGCGTCCATACCCATTAACGCTGGGAACGTAGATTTTCCCTGCACCACATCTTTGCCCGCCGTTTTGCCGAGCACGTCGGATTCGCCTTCGACATCCAGAATGTCGTCGCGGACCTGGAAGGCGAGGCCGACGGCAGAGGCGTAACGATCCAGCGATTCCATCGATGGCTTGTCTGCGCCAGCGGTTAGTGCACCCAGCCGCACGGCAGCGCGAATCAATGCACCGGTTTTGCAGGCGTGCATGTATTCCAGTTCGGGCAGCGTCAACGTGCGTCCCGTTGCCGTGAGATCGAGCGCCTGACCACCGGCCATACCTTCTGCTCCGCATGCGTAACCGAGCGTGCTCAGCATCTCCATGCCGCGTGCGCGATTGCCGCGCGCAAGAATTTCGAAAGCGAGCGCTTGCAGGGCATCGCCCGCGAGAATGGCCATCGCTTCGCCGAACACGATATGACACGTGGGACGACCGCGGCGCATATCGTCGTCGTCCATGGCCGGCAGATCGTCGTGCACGAGCGAATAGGCGTGAATCAATTCGACGGCGCACGCGGGCGCATCAAGATCCGCACCGTCGTGGGCCAGCGCAAAACCAGTGGCGTAGGTGAGTAATGGGCGCAGTCGTTTACCGCCGCCCAGCGCGGCATAACGCATGGCGCGATGCAGATCGACGGGAACCTCGTCATCGGGCGGCAATACATCGCCTAGTGCGCGCTCGGCTCGGGCGATCAGTTCGCGAAGGGCCGCACTCAGTTCAGGCTTCGGGTTCAAACGGTTCGGCGGTATCGGGAGCTTCGGGATCGAGCAGCAGACGAACACGCAGCTCGGCCTTATCGAGAGCCTGCTGGCAGTGGCGATACAGGCCAATGCCGCGCTCGAAGGCGCTTAGCGACTCATCCAGGCTCATCTCTCCCCCTTCCATGCGTGCCACCAGTTGCTCCAGTTCGTCGAGCGAGTGCTCGAAATCGGCGACGGGTGCGGTTTCAACAGGTGCGGGAGAGGACTTGGCCATGGCCGGCAACGCTAGCGCAGCGTCATGGCGGAATCAATCGCTGCCGTGGGTCTTTTGAGGTCGCCATTGCGTAGCGCGGAAGTTTTCACGGAAGCGATCAATTACGGGGCTTGATTTCGATATATCGAAATTATATCTTACGACATATCCCATGCTGTACGTATCTGGCGCGAATCGCCAACGGAGTCCTCGTGAGCAATACCTCGTCATTGCATGCCGCCGAGCCGGGCGGCACGGGCTTTTCCGGCTATCAGAAATTCGTGGTGGCCGTGCTGGCGTTCCTGCAGTTCACTATCGTGTTGGATTTCATGCTGCTGGCGCCACTCGGTGCGTTGGTGGTGCCGGCCTTGCACATCACGCCCGGGCAATTCGGCGATGTGGTGTCGGCTTATGCGTTTGCAGCTGGCGTTTCCGGTCTTCTCGCGGCCGGTTTTGCCGATCGCTTCGACCGGAAAAAACTGCTGCTGGTTTTCTACAGCGGCTTCATGCTCGGCACGTTGCTCTGCGGGCTCGCACATAGCTACATGAGCTTGCTCATCGCGCGCTCGGTGACCGGCTTGTTTGCCGGCGTCGTCGGAGCGGCATCCATGGCCATCGTCACCGACTTGTTTCCGTTGTCGATGCGCGGGCGCGTGATGGGTTTCATCCAGACGGCATTCGCCGCCAGTTCCGTGCTGGGCTTGCCGATGAGTCTGTTTCTCTCCAGCCATTGGGGCTGGAATGCGCCGTTCTTCTTCATCGTGACGGTATGCACCGTGGTGGGCGGGGCAATTATCGGACGCCTGCGTCCCGTGACCGCACATCTGGCGTTGCGCCCGGATAAGAATCCGCTGCACCACTTGTTGCACACCTTGTCCACGCGCAGTTACCTGATCGGTTTCGTCGCCACCGCGTTGCTATCCATTGGCGGCTTTCTGCTGATGCCTTATTCCACGTTGTTCCTGGTGCATAACGTGGGTATTTCGGTGGATCAATTGACGCTGGTGTATTTGGTGACAGGTTTGATCTCGGCGGTAACCGGGCCGCTGATCGGTCGTGCGAGCGATAAATTCGGCAAGTACCGTGTGTTTGCTTTTGGTTGTGCGGTGACGATTGTGATGGTGGTTATTTATACCCGCCTGTCCAATCTGGCCTTGTGGCCGTTGATTGGTGTCAGCGCGCTGCTCCAGCTTGGTATTTTCTCGCGCATCATTTCGTCGTCGGCATTGATGTCGGCGCTACCCAAGCCGTCCGATCGCGGTGCGTACATGTCGATCAGTTCTTCCTTGCAGCAGGTATCGGGCGGTCTTGCTGCCGTGTTGGGTGGGCTGGTGGTCGTGCAGGTCGGCGACGGTCGGCTTCTGCACTTCGATGTGCTGGGTGATGTGTTGGTCTGCACCACGCTGATATCGTTGATGCTGATGTATTTCGTCAATCGCCGGGTGACGGGTTCGACGGCGGGGACTGCCATCGCGGACGCGCGCCAGCCTGACGGAACATAGTTTCGGCGCGCTCGCTCAGCCAGCGGTCGGCCACTGCAATCAGCACGTTGTCTTCATAGAGCAGCGGACATGTGTCGCGCTGCCACGGTGGAATGGCGCCCGTCTGGAACAGCGACCGCAAATCGCGCGTGTGCCGGTCGCCAGCCGGTTTGATCCGTTCGCCGCCCTGGCGGCAGTGGATGTTGAGCGCAACAGGAAGCTTTGCATCGGGCTCCAGCGTCAGCAGGCCGCCGTCCGGCAAGCGCAGTGGTTCGCCTTGCCAGTGCAGCGCATCAGTCCATGTGGAAGGTTTGCGCGGCACCATGGCCCACATCCGTTTTTTCCAGACGTGCACTTCGGCACCCGGCCAACGAATGCAGGGTAGTTGACCATCCTGTGCGGTGCATTGGCGTTCGATTTGATGGCGTTGCACTGTGGTGGGGGCAGGCAAGCCTTGCGCGTGCAGCCAATGTGCAAGCAGCGGTTCGCGCAGTGCGGCGGGTAGTGCGAGCCAGCCGGTGACATCAAGGCTGTTGGTGGTGTCCTCGCGCAAGTTTTCGAGCGCGGCAGACCACTCGTTCTGAAGCGTATCGGCAGCCGTTCGAGACAAGCTCGCGCTATGCGCGATCGATGCCGCAGCTTGCGGCCAATATGCTTTCAATGGTGGCAGGACATGATGGCGTAGATGATTGCGCGCCAAACGGGTGTCGTCATTGGACGGGTCATCGACATACGGCAATGCATGTGCGCGGACATACTCGCGCAATACGTCGCGCGGAATACCGAGTAATGGACGCCAGAGCATGCCGCGACCCAATGGACGTTGCTCGCGCATGCCGCCCAATCCTTCCGGTCCTGCACCGCGCAGCAGCTTCAGCAGAACGGTTTCCACCTGATCATCCTGATGATGACCTAGTACGAGCCGCTCGCCCTCGTGCAACTGTTCGATAAAGACGGCGTAGCGCGCTTCACGCGCTGCAGCTTCCAGACCGATGCCACCGGAGCGGTCGACATAAGCGCACTTCACGTCGCAATGCACACCAAGCAATGCGCAGACGGCCAGACAGTGCGCCGACCACTTCGCGCTTTCCGGATTCAGTCCATGATCGACATGTAACGCGCGCAGACCGCGTTTGCGTGCCTCGGGCAAATGCGCCAATGCATGCAGCAACGCGGTGGAATCGGGGCCGCCGCTGTATGCGACACAGAGTGAGCCTTCCGGTTGCGTGCAAAGCCCGTGAAGCACGATTTGAAGCAACGGCTCAAGACTGTTCACGCGCCACCGATTTTTTGTTGCGCACGTAAATGGCTTTCGGTCGTCCGTCGCCAGGGCTGCGGCGATCAAGTTCGAACAAGTCGATGGCGTCGATCAGTTCGCTCAACTTGCCATAGCCATAGCTGCGTGAATCGAAGTTGGGGCGTTGTTTGGTGATGATGGAACCGACGCCACCCAAGCCTGCCCAGCCTTCATCGTCGGATGCTGCATCGATCGCGTTGCGCAGCAGGTTGATAAGGCCGGTGTCCTTTTTCAGCTGAGCGGGTGCCCGCGGTTTGAGCGGCTGTTCTTCGTCGGGTTTCGACGAGAGGATCTCGGTGTAAATGAATTTGTCGCACGCCGCGAGAAATGGCTCCGGCGTCTTGCGTTCGCCGAAACCGTAAACGATCAAACCCGATTCGCGAATACGTGCGGCGAGGCGGGTGAAATCGCTGTCGCTCGACACGATGCAGAAGCCGTCGAAGCGTCCGGAATAAAGTAGATCCATCGCGTCGATGATCATGGCCGAATCGGTCGCATTCTTGCCGCTGGTGTAACCGAATTGCTGGATCGGCTGAATGGACTGCGTGAGCAGTTGTTCCTTCCAACCTCTTAGGTGATTGCTGGTCCAGTCGCCGTAAGCGCGTTTTACATGCGCCGTGCCGTACTTGGCGACTTCAGCCAGCAGACCTTCTGCGATGGACGGCTGCGCGTTGTCGGCGTCGATCAGCACGGCAAGTTTGGTGGCTTGATCGTTGGCCATGGCATAGGTTCCGAGTGGAATTGCCAGGATGGTAACGCTTGGGCGGCAGCCGTCGCATGCTCGATGGCTGCCGCAGAAAGCGGATTCCTTCGAGATTACTCGTGGTAGGCGCCGTAACCGCGCAGGCGGCGATAGCGTTGCTCCAGCAGTTCCGGCACGGGAATGGCTTCCAGCTCATCGAGCTGGTTGAGCAGCACAGCCTTGAGGCGCACGGCCATCGAGCGTGGATTGCGATGCGCACCGCCCAGTGGTTCGCGCACGACTTTGTCGACCAGGCCCAGTTCGAGCAGACGAGGGGCGATCAGTCCCAGCGCTTCGGCGGCGTCTTTGGCCTTCTCGGCGCTCTTCCACAGAATGGATGCGCAACCTTCGGGCGAGATCACCGAATAGGTTGAATATTGCAGCATGATCGTGCGGTCGCCCACGCCAATGGCTAGCGCGCCACCCGAACCGCCTTCGCCGATGACGGTACAGATGATCGGCACCTTCAGTTCGGCCATTTCCATCAGATTGCGCGCGATCGCTTCGCTCTGGCCACGTTCCTCCGCGCCGACGCCCGGATATGCGCCAGGCGTGTCGATCAGTGTGAACAGAGGGAGTTTGAAACGTTCCGCCATCTTCATCAGTCGCAGCGCCTTGCGGTAACCCTCCGGACGCGGCATGCCGAAATTGCGGCGCACCTTGCCTTTTGTATCGCGCGCTTTCTGGTGACCGATGATGACCACCGAACGACCGTTGATGCGGCCCACGCCGCCGACAATGGCGGCGTCATCCGAATAGGCACGGTCGCCAGCGAGCTCATGGAATTCGTCGCACATCACGCTGATGTAATCGAGCGTGTACGGGCGGCCGGGATGGCGCGAGAGCTGCGTCATCTGCCACGGCGTCAGCGTGCGGAAAATATCGGCAGTCTTCACCTTCAGCTTTTCGCGAAGGCGGCCGACTTCATCATCGATATTGAAAGCCTGCCCATGGCTGGCGTGCCGGAGTTCCTCGATCTTGGCCTCCAGCTCGGCAATCGGTTGTTCAAAATCGAGGAAATTCGGATTCATTCGGGCACGGGGTGGCACAGAAGCGGGGCAGTATACCGGGCCAGCCAAAAAGGCGGGAACGGGTCCGTATGGGGGCTGTGCCGGGTGGCGCTAATCGCCGTTCCCAGTCTTGATCAGCCGGACGCCCGCACCCACGACCCCTGGCATGCCGCGTACGGCGCGCAGAAGCTCCGGGATGGCGTTGACGTGCCACTCCTCGCCCAGCTCCAGGTCGGCCTGCGCGTTGGCAT
>NZ_DATHMR010000170.1:0-13326 GCF_035486915.1 Dyella sp. | reverse complement strand
CGCTGCGCAACTTCGGTCTTACTTTGCTGTTGGGTATTGGCTTTACCGCGCTGCTGGTTCCGGCCAGTGTGACGCAACGGAAAACATTCTCATGAACATGATGTACCTGGCATGGAGCTATCGCCGATGAAACGCGTCGTTATCACCGGTATGGGTGGCATTACACCCCTGGGACATGACTGGTCGCAGATCGACGCGCGCCTGCGCGAAGGTCGCAACGCCGTGCGTAGGATGCCGGAGTGGGATTTCTTCGATTCGCTCAACAGCCGACTTGGTTGTCCCGTCGATGATTTCCAGTTGCCTGATTGGCCGCGCAAGCATTTGCGTTCGATGGGTCGCGTCGCACAGCTAGCCGTTGCGGCAAGCGAACGCGCGCTGCGCGATGCCGGTCTGCGTGACGATCCCAGCATCAGCGACGGTCGCATGGGTGTCGCCTATGGCTCGTCCGGCGGCAGCATCGAGCCTGTGCGTGTGATGGGTCGCATGCTGGAAACCGGTTCGATGCAGGGTGTGACGGCAACGAGTTATGTGCAGATGATGGCGCACACGACGGCGGTGAATGTCGGTATGTTCTTCGGGTTGAAGGGACGCATCCTGCCGACGTCGAGTGCATGCACCTCGGGCAGTCAGGCGATCGGTTACGGTTTCGAAACGATCCAGGCCGGCAAGCAGAAGCTGATGTTGTGCGGTGGCGCAGAAGAGCTTTCCGGGCCCGGCGTTGCCGTGTTCGACACCTTGTTTGCCACCAGCACGCGCAACGATGAAGCGAATTTGACGCCGCGTCCGTTCGATCGCACGCGTGACGGACTGGTCGTCGGCGAAGGCGCGGCCACGCTGGTGCTGGAAGAATACGAACATGCCCGCGCGCGCGGTGCACGCATCTACGCCGAGGTGATCGGCTTCGGCTGCAACTCCGATGGCAATCACATCACGCAGCCGACCAGCGAGACGATGGCGACCGCGATGCAGATGGCCTTGCAGGATGCGCAACTTTCGCCGGAAGCGATCGGGTACGTCAGCGCGCACGGCACGGCCACCGATCGCGGCGATATCGCCGAAAGCCACGCTACCGCCAACGTGCTGGGCGGACGCATTCCCATCAGTTCGATGAAGAGCTATGTCGGTCACACGCTGGGTGCATGCGGTGCACTGGAATCGTGGTGGGCGATCGAGATGATGCGCAATGGTTGGTTTGCGCCGACGATCAATCTCAATGAGCCCGATCCGGCCTGTGCCGAGCTGGATTACATCATGGGTGCAGGACGCACGATGCGGACGGAGCATGTGATGAATAACAACTTTGCGTTTGGTGGGATCAATACCTCGCTCATCTTCAAGGCGCTGGGTTAATGTGCACAACCGCACTCAATACACCTCGTCGTCATTCCGGCGCAGGCCGGAATGACGGTGGAGCGATGTGGGGGCGAGAGGGGATTTGATGCACTTTCGCATTGACCAATATCAAGCTTGGGCACCCACCCTTGACACCCCTGAAGCGTGGGAGGCGTGGGCACGCCAGCCAGTTCGTCTGCCTGACAACAACGAACAACCTGCATGCGAATTTCTGCCGGCCATGCAACGCCGCCGGCTCAGCCGACTCGCGCGCATGACGATGCACGTCGCATGGCCACTGTGCGGCGAGAACGAACAGCTCCCATTCGTGTTCGCCTCGCGCCATGGCGAAACGCCACGCACGTTTGCCCTGCTCAGCGACGTGGCGGACGAGCAGCCGCTCTCGCCCACGCAGTTCGGCCTTTCCGTGCATAACGCCATCGCAGGCCAGTGGTCGATTCTGCGCGGGCAACACGGGGAATCCGTCGCTATCGCAGGCGAGGCTGATACGTTTGAGCACGCTATGGTGGAAGCGGCTACGCTGCTTGGGGACGGCGCGCCCGCCGTGCTAGTCGTGATTGCCGAGGAACGCCCTCCGGCCGCCTATGACAGCTGGATCGACGATGTGCCGTTTTCGTATGCTCTGGCTCTGAAAGTGGGGAAAGTCCAGGCGGACGATGGCACGCAGACCGGGCAACACTGGCAACTGCGGCTGGAGCCCGCTGGCGAAGGTTCTACAGCAAGCGAATGGCCGCACGCGCTTGATCTGGTGCGCGCTCTGCATGGCCAAAGCAACACACTGACTCATACATGGAAGACGCGTCGATGGACCTGGCAGCGAGTCACGTAAGGCGCTCGAGCGCCGGCAATTACGTCTGGCGGCTCCTCGCCACCGGCGCGAGCTTTGTGCTGTTCGGATTGGGCGGTCTCGTCTTGCGCGTGATCGTGCTGCCGTTACTCGGCCTGCTTCCCGGCGACGCCGTAACGCGGCGGCGGCGTGCGCGCAATGCCATCAGCAAGGCGTTCTGGCTGCATGTGCAGTTCATGTATCGCAGTGGCGTATTGAAGTACGACTTTGTGGGCACCGAACGTCTTGGCCGCCCCGGTCAGATGATCATTGCCAATCATCCGTCGCTGATCGATGTGGTGTTTCTCATCGCACACATTCGCGACACCAATTGCGTGGTGAAAGAAAGCATGTGGCGCAATCCGTTCACACGCGGCCCGGTGATCCGCGCGCAGTACATCAGCAACAACGGCAGTCCCGATATGCTGGAACACGCAGCTGATGCGTTACGCGCGGGTGAAGCGCTGATTGTGTTCCCCGAAGGCACGCGTACCAAACCCAACAAGCCGCCGGTGTTTCATCGTGGCGCTGCCGCCATCGCATTGCGCGGCGCGCGCATCGTCACGCCCGTCTTCATCACGGTCGAGCCGACCACGCTCACGAAAGCCGAACCGTGGTATCGCATTCCGGAACGGCGCATACAGGTCACGCTACGCGTGGGTCAGGATATTGCGCCGGAATCCTTCACATCGGGTGCATCGTTGCCGATTGCATCACGCCGACTCAACGAACACCTTCACTGTCTTTTCCTCAAGGAGCTTTCGTCATCGTGAATGCCTTGCAGCAGGAAATCGCCCAACTGATTATCGACACGCTCAATCTGGAGGATGTCACGGTCAACGACATTCCGCCCGATCAGCCGCTGTTTGGCGAAGGCCTCGGTCTCGATTCGGTGGATGCGCTGGAATTGGCGCTGGCGTTGCAGAAACGCTACGACATTCGCATCGCATCCGATTCGAAAGACGCGCGCCAGCACTTCACCAACGTCGCCAGTCTCGCTGCCTTCGTGCAGGCACAGCAGGACGCATGCAAAAACTGACATCCATCCTGTTGCCGCTGGTAGGGGTGCTCTACCCCTTCGTGGTGTATTTCGGCATGAATCGCGTGCCGCCGCCGATGTTCGCGCTGGTGCTGGGTGCGATCTGGCTGATTCGCGCACCCGCATTGCTGAAACAACCCGGCGGAAAACTCATGCTCGGCGCGGCGCTGATGTATTGCGCGTTGCTCGCCTTCAGCGGCAACGATGCGCTGGAACGCTGGTATCCCACGTTGATCAGTGCATTGTTGCTGTGTGCGTTCGGTCTTAGCCTCGTTTACGGACCGCCCCTGATCGAGCGCATCGCACGTGTGCGCGAGCCCGATCTTCCGGATGCCGCCATTCCCTACACCCGCAAGGTCACTTGGGTGTGGGTGGTTTTTTTCGTCTTTAACGGCGTCGTATCGGCCGTGCTGACATTGTGGGCGCCACTTGCCTGGTGGACGCTTTACAACGGCCTGCTGGTGTACTTCATCATGGGCACGCTGTTCGCTGGCGAATGGCTGCTGCGCAAGCGTTTGAGGGCCATGGCGTGATGATGGATTTGCCGAACATCGCCAGGTATTTGCGCACCCACGCATGGGTGGACGATGCGCAGTGCGGCTATGCCAGCGCTTCTACGCCCGGTGCGCTGATCGCCTTCAACCGCAGCGGCGTCGATGCGCTGTGCCGTCATGGGCGGCAAGGTGTGGTGAATGCGTTGCAGACACACCTGCAGACCGCCGGATATCAGGGAGAGCCGCTGACATTTCGTCTGTTCGACGATATGCCAAGACTGATTTCGGCGGCGCAGATGGACGCGCTGTTGCAATCCCCTCTTCCACGAGATGTTGAGCCAACGCAAGAACGCGAAGAGGACGGTGTATGGACGTTGTCGCTGCGCGTGCCGATCGATCTCGTTTATTTCCCCGGCCACTTTCCGCAAGCACCGGTTTTGCCAGGTGCCGTGCAGATTTCCTGGGCGCTGTCGCTTGCTTCAACGCGGATGGGGACCCCATTGCGTTGCCACGCCATGGAAGCGCTGAAGTTCCAGCAACTGATGCGCCCGGGCGATCGCGCCGATCTCACGCTTCGTCACGACGTCGCACGACACAAATTGCATTTCGCTTATCGCGATGGCGATAAGGCTTATTCCTCGGGTCGGTTGGCATGGAGCGCCGAAACATGAACGAGCACGTCGTGCATGAACGTCATTGGTCAACGCATAAAGAGCGTGGCAGCCTTTTGCTGATGAGACTGACGGCGTTCGGTGTGCGCGTGCTGGGGCGCCGCATCCTCACGCCGGTGCTTTACCTGATCGTGCTGTACTTCTTTGTGTCTGCGCGAACCGCGCGCCGAAATATCCGGCAATACCAGACGTATCTGGCCGACTGGAGCGGACGTGCATCGCTAAGCCCGTCGCTTGGCAGCGTGTATCACCAATTCATCGCCTTTGCGGACAATCTGCTCGATCGCTTGGATGTGTGGCGCGGATACTTGCGTTTCGAACAGGTGCAGCTGGTGGATCCTTCGGGCGTGCGCAGTCGTCTGATACGCAGTCATTTAGGGGGTCGCGGGGAGATTCTGGTGGTCACGCATCTGGGGAATCCGGATGTATGTCGCGCGATGGCCGAACTGGGTGAGCAGGTGCCGCTCAACGTGCTGGTGCATAACCGGCATGTTGCGCAGTTCAATCGTCTGCTCGGCGAAGCGGGCGATAAAAGTATGCGCTTGATCCAGGTCAGCGAACTGGATACCGCGATGATGATGGATCTGTCGCAACGCATCGATCGCGGCGAATGGCTGGCGATTGCGGGAGACCGCGTACCGCTGCACGATGGCCGCCGTATCGTGGTGAATTTCCTTGGGCATCCGGCCGCTTTTCCGCAAGGACCGTGGCTGATGGCCGGCCTGCTGCGCTGTCCGGTGAACCTGCTGTGCTGTCTGAAAGTGGATGGTCGTTACCGCATTATTCTCGATCCGTTCCTTGATAACGCGCAGTGGGAACGTGGCAAGCGAGACGCGACAATCCAGACATGGGTGCAAGGCTATGCCGACCACTTGGCGCAGCAGTGCTTGATGGCACCACGCCAGTGGTTCAATTTCTATGCGTACTGGCAATCAGCCGAACCGGGAGCCAACGATGCGCCGTAGTGGTGTACTGCATACCGCGGTGGACATTCTGGTGCCGTTCTACGACGTCGACTCCATGGACGTGGTGTGGCATGGCCATTACGTGAAGTATCTGGAAGTCGCGCGCTGCGCACTGCTGGACGATATCGGCCACAACTACACGCAGATGAAAGAGTCCGGTTATGCGTGGCCGGTGATCGATGTGCAATTGCGTTATGTGCAGGCTGCGCGCTTCGGACAGCGTTTGACAGCGCGTGCCGATCTCGTCGAATGGCAGAACCGTCTGTTGATTCATTACCTGATTCAGGATGCTGCCACCGGCCAGCGCCTCACGCGCGCAAGCACGTCGCAGGTTGCGGTGAAGCTCGATAGCGGCGAGATGCAGTTGGTGTCGCCAACGGTATTTACGGATGCAGTCGAACGTCGACTGCGCGATGTTTCGCATAAACCTTCTTCCCCGGTTGCGACATGAATTACGCAAGCCCTACTTATGTCGAGGAAACCCGTCTCGGGTTCCACTTCCTGCGCAGTCACACATGGCAACATCATGTGTTGCGCGTGGCGATTAACGATCTGAAGCGTTTGATCGGCGAACCGCTGCCGCAAGGCGGCAGCTTGCTGGATGTCGGGTGTGGTCAGGGCAAATCGTTCCGCCTGTTGCGCGATGCGTTTCAGCCGATACGCACCCTTGGGCTAGATGCCGACCCGCACAGCATCGATCTCTCACGCGCCGAGGCGGCGCGAGAAGGTGTCAACGTCGAACTGTTCACTGCCGACTGCGCGCAAATTCCGCTGCCCGACGCGAGCGTGGATATCGTGTTCTGCCATCAGACCTTTCACCATCTGGTGGAACAGGATCGCGCACTGGCCGAATTCTGGCGCGTGCTCAAACCCGGCGGCTTGCTGCTTTTTGCCGAATCCACCAAGGCCTATATCGATACTTGGGTAATTCGCTGGTTTTTCCGGCATCCGATGGACGTGCAGAAGACTGCCGATGAATATCTGGAGATGTTGCGTCGGCAGGGTTTTGTGTTCGGCCCTGAAAATGTGTCCTTCCCGTATCTGTGGTGGAGTCGTTCGAAAGATTTCGGGTTGATGGAAAGATGGGGTTTGCGTTCACCGCCGCCACCCGGTCAGCGTGAGGAAACGCTGGTGAATGCAGCGGTGAGGAAGCCGACGACATGATGCCTCCCTATTTCCTTATACGCATCCTCACCTCACCGTCATTCCAGCGCAGGCCGGACAAGCGCGAAGCGCGCAGAACGCCCGAAGGACGGCCCCGAAGGGGTGAGCGAAGCGAATCATCCAGTGTCGTCAGTGGTGAATGCGACGATTGCCAGCGGGCTCGGCTGCGGGCTAGGCGAGCAACCCAGCGATACGGCATCAATGCAGCGATACAGTCACTGGATTCCGGCCTGCGCCGGAATGACGGTGAGGGGAATTTCTATATCACGCAAGCTCAAAACGCCCTGGCGGGAGCTTTGCCATCGACGCTCTCCATATGAACACCTATCTCAACGCTCTGGGCGTGATCTGCAATCTCGGCGCGGGAAAGTCCGCGGTGGCCGAAGCGTTGTTCGCGGGCAATGACACGGGCATTCGGGCGCAGGCTGGATGGGTTCCCACTCACACACCACCCTTGGGCGGCGTACGCATATCGTTGCCACCTATCCCTGCTGAACTCGCAGATCGCCGCACCAATCGAAACAATCAGCTGTTGCTCGCGGCCGCGCAGGAAATCGAATCGGATATCCGCGCAGCCATCTCGCGTTATGGTCATGGCCGTATCGGCGTCGTACTTGGCACAAGTACAACCGGCATTGAAGAAGCGACGCAAGGCATCGGTGCCTATCGCCGCGATGGTCAGTGGCCTGCCGATTATCGTTATGCCCATCAGGAACTCGGTGCTCCCGCCGAATTTCTCGCCGAATGGCTGCAACTCGCCGGCCCCTGCTACAGCATTTCTACGGCGTGCACATCCGGTGCGCGTGCATTGCTGAGTGCACAGCGCTTGCTGCGTCTTGGCCTTTGCGATGCTGTGGTGTGCGGTGGCGTGGATACGCTGTGCCGTCTGGCCATCAACGGTTTTCATGCGCTGGAAGCGGTGGATTTGCAGCGTTGCGATCCTTTTTCCATACATCGCCGCGGCATCAATATCGGCGAAGCGGCCGTCGTCTTTTTGATGACGCGCGAGCAAGCCGCGGTGCAATTGCTTGGTGGTGGCGCGAGTTCCGATGCTTATCACATGTCGTCACCCGATCCGCAGGGAACCGGCGCGAGAAAGGCGATGCTGGATGCGCTGCGCAATGCGAAACTCGACGCCGCGCAGATCGATTACATCAACCTGCACGGCACTGCCACCGAGCACAACGACAGCATGGAAAGCCTCGCCGTCGCATCGACGTTTGCCCATAGCGTGCCCTGCTCTTCCACGAAATCGCTGACCGGCCACACGCTCGCTGCCGCCGGTGCACTGGAAGCCGCGTTCTGCTGGTTGAGCTTGACGGACGGCCACGCCGAACGGCGTCTGCCGCCGCATGTGTGGGACGGCGAAGCCGATCCCGCGTTGCCGATGTTGAATTTCACACACATCGGCGATCACCTGCCGGTGGAGGGGCGCCGCTTCCTGATGAGCAACTCGTTCGCATTCGGCGGCAATAACGCATGCCTCATCTTTGGAGATCCGGCATGACGACCTGGCCACTCGTCGACGTGGTGCCCCACGCGGGCGACATGATTCTGCTCGACAGCATCGAGCACGTCGAAGGCGAACGGATTGTGTGCGTAAAGACCGTGCAACCGGATGGGTTGTTTGTCGATGCCGATGGCAGTCTTCCCGCCTGGGTCGGCGTGGAGCTGATGGCGCAGAGCATTGCCGCGTGGGCGGGCTGTCATGCACGCGAAGTACACGAACCCGTGCAGCTGGGCTTTCTGCTCGGCACGCGTCAGTATGCTTGCAACGTGGAAGCGTTTCCGACCGGTAGCCGTTTGCTCGTGGAAGCCGAGCGCTCTTTTCACGACGAACACGGCATGGGGGTTTTCACCTGTCGCATCGATGCACCTGGCATCCATGCCGAAGCGCGCCTGACGGTTTACCGTCCGCGCGATGCCGACGCGTTTTTCGAACAGATCGCTGGAGAGGCAACGCATGTCTGAGACGGTTCTCGTCACCGGTTCCAGCCGCGGCATTGGCCGGGCGATTGCCATGCGGCTGGCGCAGGCCGGCTACGATCTGGTTCTGCATTGCCGTAGTCGTCGCGATGAAGCCGAACAGGTACGCGCGTCGATTGAGCAATTGGGTCGCCAGGCACGCATTCTTCAATTCGACATTTCCGATCGCGCTGCATGTGTCGCTGCACTTGAAGCGGACGTTGAAGCCAACGGCGCCTATTACGGCGTAGTCTGCAATGCAGGCCTCACGCGCGACGGCGCTTTTCCCGCGTTGAGCGACGAGGATTGGGATCAGGTGCTGCGCACCAACCTCGATGGTTTCTACAACGTGCTTCATCCGCTGGTAATGCCGATGATCCGACGCCGAAGCGCGGGACGCATCGTGTGCATCACCTCAGTTTCAGGCTTGATCGGCAATCGCGGCCAGGTGAATTACAGCGCCTCCAAGGCCGGCGTGATGGGTGCCGCGAAAGCGCTTGCGGTGGAATTGGCCAAGCGTAAGATCACCGTCAATTGCGTCGCACCGGGTCTGATCGATACCGACATGATCAATGAAGACGTGCCGCTGGAAGAAATCTTGAAAGTGATTCCCATGCAGCGTGCAGGCACCGCTGACGAAGTGGCCGCCGCTGTGCAATTTCTGTTGAGTCCGGAAGCCGGTTACATCACACGCCAGGTGCTGGCAGTCAATGGCGGTTTGTGTTGAGTGCGTTTGACCAAACACATCTGAGGAGATCGATCTGCATGAAAGCGAAAACGCTGAGCCTGATGTTGCTGCTATCCGTTGCTCCCGGCCTCGCGCTTGCCGGAGACAAAATCGAACACTACCCGTTTGCGAACGCCATCGCGGCGGCGACGCAAAGCGGCAAGCTCGATGGCACGGTAAAGTTCTATCTCGCCGGCAATCAGCCGAACGGTCAAGTCACCGTCGTGCTGCGGGATGTCGAGATCAACCGCAAGACGAATGCCTTCGGCAAGAAAGACCAGCCAACGTGCGATTGGGCGCTGCAGTCGGCATTGATCGGCTTGCAGGATGAAGCCAAGCGAGCCGGTGCCAACGCTGTCGTGAACATTGTCAGCAACTACGGCAACGAATACCGCGATGGCCAGAATTACGAATGCCATGTGGGCTTTCTGATGTCTGGCGTGATCATGAAAGGCGACGTGGCCAAAGTGCAGTAATGCCTTCCAGCCCATTCCCCGGAATGGGCTGGCGGCGGGGCAAGGCATCGCCGCCCCGCCGCCAAGGGCGGCAGGGGCATGACGCGACGTGTCAGCGTCTGAAAGCGGCCCTGCGCTACAATCGACGGGCTTGAATCCCCTCCCCAGGAGTTTGCAATGCGCCCGTTTCCACTCGGTGAAGAGATCGATCTGCTGCGCGAGAGCGTGCATGCGTTTGCGGAAAAGGAGATCGCGCCGCGTGCCGATCACATCGATCGCGAGAATCAATTCCCGCACGATCTGTGGCGCAAGATGGGTGACATGGGCCTGCTGGGCATCACCATCCCGGAAGAATACGGCGGCAGCGGCATGGGTTTCCTCGCGCACATGGTGGCGATGGAAGAGATCTCGCGCGCGTCCGGCTCGGTCGGTCTATCGTACGGCGCGCACTCCAATCTGTGCGTCCAGAATATTTTCCACAACGGCAACGAAGCCCAGCGCCGCAAATACATTCCAAAGCTGTGCTCGGGCGAATACGTAGGTGCACTCGCCATGAGCGAACCGGGCGCCGGCTCCGACGTTGTAGGCTCGATGACATGCAAAGCCGAGCAACGCGGCGACATATGGGTCGCCAACGGCTCGAAGATGTGGATCACCAACGGCCCCGACGCAGATGTGCTGCTGGTTTACATGCGCACCGCACCGCGCGTCGCCGGCAGTCGTTGCATGACGGCATTCATCATCGAAAAAGGCATGAAGGGTTTCAGCACCGCGCAGAAACTCGACAAACTTGGCATGCGTGGCTCCAACACCTGTGAACTGGTTTTCGAGGATTGCGAAATTCCTGCTGAAAACATTGTGGGCGAAGTGAACGAAGGCGTGCGCGTGCTGATGAGCGGCCTGGATACGGAGCGCCTGGTGCTTTCAGGCGGCCCGATCGGTCTCATGCAGGCATCGCTGGATCTGGCGCTCCCCTACGTGCGTGAGCGCAAGCAGTTCAATGCGCCAATTGGCACGTTCGGCGTGATGCAGGCAAAGATCGCCGATATGTATACGGCGCTGCAAAGTTCCCGCGGTTTTGCCTACATGGTGGCGCGCGGATTCGACGCGGGCGTGAAATCGCGCATCGATCCGGCCGCGTGCCTGCTCAATGCGTCGGAGAACGCAGTGAAGGTGGCGCTGGAGGCGATTCAAACCTTGGGTGGGAACGGCTATATCAACGAATTTCCGGCAGGACGCCTGCTGCGCGATGCCAAGTTGTATGAAATCGGCGCCGGCACCAATGAAATTCGTCGCATGCTGATCGGCCGCGAATTATTCCACGGCAAAGCGTGATAACGCATTTCTTCGCAAATAAAAAAGCCCGCCAAATGGCGGGCTTTTTCTTTCTTGCCTGAGTGCTTAGAAATTCAGGCTGTAGTTCAGCGTGCTCATCGTGGAGTGCTCGTGCTGTGCATCGTATTCGTCGACGCCAAGTGAGAGGTTTGAACGCTTGGAGAAACGCCAGTCGAGAGAAAGTCCGGCGATGCCGCCATAGCGCGAAAGACCGATACCTTCCACCGGCGACCACTGTTGCAGCGCTTCGAAGCTCGCGTTCGGCAACACGCCACGCATGGAAAGTGCGTCTTCCCACAGCAACCGCGTCTGCAGAGTGAGGCTGCTACCGTTAGACAAATTCCACTGGCGTGAACCACGCATGCCCACACCGGCTTGCCAGCGCTCGATGTTTTGCTGACTGGATGAAAGACCGAAACCACCGCCGCCAAGCTCGTTGAAACCATCGCGTTCGACATACGCGTACTCGGCATTGACGTACGGCGTGAACTTCCAGTTGCCTGCGTTGAATCGATACCCGCTTTCGCTGTACGCCACGTCGTAGCGGCCGTTGCTGAAACTGGATACACCGGCAAATTCGCCGCCCAGTTGCAGTTCGCGGCGCGTATCCTGCCAATCGGTACCCGCACCGACGCGTCCCATGACGTACCAGTTGTTCTGGATGAAGCCGCCGTAGAGCATGCCTTCCATCGAGTGGCTGAAACCTTGGTCCGCTTCCTGCGCGAGGCTGCCCAAACCCTGGCTTTGACTGAGCGCGTAACCCATCACGCCGCCGTTGCCAAAACCGCGATCGCCGCCGACCATCATTCCGTTGAGGTCAACGCCCATGCTGTCGAAGCCCGTGCGCGACATGTTTCCCTGATAGCCGATGTTCTGCGACCAGGCGTGGAACTTGTTCATGTCGAACTGTTGAGGTGCATCCAGCAGGGCATCGAAGCGATCGGACAAAGCGCGCGTATCGGCATCGATCGCTTCAAACGTCATCGCAGCGCTTGCTGCGTACATCTGGCCGGACAGGCTATCCAGCGACTGTTGCATTTCGGGAACGCTGGAGATGTGCTGAATCTGACCCGCTTCATTCACGAAGCTGCTTGGCAACGGTTGCGCCGAAGGCGTCGTGGATCCCTGCACCAGGCTATTGATGGAATTGAAAGCGTTCTGCACGCGTTCTGCTGCTGCAAAGGTTCCCACCGAATTCGACATGGCTTGAAACTGCACCAAACTGACGGCCTGGATATTCAAATAGACGTCGTTGGGGTCATAGGAAAGCGACGCCTGCAACGCCAGCGACGATGCTCCGGATACACCGCCCGTAAACGTGCCAGTCAACCCCTGCGCCGCCGTCAGAATTGGAGTGACCTGGGTTGTACCTTTTGTGTAGGTAAAGCTTGTATCGGTGCTATAGACGTAGACGGCCGGATTCGTTCCGTTGATCGTGGCCTTGCCCGATACCTGCAGCACGGAACCTAGCGATACGTCGAACTTGCCCCCGGTCTGCGTGTAATTGCCGTTGAGCGCCAGATTGGTGTTGCCGACGGCCATCCCGCCACCGTTGTTGGTGACGCTTCCGCCGATCGACGCAGGCGTCGTCGCATTGCCTTGTACCGCCAGTATTCCGTTTGCGCCAATCACTGCGCCGCCGGAGCCCAGCGATACCGCGTTGAGTGTGCCGCCCGTTACCGTGGTCAGTCCCGTATAAGTCGATGGCTGCGTGAGATTGAGCGTGCCTGGGCCGTCAAGCGTGAGGCCACCCGTGCCGGAGATTGGATTGTTCCAGCTCGACGTACCGGTAAAACCGACCTCGACCGTGCCCCAGTTGAATTGCTCTGGACCATTCACCGCCGCGCCCACATTGAGCACACCGTAGCCAAACGTCGGATTCGGTTGCGAACCGCCCAGCGGGGTCGCGGTGCCCAACAGTGTTTGCGCGACCAGGTAGTTCGAGAAATACGGATACGCCTGCCACACGAGCGCAGCCGCGCCCGATACCTGCGGGGCGGCAAACGACGTGCCTTCCACCAGGTAATAAGTGGGGTTGGTGGTAGAGGCGAGTGTGTCCTTATCCAGCACCACGACATCGCCCGGTGCCGCCAGGCAATAGTTCATGGCAATGCCGCATTTGTTCGAATAGCTATCGAGCTGCGTGGGGCTGTTGCTGTTGAGCGCAACGGCTACCAGCCAGCCCTGCTGAAGCGCGCTATCCGTCGTGACGGATGGCAACGCGGCGATAGTGCTCGGATTGGCTTGCGAGTCGTTGCCTGCCGCAAACACCACCAAGCCATTGTGCTGTTCGACAAACGGCGCATAGGCCGCGTCGAAGGCTGCGGTGGTC
>NZ_DATHMR010000169.1:0-45587 GCF_035486915.1 Dyella sp. | reverse complement strand
TGATCCTCGCGGCACTGGCGGCCGTCTATATCGTGCTCGGCATGCTCTACGAGAACACCGTCCACCCGATCACCATCCTGTCGACCCTGCCATCGGCGGGCATCGGCGCCACTCTGGCGCTACTGATCTTCGGCACACCGTTCTCGGTGATCGCGATGATCGGCATCATCCTGCTGATCGGCATCGTCAAGAAGAACGCGATCATGATGATCGACGTCGCCATCCACCTGCAGCGCGACGAAGGTTACGAACCGCAGAAAGCGATTCACGATGCGGCGGTGGTTCGTCTTCGCCCGATCATGATGACGACAGCTGCTGCGGTGCTCGGCGCGGTGCCGCTGGCGGTAGGTATCGGCCAGGGCGCCTCGTTGCGCCAGCCCCTTGGTATCACCGTAATGGGCGGTTTGATTCTCAGCCAGATATTCACCCTGTACACCACGCCGGTGATTTACCTCTACCTCGACCGTCTGCGTGCACGACTCGCCGGCTGGTCGGCCACATTGCCGTGGAACAGATCGGACGCAAGCGCATGAACATGAAGATGACCCGCACAGCTCTAGCTGCTTCGCTCGCTGTATTGCTTGGCGGCTGCATGGTCGGCCCGAATTATCATCGCCCTGACGTGCCTGTGGCGCCGCAGTACAAGCCGCTGCCTGGGTGGACGCAAGCCACGCCGGAAGCCGAAGCGCCAAAAGGCGACTGGTGGACCGACTTCAACGACCCGCTGCTCAATCAGCTGGAACCGATGGTGTCTGTGTCCAACCAGAATGTACGTGAGGCCTACTACAACTATCAGGAAGCCGTCGCCGAAGTGCAGGTGGCGCGCGCCAGTTTGTTTCCCACTATTGGCATTACCGGCTCGGCAACCAAACAGCGGACCGCAAAGAGTGACTTGAGCACGGGCAGCAGCACCGCTTTCAAACCGATAAGCACGTCTGGCTCGCTGGAAGGCAACATCAGCTGGGCGCCTGACATTTGGGGCAAAGTGCGCCGCCAGGTCGAGGAGAACAAGGCGACCGCGCAGGCAAGTGAAGCCACTCTTGCCAATGCCACGCTCTCTGAACAAACGGCCCTGGCCACGGCCGTGATCGAACTGCGCGTGGTCGATACCAACATCGATCTGCTGCAAAAGACCGTCGATGAGTACAAAGAATTTCTGCGCGTCGTCGAAAACCAAGGTAATGCCGGCACCACGCCGCCGTCCGATGTGATTTCGGCACGTACACAGCTGGAAAGCGCCCAGTCGAGCCTGATCGCACTTGGCGTGTCGCGCGCGCAAGACGTCCACGCAATTGCCGTGCTGGTCGGCAAGAATCCGGAAGATCTCGATATTCCGCACAGTACGGCGCTGCCTGTGCTGCCGAGCATTCCCGTCGGCATGCCGTCGACGTTGTTGCAGCGTCGCCCGGATATTGCTGTCGCCGAACGCCAGATGGCCGCACAGAACGCGGCAGTCGGCGTTGCAGTAGCCGCGTACTATCCCAACTTCACCTTGAATGCGGCGGATGGTTTCTCGCAGTCACCGTTGGCCGGTCTGCTGCACGCTGCCAATCACGTATGGTCGTTGGGCGCCGATGTGGATGAAACCGTCTTCGACTTTGGTCAACGCCACGGTGAAGTCGCTGCAGCGAAAGCCACTTACGAGGCATCTGTCGCCAGTTACCGACAGACCGTGCTCGGTGCGTTCCAGAATGTCGAAGACGATCTTTCCGGTATAACCATTCTTGCGCAGCAAGCGCAGGTCCAGGATCAGGTCGTGCAAAACGCCACGGAAGGCGCACGCATCGCCGTCAACGAATATCAGGCGGGCACGGTCGACTACACCACTGCTGCCACGGCCGAAACCACCAAACTGAGTGCGCAGGAAACGGCGCTCAGCGTGCAACAACAACGCTTGCTCGACACCGTGTCGTTGATCGGCGATCTGGGTGGTGGCTGGTCGGCCGATCAACTGAGCGATTCGAAGAAGCCGTCCGACTCACGCTAAAGCCACCACGCGATATCTTATGCCTCCAGAAAAGTCTGCCCACCGCTTCGAGCTCTCCCCCATCGTCGCAGGCCTGTGGCGCATCGCGGACTGGAATCTAAGCGTTGCCGATCGTGTGCGCTGGATCGAACAGGCACTGGAACTCGGCATTACATCGTTCGATCACGCGGATATCTATGGCAGCTATCGTGCGGAATCGCTATTCGGCGACGCACTGAAAGCATCGCCAAACTTGCGCCAGCGCATGCAACTTGTCACAAAGTGCGGTATTCGTTTGCGTACCACCGAGCGCGACTATCGCGTGAACCACTACGACACAAGCGCAGTGTACGTTCGCGCTCAAGTCGAGCAATCGCTTCGCAACTTGCACACCGATCGCCTGGATCTGGTGCTGATTCATCGCCCCGACTATCTGATGGATGCCGCTGAGCTGGCCGACACGTTCAAAACCCTGACACGCGAAGGAAAGGTCGCGCATTGGGGTGTGTCCAATCACAACACGCATCAGTTCGCTTTATTGCATCAGCATCATCCGCTGATGACCAATCAAATCGAGCTTTCGCCATTGCAAATGAGCGCATTGGACGACGGGACGCTGGATCAGCAACAGCAATTTGGTTTGCGCCCGATGATCTGGTCGCCGCTGGCAGGCGGCCGTCTCTTCAACGAAGCGGATGAACAGGCCGATCGCGTGCGCAGTGAGATGTCCGCCATCGCCGCGCGACATAATGTGAGCCTCACCACGCTCGCCTTCGCCTGGATACTCCGCCACCCTTCCCGGCCGCATCCCATCACGGGAACCGGCCGAATAGACGGTTTACGCGACGCCGTCGCCGCGCTGGACGTCGAGCTCGATGCCCAGGACTGGTATGCGATTTGGGTCGCCAATGAAGGGCATGGGGTTCCCTGATTCACGAGAGTCAAAGGCTATAGGGTGAGCTTCAGCCGTTGCTGACGCCGTGCGGCACATGTCCTGTCGCAACATGCCTACGCGCGGACTCGACGTTGGCAGGAGAGTCATCGAAAAATATATCTGCGCCGAAGGCGTCGAGAAACGGGCCTTTGTCGCGTCCGCCGAGAAAAAGCGCCTCGTCGATACGCACACCCCAACGACGCAGCGTGAGAATCACGCGTTTGTGCGCGGGTGCGGAACGCGCGGTGACAAGCGCGGTGCGAATCGGTGAATTTTCCGCGGGAAAAGCCGCCTGCAAACGATGCACGGCCGTCAGAAAACCGCGGAACGGTCCCACGGAAAGTGGCTCATCGGCCAACTCCGTCTCGCTTCGATGGAATGCCTCAAGACCTTCTTCACGCGATACGCGTTCGCCCTCATCGCCAAAGATGACGGCATCGCCGTCGAATGCGATACGCAGCTGTTCGCTCGCACGCGGCGGAGCCGTCGAAGGCAGGATGGTGGCCGCTGCGACACCCGCCTTCAACGCACGCCCCACATCTTCCGCGTTGGCAGACAGAAACAGATCCGCCTTGAACGGTGCAATGTAGTCGGACGTCGGCGCACCGCTAGTGAACGCCGCACGGCTGATTTCCAACCCGTAATGCTGGATGGCATTGAAGATGCGCAATCCCGTATCACCCGAATTACGCGACAGCAAAATCACCTCGACGGGTGGCACATCGCCGGCGAGCCTGTTCAAACCGAGCAGCTTCTGCACCAGCGGAAACGCCACGCCAGGCTTCAGAATCTCGTTCTCATGCTCGATCTGAAATGCGCGATAGGCATCCAGTCCGTTGCGCTCGAACAAGTCATGACTATCGCCGAGGTCGAACAGCGCACGCGACGAAATCGCAACCACGAGCCGATTGTCGGTCGCAGCTTTGGGATCGTGGACTGTTTTGCCTTCGCGAGTCATGGGGAAAGATGCAGGTTGCCGTGTTCAATCTAGCAAAAAGTTGAGGACGCCGCGCCGCACTCAGTCGGCGGCGAACTGCTCGTCCAGGATACGCTGTTCGAGATTGTGCTCCGGATCGAACAGCAATCGCACGCCATCTTCCCGTGCCTGGCGGATTTCGACATTGCGTACATTGCGTACTTCGAGGAAGTCGGCGGTTGCGCTGACCGGTCGTTTGCCAGGATCGAGCACGCGTAGACTGACCAACGTGCGATGCGGCAGAATCGCACCGCGCCAGCGACGCGGGCGGAAGGGGCTGATCGGTGTCAGCGCAAGCACATTGGCGTCCAGCGGCAGAATCGGGCCATGTGCGGAAAGGTTATACGCCGTGGAGCCCGCTGGCGTGGAAACGAGGATGCCATCGCAAATCAGCGTCGTGAGTTTCACGATGTCGTTGAGCTTCACCTCAACGTGCGCCGCCTGATTGGTTTGTCGCAGCAACGACACTTCGTTGAAGGCCAGTGCGCGGTTTGTCTGACCATCCGCATCCGTGGTAATCATTTCGAGCGGGAACAACTGCGCTGTGTGCGAGCGCTCGATGCGCTCGGCCAGTTCGTCGAGCCGGTATTTGTTCATCAAGAAGCCGACGCGGCCGAGCTTCATGCCATAGACAGGCACAGGAATGGCTCGATGAGCGTGCAATGTGCGCAGCATGAAGCCGTCGCCACCCAGCGCGACGATCACTTCGGCGTCTGTCGCAGGTACGTCGCCATAGAGTTCGACAAGCTTGCGACGTGCCTGTTGGGCAACGTTGGTCTCGCTGGCGACGAAAGCAAGGCGCATAAGATCCGTCTTCGGTGAGTGTCGTGTCTTTGAGCTTACGACACGACGAGGGGCAAGACCATGATGGACTTGCCCCTCTGAGGTTACTGCTTAAACCACCGCTCGCGTCAGGCCACGGGCACCTGCGCCAGCTGTGCCAGACGACGTACCGCTACCGAGGCAATCGGATAGTCGGCGTTCTGGGTCAGGATTTCAGCCAGCATCGTGCGGGTGTACTTGAGCGTGGGATCATCACGATCGAGCCATGCCTGCACCGGCGATTTACCCGCACTCTTGCCGGTCAACGCAAGCACCTGCGTGGCGAGCGCACGATGCTGATGGTTGAGTTCGTCCAGCAGCGAACCGCGCGCCTGCGCATGCCAGTGACCATCGACCGGCAGTGCTTCGATCTGACCGCGCAACCATTCCAAGTCCAGCGCGTGACCGAGTTCGTAGAACACGTTGGCGACCTTGGCGATGGGCTCGCCGGTTTGCTGAGCCACTTCGACCATATCGAGCATGGCGCGCAGCTCCGGCAGTTTGGCCAGCGGCAACGCGAGGTCCGCAGGCAGGCCAAGGCCTTCCCACTTTTCCTGACTGGTGCCGAAGTCGGCTTTGCCGGCCGGCGTTAGTGTTTCGGGCAACGTGGCAGCGAGTTCGGCCACGGCAGACTGATAACGCTCCACGTTGGCAGCGATTTCCAGGGTGCCGCCTGGGCGGCTCAGCAGCCAGCGCGTGATATGACGCAGCAGCGACCAGATCTGCAGGATCGCGTCCACCTGCGTGCCTTCCGCGACCTTGCTGTCTTGCGCTTCAATTTGCGCCCAGAGATCGCGTGCACCAAGGATTTCGCGCGCAGCGGTGTACGCCTTGGCGATAGCGGCCGGACCGTGCCCCGTATCTTCCTGCATGCGCATCATGAAGGTGGCGCCCATGCGATTGATGGTGGAGTTGGTAACAGCCGTGGCGATAATTTCGCGCTTCAGGCGGTGACGCTGCATATGCGCGGCGTACTTGTCGTGCAACGGTGCAGGGAAGTAGCGTACCAGTTCCTTAGACAGGTACGGATCTTCCGGCACATCCGAATCGAGCAATTGCTGATACAGACGGATCTTGTCGTACGACAGCAACACCGACAGTTCCGGACGCGTCAGGCCCAGGCCGCTCTTCTTGCGATCGGCAAGTTCGGTTTCGCTGGGCAGATTTTCCACCACGCGATCGAGCAGGCCTTCGCCTTCCAGTGTGCGGATGAAGTGCGCCATCGAGCCGATGCGGTGCGCCGACTGATGTTCCATCAGCGTGATCGCCTGATTCTGGCGATAGTTGTCCCACAGCACCAGCTGACCGACTTCATCAGTCATCGACGCAAGTTGCTGATTGCGTCCGTCGACCGAAATCTCACCGCGCTGTACGGCGTCGTCGAGCAGTATCTTGATGTTCACTTCGTGGTCGGAGGTGTCCACGCCCGCGGAGTTATCGATGAAGTCGGTATTGAGTAGCACGCCATGCTGCGCCGCTTCGATACGACCCTTCTGCGTGAAGCCGAGATTGCCACCCTCGCCCACGACCTTGCAGCGCAGTTCCGCACCGTTGATGCGCAACGCGTTGTTGGCGCGATCGCCCACATCCGCGTGTGTTTCGCTAGCGGCCTTCACGTAGGTGCCGATACCGCCGTTCCACAACAGATCGATGGGTGCCTTGAGGATCGCGTTGAGCAGATCCGTCGGCGAGAGATGCTGCACGTCCGACTTCAAGCCAAGCACCGTGCGCACTTCCGGGGAAATCGGAATCGACTTCACGCTGCGCGGCCACACGCCGCCACCCGTGGAAATGAGCGACTTGTCGTAGTCATCCCAGCTGGAACGCGGCAGCTTGAACATGCGTTCGCGCTCGATGAAAGAACGCTCCGTATCCGGATTCGGATCGAGGAAGATGTGGCGATGGTCGAACGCGGCAAGCAAGCGAATGTGGCGCGACAACAGCATGCCGTTGCCGAACACGTCGCCGGACATATCGCCAATACCCACGCAGGTGAAATCTTCGGTCTGCGTGTCGCGTCCCAGCGCACGGAAGTGACGCTTTACCGATTCCCACGCACCCTTGGCGGTGATGGCCATGCCCTTGTGGTCGTAACCATTCGAACCACCGGAGGCAAACGCGTCGCCCAGCCAGAAACCATGTTCGACCGAAATGGCGTTGGCGATATCGGAGAACGTCGCGGTGCCCTTGTCGGCAGCAACGACCAGGTACGGATCGTCGTCGTCATGACGCACGACATCGTGCGGCGGCACCACCTTGCCTTCGACGAGATTGTCGGTGATATCGAGCAGGCCGCTGATGAACAGACGGTAGCAAGCGATGCCTTCCGCCAGTTGCGCATCGCGATCGCCGCCGACCGGCGGATGCTTGACGAAGAAGCCGCCTTTCGAACCCACCGGCACGATCACGGTGTTCTTCACCATCTGCGCTTTGACGAGGCCCAGCACTTCGGTGCGGAAATCTTCACGACGATCCGACCAGCGCAAACCACCACGCGCAACCGGACCGAAGCGCAGGTGAATACCTTCTACTCGCGGTGCGTACACGAAGATTTCGCGATAGGGCACCGGCTTAGGCGCATCTGGCACCTGCTTCGAATCGAACTTGAAGCTGATGTAATGCCGCGGCTTGCCATCCCACAGCTGGTAGAAGCTTGTGCGCAACGTAGCGCGGATGGTGTTCATGAAGCTCAGCAGGATACGTTCGTCGTCGAGACTGGCCACGTCGTCGAGCAGCGTCTTGAGCGCCTCCCAAATCACGTGAATCTGCTGTTCGCGCGGCTGAGCAAGCACCGCCACCATGCCGTCGACCAGCTCGGGCTTCGCCTTCTGCGTATCCGGCGAAATCAACGCCTGCATTTCGCGACGAAGATCAGACTGCGCCCTTTCCAGTTCCGCCGGGGCGAGCTGTTCGCGACGCGGATCGAACTTGGCGTTGAACAGCTCGATCAACAATCCAGCGATGGCAGGATAACGGTTGAGCGTTTCCTCCATGTAGCTCTGCGAGAACGCAATGCCCACCTGCTGCAAGTACTTGCAATAGCCGCGCAACACAGCCACCTGACGCCAGTCGGCGCACGCGGTCAACACAAGATTGTTGAAGCCGTCGCTTTCCGCGTCGCCGCGCCACAGCGCTTCGAAGCTGCGTTCGAAACGTTCGCGCAGGTGCGGCAGCTCAAATACCAGCGGCGATTTCGTCTTAAGCTCAAAGTCGTGAATGGTGAGCAGGCGGCCATCGCTTTCGAGCGTGTAGACGTGCTCGGCGAGCATGCGCACGCCCATGTTCTCCAGCATCGGTAGCGCTTCGGAGAGCGAGATCGGCGCGCCCACGTGGATGACTTTGAAACGCAGGCTGTTGTCGCGCGGATCGCTATAGAGACTCAAGTGAATCGAATCGTCGCTCTTGAGCCCCGACAGCGCCATCACGTCATGCGCAGCCACTTCCGGCGAGACGTCTTCGATGTAGCCCGCCGGCAGCATCTTGCCGAAGCGATTGAACAAGGCGACACCGTTGCCGACGCCCGCATGACCCACCAGGCTTTCGCGCAGACCATCCTGCCAATTGCGCACGATATGCAGCAGCTTGGCTTCCAGATCCTGCACGTTGTATACCGGATGATCGCCCGGACGCGGACGAACCGTGACATGCAGACGTGCCAGTGCGGCTTCGCCCATCAGCACGTTGGAATCGACGCTTTCGCCGTGGAAAGCGTCGCGCAGCATGTCCTCGATGCGCTCACGTACCGTGGTGTTGAAGCGATCGCGCGGCACAAACACCAGGCAGGTGAAGAAACGGCCATAACGATCACGGCGAACGAACAGGCGCGCACGCGCACGCTGCTGCAGCTCGAGAATGCCGGTGGCGGTGGTGAACAGCTCTTCTTCACCGCTCTGGAACAACTCTTCCTGGGGCAGCGTTTCGAGAATGTGGCGAAGCGATTTGCCGGAGTGCGAATCGCGCTTCAAACCCGAACGCGCCAGCACCGCCTCCACGCGCTGGCGAACCAGCGGAACGTCCTGCGGACGCGTCATGTAGGCATTGGACGTGAACAGGCCGAGGAAACGCTGCTCTGAAATGGGCCGGCTTTTCTCGTCGAACTTCAGGACGCCGACGTAATCCATGTTGCCTGCGCGGTGCACATGCGAACGCGCGTTGGTCTTGGTGAGAATGATGGCGTCGGTAGAGCCGGACTGCGGCAGCTCGCTCGCCGCCAGCGTGCGCAGAGAGCGCGGCGCCACTGAGCGTTCGCTCTTGTGCAGAATGCCCAAGCCCGAACCTTCCATCGAGCGCAGGACTTCATCGCCATCGGTCTTCGCGACTTCGTATTCGCGATAGCCGAGGAACGTGAAGTTGTCGTCGGCGAGCCAACGCAGGAATTCGCTGGCTTCCTGCACCGATGCGGCATCGAGCTGGAGCTTGCGGTTGGGCAGATCGTTGGCGATGGACAGCGCCTTGTCGCGCATCGCACTCCAGTCGCGCACCGCGGCGCGCACGTCTTCCAGCGCGGCTTCGATTTGGGATTTGAGCTTTTCCTGGACAGCCGGGTCGGATTCGACGCTGTCCAGCTCCAGGTGCATCACCGATTCGGGCTGGCCGTGCTCATCGCCAATGCGCTGCAGTTGGCCGTTGGCATCGCGGGTCACCTTCACAACGGGGTGGATCACCGCATGAATCGGCGAATGCGACGAGATCACCATGCTGACCGTGTCCACCAGGAACGGCATATCATCGGTGACTATTTCGACGGCGCTGCGTGCCGCGTGACCGGCGCCGGTGACACGCACCGATGCGCGACCGGGCTGACGCTGCTGCATGAAATCGATGAGACCCGCAACGACCGTCGCCCATTCGGCAGGTGTGTGCAGCTCGATATCGCTGGAGGCTATGCGCGCAAAAAATGCGCTGATAAAAATTTGCGCCTCATCAAGGCGCTTCGTCGGAAAACCGCTTTTTTTCAACTCTTCGAGCACGACAGACGCGAGGGGGATGTCGTTGGCCGCACGGATCGCATTCATGGCTTCTACTTAGAAGTGGAGACAGGTGGGAATGGAGCGGAAAGCCGTAAAAGGATACGCTTGGCACCGCATTGAATCCATCGGCAGCGCAGCAACCAAGCACATTCGCAAGCGTTCGGATCAGCCTACAGTCAGCACGTTTCAGTACGTGTTCTTTCGGCAGCGAAGAGGGCGGGTATGCGATGCATGTATCGCGTTGCGGCTTCGACGCGCGCAGATCACATAGGCGGCCGATAACGGCCGTTCTGCCGGCCCTGTCTTCAGTCACTCCAAAAAAGGCTGGATTCGCCGTCACGATAAATTGTAAACTGCTCGGTATAGTCTACCGACCCCGGTCGTTGGGGACGAACGACACGGGACAAAACGGCTTTTATCCGATAAACGTAAAATCTTCCGGCACCGAAATCGCTGGGAAGCAAGACCGCCGTAGCCCCACCCCCTACCCGATCATGCAAGTCATGGAGTTCTCATGAAGTCGACGTTAATGCGCACACCGGTGTTGTGCCTCAGCCTGACGGTGCTCGCCGCCTGCGGTGGCGGCAAACAACCACCTCCGCCCCCGACACCCACGGTAGGTGTGGTAACGGTGCAGCCGCAGAGCGTTCCGCTCACCAAAGATCTCGTCGGGCGCCTGTCGGCCTATCGCAGCGCGGACGTACGTGCCCGCGTGTCGGGCCTGCTGCTCAAGCGCGTTTATACGGAAGGAGCCGAGGTCAAGGCGGGCCAGCTGATGTTCCAGATCGATCCGGCGCCCTATAAGGCAGCGCTGGATGCCACCCTGGCGACGCTAGCCTCGGCCCAGGCCACTTACACGAATGCCCATATCGTCGCCGAGCGCGACCGCGCGCTGGTACCGAAGGGTTATATTTCGAAGGCACAGCTAGACTCGGACGAAGCGAACGAGCGCAGCTCGGCTGCCGCCGTGAAGCAAGCCGAGGCCAATGTGCAGACCGCACGGGTCAACCTGAGCTACACCAACATCACCTCGCCTATTGCCGGCCATTCCGGCGAACAGCAGGTCACTGAAGGTGCGATCGTGGGTACCGGCACCACCGACAGCGGTTCCAGCTCCACGCTGCTGACGACGGTCAACCAGCTCGACCCGATGTATGTGAACTTCACCGTCAGCGCGGCGGATATGGATGCGCTCACGCATGCGCAGAGCACCGGCTCGGTAAACCTGTCCGAGCAGGACAAAACCGTCGTGCAGGTCAAAATGCCTGGCGGCTCCAATTACGACCACCTTGGCACGCTCGATTTCTCCGATACCTCGGTGAACCCCACCACGAACGCGATCAACCTGCGCGCGCTGGTGCCGAATCCGCAGCGTCGCTTGCTGCCGGGTCAGTACGTCACGCTGACAATCGACATGGGGCGCCTCAACAACGTGTTCCTGGTACCGCAGGCTGCGGTGCAGCGCGATGTCGGCGGCGCATTCGTGCTGACCGTCGGACAGGACGGCAAGGTGGCACAAAAGCGCATCACGGCAGACACGATGAGCGGCCTGAGCTGGGTTGTCCCCACCGGCCTTTCCGCGGGCGACCAAGTGATCGTATCGGGCATTCCGGCCGTCAAGCCGGGTGGCCCGGCCAAGGCCCAACCGTGGCAGCCTGATCAATCGCAGGCTCAGCAGCCCGGTCAGGCTCCTGCCGCCGGCAAGCAGTAAGGAGACCGCTGATGCCGAGTTTCTTTATCGACCGCCCCATTTTCGCGTGGGTGGTAGCTATCTTGATCACCTTGGTCGGCACCATCTCGGTGTTGAACATGGGTGTGGAGTCGTACCCCAACATCGCGCCGCCGCAGGTAACCGTGCAGGCGAGCTTCCCCGGCGCCAGCGCCGCCACGATGGAAAGCACGGTCACGCAGGTGATCGAGCAGCAGCTCACCGGTATCGACAACCTGCTCTACTTCAGCTCTTCGTCGAACCAGAACGGTACGGCGACGATCACGCTGAGCTTTGCGACCGGCACCAACCCTGACATCGCGCAGGTGCAGGTGCAGAACAAGGTATCGCTGGCGCAGCCGCAGTTGCCGGCCGAAGTGGTGCAGCAAGGCGTCGTGGTGGCCAAGAGCAACCCGGACTTCCTGATGTTCGTGGCGCTCACCTCCAGCAACCCGGACATCAAGAGCGACCGCCTCAACGACATCGTCGCTTCGCAGGTGCTCAACCAGATCGCGCGTATCCCCGGCGTCGGCAACACCTTCCAGGTGGGTTCCGAATACGCGGTGCGTGTGTGGTTGAATCCGGACAAGATGCAGGCTTACGGCATCTCTGCCAGCACCGTGGAAAGCGCGATTTCCCAGCAAAACGTGCAGTTCGCTGCGGGTTCACTGGGCGCGGATCCGGCCGGTCCGGGCCAGAGTTTTACCGCCACGGTATCGGCGGAAGGTTTGTTCTCCTCGCCGGAGCAGTTCGGCAACATCATTCTGCGTGCCGATGCGGACGGCACCGTTGTGCGCATGAAAGACATCGCACGCATCGAGTTCGGTCCACAGACGTACGGCTTCACCTCGCAATGGAGCGGCAGTCCAACGGGCGGCTTCGGTATCCAGCTGCTGCCGGGTGCGAACGCGCTGAATGTGGCCGAAGCCGTGCGCGCGAAGATGGATGAACTTGCGAAAGACTTCCCGCAGGGTGTCAGCTGGTTCGCGCCGTACGACAGCACGCCGTTCGTGACGGTGTCGATCAAGGAAGTGGTCCGCACACTGATCGAGGCGATCATCCTCGTCTTCTTGGTGATGCTGATCTTCCTGCAGAACTTCCGCGCCACAATCATTCCGACGCTGGTGATTCCGGTCGCGCTGCTGGGTACCTTCATCGGTCTTTCGCCGATGGGTTTCACCATCAACCAGCTGACTCTGTTCGGCATGGTGCTGGCGATCGGCATCGTGGTGGACGACGCGATCGTGGTGATCGAGAACGTCGAACGCATCATGACGGAAGAAAACCTGTCGCCCAAAGAAGCGACTCGCAAAGCGATGGAGCAGATCACCGGCGCCATCATTGCGATTACCGTGGTGCTCGCGGCGGTGTTCGTGCCATCGGCACTGCAACCGGGTGCAACCGGCGTCATCTACAAGCAGTTCGCGCTGACCATCGCGGTGTCGATGGGTTTCTCCGCGTTCCTCGCGCTGTCCTTCACGCCAGCACTTTGCGCCACCATCCTCAAGCCCACGCACGAAGAAAAGAAGAATTTCTTCTACAATTGGTTCAACAAGATGTTCGACTGGGTGACCAACACCTACCACGGACATATCGGCAGTGCCGTGCGGCATGCGCCGCGTTGGATGATTGTGTTCGCGCTCGTCGCGATGCTCGCCGGCTTCATGTACACCAAACTGCCGACAAGCTTCGTGCCAAACGAAGACCAGGGTTTCGCGCTTGCAATCGTCAGCCTGCCGCCCGGCGCCACGCTGGAACGCTCCCTGACGGTCATGAAAGAAATCCGCGACAAAATGGACGCCAGTCCACTTAAGAACGACTACGTCGGCATGTTCCAGATCAGCGGCTTCAGCTTCGTTGGCCAGAGCGAAAGCACGGGCATGGTCTTCATGAAGCTCGCGGATTGGGATAAACGATCCATCACCGCGGACGATTTCATCCTGAAGGCGAACGGCGTCCTGCACGGCGTGCGCGATGCACAGATCTTCGTGGTGAACCTGCCGACGATCCGCGGCCTCAGCCAGTTCGGCGGTCTGGATATGTATCTGCAGGCACGCGCCGGCCAGTCACGCGCCGACCTCACCGCCGCGCGCAACATACTGCTGGGCAAAGCGGCGAAGGATCCGACGCTGTTCGGCATTCGCCCGAACATCCTGCCGGATGCACCGCAATACAACCTCACCGTCGATCGCGTGCAGGCCGAAGCGTTGGGTCTGTCGGTCAGCGATGTGTACACCGCCATCCAGTTGCTGCTGGCGCCGGTGTACATCGACAACTTCCTGTACGGCGGACGCGTGAAGCGCGTGATGGTGCAGGCCGATGCACCGTTTCGTATGAGTCCGGAAGCGTTCGAGCACATTTACACGCCCAGTTCGTTGAGCACGTCCACGACGGGTACGTCGAGCAACACCACGGTGTCCTCCGCGAACGGCCCGTTCAACATGATCCCGCTATCGAGCGTTGTGAATGCGACGTGGGGCATGGGCTCACCTTCGCTCACCCGCTACAACGGCTACTCAGCGGTGGAAATCGTGGGTGATGCGGCGAAGGGCTACTCCACTGGTCAGGCCATGTCGACGATGCAGGGTTTCGTCGACAAGGATCTACCGTTCGGTTACGGCGCGGACTGGACCGGTCAGTCGTATCAGGAATTGCTCGCCGGTAACTCAGCCACGCTGCTGATGATGCTGTCGATCTTCATCGTGTTCCTGTGCTTGTCCGCGCTGTACGAAAGCTGGTCGATTCCGGTTGCCGTGCTGCTGGTGGTGCCGCTGGGTCTGCTGGGCATGTGTGCGTTCATGATGCTGCGCGGCTTCCCGAACGACATGTACTTCAAGATCGGCATGGTGACGGTGGTCGGTCTGGCCGCGAAGAACGCGATTCTGATCGTGGAATTCGCCGTCGAGCAGCAAGCCCTGGGCAAGACGCTATTCGATGCGGTGCTTACCGCCGCTCGCCTGCGACTGCGTCCGATCCTGATGACCTCGCTGGCCTTCATCCTCGGTGTGCTGCCACTGATTACCTCAAGCGGTGCCGGCGCCAACTCGCGTCACGAAATCGGTACCGCGGTGATCGGCGGCATGTTGTTCGCCACCTTCCTCGGCTTGTTACTGATTCCGGTGTTCTACGTCAGCGTGCGTCGCGCGCTGGGCGACAAGCTTGATGAAACAACACACAAGCTGGCTCGCCAGGAACACGAACACTGACCGAATAGTCCGCACCAACGAAAAAGCCCCGGTGAATAACCGGGGCTTTTTTTAATGGCGATTCGCCGACCGTTAGTCCAGGCTCTTGGTACCGACATTGCGTGTGAAGAGCTGTCCGTCCTGCCATGGCGGCGCTCTGCGGATCAACCGCAGAGCCCGGCATCACCGATCAGCGCAGACCTGTTTCGGCGCGTGCAATCACCATGCGCTGAATTTCGCTGGTGCCTTCGTAGATCTCGGTGATCTTGGCATCGCGGAAGTAACGCTCCAGCGGCATTTCCTTCGAATAACCCATGCCACCGTGAATCTGCACGGCCTGATGCGCAATCCACATGGCCGCTTCTGACGCTACCAGCTTTGCAACCGAGGCTTCCGTACCGAAGCGACCGCCATTCTTTTCGGCTTGGCCCTTCGTCCACGCTGCGCGCAGCGTCAGCAGCGTGGCGGCGTCGAGTTTGCACTTCATGTCGGCAATCTTGGCCTGCGTCATCTGAAACGTGCCGATCGGATGACCGAACGCCTTGCGGTCGCGCGACCATTGCAGCGTCGCCTCATAAGCGGCGCGGGCGATGCCAACGGCCTGCGAAGCAATGCCGATACGGCCGGCGTCGAGCACACCCATCGCAATGGAGAAGCCCTTGCCTTCCTTGCCCAGCAGATCGTCCTTCGAACAAACGTAATCGTTGAATTCGATTTCGCACGTCGCCGATGCGCGAATACCCAGTTTTGGCTCGGTCTTGCCCGCGTGGAAACCCGGCTTGTGCGTATCGATGATGAAAGCCGACACACCTTTCGCACCGATACCCGGCGTAGAGATGGCAAACAACACGATATAGCGCGCCACGGGGCCGGAGGTGATCCAGCTCTTTTTGCCGTTGATCACCCAGTCGCCGTCGGCATTCTTCGTGGCACGCGTGTGCATGGCCGATGCATCGGAGCCCGACTGCGGCTCGGTCAACGCATACGCGCCGATCGCATCGCCTTCTGCAATCGCGCGCACGTACTTCTGCTTCTGCTCTTCCGTACCGTGCTTGAGGATGCCATTGCAGAACAGCGAGTTGTTCACCGACATGATCGTGGCGGTCGCAGCGTCGGCCGCGGCAATCTCGATCATCGCCAGAACATAGCCAATCGGGTCCAGACCGGCACCGCCGTATTCGTGCGGCACTTCGATACCCATCAGGCCGAGCTGACCCATCTCGCGAATGTTTTCCAACGGAAACTCGCCCTTCGCATCGAGTTCGGCCGCCACAGGCACGATGCGCTTGAGCGCGAAATCACGCGCGATGGCCTGAATCGCCAACTGATCTTCGGTAAAGCTGAAATCCATGGGAGCACCGGGAGCTATAGATATGGGGAGCCGGACATTTTAACCGGGCTGGGCAATTGGCTTTGTGCGGGTGCAGCAGAAGACCCACACCTCAGCCTGGAGCTCGTCATTCCCGCGAAAGCTGGAATGACGGCTAAAAGCCCCCCTTGGCAACTCTTGACGCCCCTACTCGCGAAGCCTACCCTTAACATCTCTCTATCGCGATATAAGGATGCACGATGGATCTGGCTACCGCCTCCAGCGTGTTGCGCCTCCTGGCCGATCCCACTCGCGTGCGGCTTCTGGCGTTGCTGGAACGCGAGGAATTGACGGTCGCCGAACTGGCCTCCGTGCTCCACCTGGCGCAACCGCGCGTCTCCACGCATCTGGCCAAGCTCAAGGAAGCCGAGCTGGTCCGGGACCGTCGCGCCGGCGTGTCGGCTTATTATCGCGCCAACAGTGAAGGTGACGAACATCGGCAGGCGCTGATCCGCTCATTGCGCGAAAGCATCGATGACGCGCTTATCCGCGAAGATGCCGACCGCCTTCCCTCGGTGCTGGCCGAGCGCGCTCGCGACGAAGGTTGGGCCGACACCGTCGCGGGGGATATGGAGCGTCATTACTCGCCTGGACGAACCTGGGAAACGTTGTCGCGCTCCCTGCTGCAGTTGCTGGAAACCGGTGACGTGCTGGATATCGCCTCCGGCGATGGCGTAACGGCGGAGCTACTCGCACCGCACGCACGCTCTATTGTCTGCATCGATGCCAGTGAGCGTGTGGTGGAAGCGGCCACTAAACGCCTCGCTCAATACAAAAACGTCCAAGTGCGGCATGGCGACATGCATGCGCTTTCGCTCGACGCCAAACGCGTCGACCTTGTGTTGATGTTGCACGCCCTCACCTACTCCGAGCATCCGGACAAGGCGATGGCCGAAGCGTCGCGCGTGTTGCGTCCAGGCGGCCGATTACTGGCCGTCACGCTGGGCAAGCACGATCACCGTCCGGTGGTCGAACCCTTCGATCATCGCAACCTCGGTTTCACCCAGGCCGAACTCACCGATCTGGCCCAAAAAGCCGGCCTCGATGTGATCAGCTGCAATCGTTTGAGCCGTGAGCGCAAAGCGCCGCATTTCGAAGTCATCAGCCTGCTCGCGCGCAAGCCGTAAGGAGTCCCCCAATGAGCGCACTTCCCTGGTTACATCCTGACCGTGTCGCGTTGCTGGAAAACGCGCTGCGCGAACGCATCCTGATCCTCGATGGCGGCATGGGCACCATGCTGCAGGGTCATCAACTGGATGAAGAAGGTTTTCGCGGCGAACGTTTTGTGGACGGCCACGACAGTCATCACACGCACGATCATGCCGGCAGTTGCGATCTGAAAGGCAACAACGACCTGCTGACGCTGACCAAGCCGGACATCATCCGTGGCGTGCACGAGGCTTATCTCCAAGCCGGTGCCGATCTGGTCGAAACCAATACGTTCAACTCCACGCGTATCAGCCAGGCCGACTATCACCTCGAACATCTCGCATACGAGCTCAATCGCGAAGGCGCCAAGCTGGCGCGCGCGGCGTGCGATGCGTATACCGCGAAGAATCCCGCCAAACCGCGCTTTGTCATCGGCGTGCTCGGCCCGACAAGCCGTACGGCATCGCTGTCGCCCGACGTGAACGATCCAGGTTTCCGCAACGTCACGTTTGAAGAACTCGTTGCCAACTACACCGAATCGACCAACGGGCTGATCGATGGCGGCGCCGACATCGTCATGGTCGAAACCATCTTCGACACGCTCAACGCCAAAGCCGCGCTGTTCGCCATCAGCGAACTTTTCCGTGAACGCGGTGCGCGTTTACCGGTGATGATCTCCGGTACGATCACCGACCGCTCCGGCCGCACACTTTCCGGTCAGACGGCCGAAGCGTTCTATTACTCCGTGAAGCACATTCGCCCGTTGTCGGTCGGCTTGAATTGCGCGCTCGGTGCTGCCGATTTACGCCCACATGTGCAAACGCTCTCCAACATCGCCGAGTGCTTCATCAGCACGCATCCCAACGCGGGGCTGCCCAACGCATTTGGTGAATACGACGAAACGCCGGCACAGATGGCGTCCGTGATCGGCGGCTTCGCACGCGATGGCTTGCTTAACATGGTGGGCGGCTGTTGCGGCACCACACCCGCGCACATCAAAGCCATCGCCGAGGCCGTAAGCGTGTGTACGCCCCGCGCCCTATCCACTGAATCCGCACAGGCAGCATGAGCGCAACGATGTCCCGTCACACCCGCCTGTCCGGCCTTGAGCCGTTGGTCATCACGCCAGATCTGCTTTTCGTCAACATCGGCGAACGTACCAACGTCACCGGCTCGGCGCAGTTCAAGAAACTGATCAAGGAAGATCGCTACGAAGAAGCCGTCGACGTCGCGCGCCAACAGGTTGCCAATGGCGCGCAGATCATCGACGTGAACATGGACGAAGGCCTGATCGATTCGGAAGCCGCGATGACGCGTTTCCTCAATTTGATCGCCGCCGAACCGGACATTGCTCGCGTGCCGGTGATGGTGGACTCCTCCAAGTGGACCGTCATCGAAGCCGGTTTGCGCTGCCTGCAAGGCAAAGGTGTTGTCAATTCGATCTCGATGAAGGAAGGCGAAGAGCAGTTCCTTGAGCACGCGCGCAAGGTGCAGCAGTACGGTGCTGCCGTTGTCGTCATGGCATTCGACGAACAGGGCCAGGCTGACACGTGCGCGCGCAAGGTGGAAATCTGCACGCGCGCCTACAAGTTGCTTACCGAAAAACTCGACTTCCCCCCGGAAGACATCATCTTCGACCCGAATATCTTTGCCATCGGAACCGGCATCGAAGAGCACAACAACTATGCGGTGGACTTCATCGAGGCCACACGCGAACTGAAAAAGCGCTTCCCGCTCAGCCACATTTCCGGTGGCGTATCCAATGTGTCGTTCTCGTTCCGCGGCAACAACACGGTACGCGAAGCCATCCACTCAGTATTCCTGTATCACGCCATCAAGGCGGGCATGGACATGGGTATCGTCAACGCGGGTGCGTTGATGATCTACGACGATGTGCCAGAGGACCTGCGCGAGCGCGTCGAAGATGTGGTGCTCAACCGCCGTCCGGATGCCACCGAGCGCCTGCTCGAAATCGCTGAAAACTACAGAGGCAAGAAAGGCGAAGTCGTTGTCGAAAATCTCGCGTGGCGCGAAAAGCCCGTGCAGGAGCGGCTTGCACATGCCCTCGTCCACGGCATCGATCAATATGTGGACGAAGATACCGAACAAGCACGCCAACTATCCACACGTCCCCTCGACGTGATCGAAGGCCCGTTGATGGCCGGCATGAACATCGTGGGCGACCTGTTTGGCTCCGGCAAAATGTTTCTGCCGCAGGTGGTGAAGTCCGCGCGTGTGATGAAGAAAGCCGTGGCTTATCTGCTGCCGTACATCGAAGAAGAAAAACTGCGCACCGGTGATGCAGGTAAGAACAACGGCACTATTGTGATGGCGACCGTCAAAGGCGATGTGCACGACATCGGTAAGAACATCGTCGGCGTCGTACTTCGTTGCAATAACTTCGAGGTCATCGACCTTGGCGTAATGGTGCCGGCACAGAAGATTCTCGACACCGCGCGCGAACATAACGCGGACATCATCGGTCTTTCCGGACTTATCACTCCTTCGCTCGAAGAAATGAGCCAGGTCGCGCGCGAGATGCAGCGACAAGATTTCCACATCCCGTTGTTGATAGGTGGCGCGACCACCTCGCGCGCGCATACGGCATTGAAGATCGAGCCGCATTACAAATCGCCGACCGTGTGGGTTAAAGACGCCTCGCGCGCGGTCGGCGTGGCGCAGTCGCTCGTCAGCAAAGAGTTGGTCGACAACTTCATGACAAAAATCCGCGTCGAATACGCGGATATTCGTGAGCGCCATAAAAATCGCGGCGCGGCCAAAACACTCGTACCACTGGAACACGCACGCGGACAGCGCTTCACGTGCGACTGGGCAAACTACACGCCGCCACAGCCCAAGAAACCCGGCCTTACCGTTTTCGACAACTACAATCTGACCGAATTGCGTGATTACATCGATTGGACGCCCTTCTTTCAGACATGGGAACTTGCCGGCCACTACCCTGCCATCCTTGAGGATGAGGTAGTCGGCAAACAAGCCACAGAACTGTTTGCCGACGCGCAGGCGATGCTCGACAAGATCATTGCGGAGCGCTGGCTCACCGCACGCGGCGTGATCGGTTTTTGGCCTGCGAATGGCATCGGCGATGACATCGAACTCGCCCTAAGCCCCTCTCCCTCCGGGAGAGGGATTGGCGAGAGGGGAGTTATGCGGTTACACCATCTTCGTCAGCAGGCCGAGAAGCCAGTCGAACGGCCGGACTTTTGTCTTTCCGATTTCATCGCTCCCAAGGAAGCAAAAAAGCAGGATTGGCTGGGCGGCTTCGCCGTCACTGCGGGCATTGGCATTGAAGAACATGTCGCACGCTTCGAAGCTGCGCATGATGACTATTCGTCCATTCTTCTCAAGGCACTTGCTGATCGCTTCGCCGAAGCCTTTGCCGAACGCATGCACGAACGTGTGCGTCGCGAGTTCTGGGGCTATCAACCGGACGAATCGCTCGACAGTGAATCGTTAATCGCCGAGAAATACTCAGGCATTCGCCCTGCTCCGGGTTATCCAGCCTGTCCCGATCACACAGAAAAAACGGTGCTCTTCGAACTGCTCGATGCGCCTAATAATGCAGGTATTGAATTGACCGATGGCTTTGCGATGTACCCTGCCTCGGCCGTGTCCGGCTGGTATTTTTCGCATCCAGACAGCCAGTACTTTGTCGTGGGCCGCATCACGCGCGAACAAGTCGAAGACTACGCAAAGCGCAAAGGCTGGACGCGCCAGGAAGCCGAACGCTGGCTGGCGCCCAATCTCGACTACGATCCCGAATAAACCGACAGCCGTAGGCTGGGTTGCGCTTCGCTAACCCAACCTACGTCGTCTATGTCGATGGTGTTTGTCGCCAATTCAGGCGATCTTGTCACCCGTAAGATTGTTCTTGTGGTGCCGCATGTGCACGAACAGGTTGTAAACCGACACGAACACCGGGAAGAAATTGGAAAGGATGCCCACCGAGTCGTTCTTGCCGAAGACGAAATACGCCAGCAGCAGCGCGCTACCCGTCACCGACATCCACCAGAACGACAGCGGCATCACGACCCGCTTGTGTTTGCGCGTGTAGTACAACTGCACAAACCAGCGGCCGGTAAACATCAGCGTTCCGACGTAGCCAACCACCTTCCAGGGCGTGATCTGAAAGTGCTGCAGAGACTGCAAAATGTGAGAAAGATCGAAATGCATGGGAAGGCTGCTTGGCGAGAGGGGAACGGGACATTCTAGCCGCCCCAGGACCTCTGAAGCGCCGCCCCGGAAACGTCCCGGGCGCCCCGGAGGTTGACCGAAACCCTTCCAATCCGTATAGTTTCGCGTTCCCGGCGGGCGGTTAGCTCAGCGGTAGAGCACTGCCTTCACACGGCAGGTGTCACAAGTTCGATCCTTGTACCGCCCACCAACCCATTCAAAGACTTAGGCCACCTCACACGGGTGGCCTTTTTCGTGAAGTAGGGCGGCTTATTTCCCCATCATCGCGCAGCTCTCACGTTCTGACTTTCTCCGGCTGCTTGACTAGGTAAGCATGCATCTGGGCCGTCTGTGCTTGCCATTGTCGATCATCGCTGAAGTGATCGATAGAGCAGTAAGCGTGTCGTAGACATCCGGAAGGTTGCGATCCATCAGGTTGCATGCGCGCACGATATAACCGTTCGGATATCCCGGATGGCGCTTGATCAAGATATCGGCTAGCGCTTCGGCGTTATCGGGTTGATGTCCGGCTGGTTGCACACATCGCCTAGTTGAGCCATCGCCAGCTGTTCAAGCGATTGGTCATCAAGCGATCAATACAGCCTGAACACGCAAAGCCAGCACGAGCGCGTTCATTTCACAACGGTTTCAACGATTCGCTCATGGAATAGCCCGTGACAAGCGTGATCGCTGAATAACCCGATGACGTCGTTCGAATCGGCACACCGCATTCACGTAAGCAGTGAGAGCCTCTTTTTACGCAAGACGCTCTATCACCTTATTTTCGATGGCGGTCCTTATGGCCAGTCGCTCGACCAAGGGCAAGGAAAAAGAGGATGCGAAAAAGCCTCCTCTTCCATTGCTTGCGCTTGCTGCCATCGGAGTGGTTTTCGGCGACATCGCGACAAGTCCGCTCTATGCACTACAGGAGGGCTTCGACGAGCAGGGTGTAAAACCCACGCCCGATAACGTGCTTGGTCTGCTCTCCTTGTGCACGTATGCGCTGCTTTTGGTCGTTACCGGAAAGTACGTGCTGTTTGTGATGCGTGCCGACAATCACGGCGAAGGCGGCATGATGGCGCTTGGAGCGCTCGCTCGCGGCGCGATGCGCAATCGCGGGCGTTTGACCTGGTTGATCATCATGATTGGCTTAACGGGTGTCGCGCTGTTTTTTGGCGACAGCGTCATTACCCCTGCCATTTCAGTGTTGTCGGCTGTCGAAGGCCTGCAGTTGGCGACAGCCGTGTTCAAGCCATGGATATCGCCCATTTCCGCAGCCATTCTGATCGGCCTTTTTCTTATTCAAAAAAGGGGTAGCTCGTTACTCGGCCATCTTTTTGGCCCGGTGATGACGCTGTGGCTTCTTGCTGCCGCCGCATTGGGCATATCCGGTATTTTGCGCAATCCGCATGTTCTGGTTGCTGTGAATCCCGGCTACGCCGCGCTCTACATGTTGCATAACGGTTTCAAGGGTTTTGCTTCGCTTGGCGCCGTTGTGCTGGTGCTTACAGGTGTCGAAGCGCTTTACGCGGACATTGGACACTTCGGCACAAAGCCGATTCGCCTCGCATGGTTCACTGTCGCGCTACCGGCACTCTTGCTCAATTATTTTGGCCAGGGCGCACTGTTGCTTAAGAATCCGGACGCCGCTCAACGCCCCTTCTACATGCTTGTGCCACACACATTGCTTTACCCCATGATCGTGCTGGCGACATGCGCGACCGTCATCGCATCGCAAGCCGTGGTTTCGGGCACGTTTTCGATGATTCACCAAGGCATCCAACTGGGCTATTTGCCGCGGACACTGGTTTTGCATACCTCGAAAAAGATGGAGGGTCAGGTGTATGTGCCTGCAATCAACTACATGCTGCTCTTCGCCGTACTGGCGGCAGTATTGATATTCCGCTCTTCCGATAACCTGGGTGGCGCGTACGGCATCGCCGTGAGTGGCACGATGTTGCTCACCACCATCCTGCTGATGGTAGTGGCCCGTCACAATTGGCACTGGAACGCGTTTCAGCTGATCGCGTTTGGCACCGTCTACATCGTTATTGACGGGGCATTCTTTTCAGCAAACATGCTCAAACTGACCAAGGGCGGTTGGTTTCCCTTAGTGCTGGCCGCGTTTGCATTGCTGATCATGACCACCTGGTATCGCGGTCGTGAACTCTTGCGGCAGCGGTTGCACAAGGAAGGCGAAAAAATCAGCGACCTCATCGTAAAGGCCAAATCGGATCCGCCGCTGCGCGCGCAAGGCACAGCCGTTTTCTTTACGACGAGCTCCGAATGGGTGCCGCAAGCCTTGTCGAAAAATCTCAAACACAACCAGGTTCTGCACGAGCGAAATGTGTTGCTGCACGTGGATGACAGCGGCGATACCTCACACGTGGCCGAAGAAGACCGCTATGAAGTCAAGGATCTCGGAGAAGGCTTCTACTGGATTGCGCTGCGCTTTGGCTTTTCCGAAACCATGAACGTTCCAGAACATCTCAAGGCACTCGACATTGAACCGAGCCTTGATCCCGACCGACTGACGTACTTTCTTAGCCATGACGAAATCGTTGCATCGGATAGAGACAAAATGTCTCACTGGCGCAAGGCCTTATTCGCTTACCTGACACGGACATCGATGCCTGCCATTAGCTACTACGGCATGTCGCCAAAACAACTCGTTGAAATTGGCACGAAGATTGATTTGTAGCGAATACGTTTTCGAAGGCGTTTTATTGACGTCGCCTACGCACCATTTTCAAACCGCGTCTGCGAAGGTATGCGATAGAAGAACGAGCCGTATCTGCGCACACTTTTGAGAACGTCATGAACATCCGACATGCCACATTGACCATTCGTCATCGCAAGAATGCCCTGTTCGAGCAGGAGCGCACTACATCGCTGGACTACGACAAGCAACGTAGCGGCGGCACGCCAAGCAAGAATGGAAAAGGAGAGAGCCCGTCATCGAAACCAAAAAAGAAAGAAATTGACGGGAAATCCAACTAAAATTCACCAGTTAAACCAAGCGAATTCAACCCGCGAGACGCCGCGCCAATCCAATCACTCAGGCATAGCAAGACATCAACTTCACACGTCATCTGTGTGTCATCGACAGTCGCAGTTCATGTACACGGACGAGAGCTGAATCGGGTTCAGGCTTTCTCGCTGACAGACGTCGAACCTTCGTCTGCAATAGCCGCCTGCAATTCGCGCCCGATATCGTCAATCGTGAAGGGCTTGGTGATAAGCCTTACGCCCGGGTCCAGCATGCCGTTGTGGACAATGGCATTACGTGTATAGCCCGTCATGAAAACGACGATCAAATTGGGATAGCTGTCCTTAATGCTGTCCAGCAGCTGCCTGCCGTTTGTCCCCGGCATCACGACATCCGTAAGCATGACGCTTATTTTCGAATCGATGGCCAGCACATCGCGTGCCGACGCAGCACTTCCGGCTTCAACCGTTTCGTAGCCTAGCTCCTGCAGCACGGAGAGAACGAACTGGCGCACGTCCATATCGTCTTCCACGACCAGCACCCTGCGACGCAGATCGGGAGGAATCATGTTCACCTTGGTTCCGACGGGCTCCTCGACAGCGTTCGATGTGTCTCTGGGCAGATAGATCTTGATCGTGGTGCCGACGCCTACTTCACTGTAGATCTTTACGTGACCGCGCGATTGTTTGGCAAAACCGTGCACCTGACTCAGGCCCAGACCCGTGCCCTGCCCCACGTCCTTGGTGGTGTAGAAGGGATCGAAAGCCCGACTCATCACATCCGGGGGCATCCCGCAGCCTGTATCCGTCACGGCGATCATGACGTACTGTCCAGGCGATACTTCGCTATGTGCATCCGTGTATTTGCGATCCAAATACGCGTTAGCGGTTTCCATGGTGAGCTTGCCCACCCCATTCATGGCGTCGCGCGAGTTGACGGCGAGATTGAGAATGGCACTTTCCAGTTGTGGCCGATCGACATACGCACGCCACAGGCCGCCGCCCTGGACGGATTCAATTTCAATGTTTTCGCCCAATGAGCGGCGAAGCATGATCGACACATCATGAACGCATTGATTGACGTCGACTGACTTCGGTTGCAATGGCTGTTGACGCGAAAAGGCCAACAAGCGTTTGGTGAGCTCTGCTGCACGCATCGCCCCTCCAAGCGCGTTATTGGCAAGCGCTGCGCAACGGACTTCGTGTTCGGGAAGTTTGCGTATCAGCATTTCCAGATTGCCGACGATGATTGCGAGCATATTGTTAAAGTCATGCGCGACACCTCCGGTCAGCTGCCCGAGCGCCTCCATTTTTTGCGATTGCCTAAGCTGCAACTCAGCGGTTTCCCGTTGCCGCATTTCTGCGCGCAGCGTCTCGTTTGCCGCCTCCATGTCGTTGGCGTAACGACGTGCTTTCTGCGCAACGGCAAAAGCCAGGACACCGGCAAGCAACGTCATCACGATCATGACTACTGTCAAAACCGTTCGCTGCACCTGCGCCGCCACGCTGCGCTGACGAAGCGCACCGAGTTCGGTCTGATCAAAATCTCGCACGACCAGCCTGATACGGTCCATCTGATTGCGGCCCAGATTGGACTTCACCATGCCCATAGCCGCAACGGGACGACCTGCCTGGCGATCTCCTATCGTGCTGGACAGCTCATCCATCTTCGCCGCAATCAACGGATACAAATCATCCAGCTGCTTCTGATGCGTCGCGCTGTTTTCAGTGATTTGTCTGAGTTGTTGCTCCTGCGTGGGCAACTGTGTTCTGGCGGTTAGAAACGGTTCGAGGTAACTGGGATCGCCTGTAAGCAGATAACCCCGTTGACCTGTTTCTGCATCCTGGACAGTACTGAACAGCTGTTGGACGGTTTGACGAACGACCATGGAGTGATCGACCCAACGGTCGGCGCTGATGCTCGCAAAGACGGCAATAACCGCCGCTACACACGCGCCGAGCAGCAGCACGAAGCCAATGACAAGCCCGAATGTTGTGCGTGCCTGTGCTGATTCGTGTCCCATATGGCGTCTTTGCGAAAAGGCTTGCTCGCGCGCAAAAGAAAACGTCGCCCTTTGCACGCATCGATCCTGCAGATCGCAATGTCCCCTATGACGAGGTGCTTCGTCGGTAATCCGTTTACCGGCTACACATAACCGGTAATGGCTTTCAGCAGCATCTGCCGATCAAACGGCTTGGGTAGATAGCGCATCCATGACTGGAAGCCATTTGCCGGTGGATTGGCATCGCCCGACATGACCACGAGCGGGCATTTGAGGCCATCCTTGTGCATGGCTTCTGCCATCTCGATACCGCTCATTCCCGCGTTGAGATTGAGATCGGTCAAGATGACGCCGATATCCGCGCGCACCGATGCCACCTGCATGGCTTGCTCGCAACTATTAGCGGCTACGACTTCGTAGCCCGCATCTTCGAGCATATACGCGGTAATTTCGAGAACGTCAGGGTTGTCCTCGACGAGCAGAACAGTCTTCATGCCATCCTCACTCGAACATGCCGATCCCGGCAACTATATGAACATTATTCGGCGCTAGTACAACAAATTGTGAATATGGATCCAGCAAAGGGAAGATAAGGCAAAACGCCGTCCCGTGATGTGAAGACCAGGTCAAGGCATGTTGCATAAATCGTCAACAGCGCAGCCCTTTCATATCGATGAGACGATGAAGTGCATAGCGTCATTCCCGCCTATAACATTTTGGTCTATGAATTGGGACGCACATATGACCAGACGCATTGGCTGGATTGTGTTCGTCAAGATTCTCATCTTGGCGTACCCGCTTTGAGGTCTCTCGGACAGACCACGCAAAGCGTTTCTCCAATGCAAAAACGCCCACCCTCTCTCCTGGAGAGGGTGGGCGCCGCCACGTCCTTTTATACCGGCAGTAGCTGTTGCGTTCGCAGGCTTAGTGGTTCATCGCTGTCGAGGACGATGCAGGAGCCTGAGTGCTGCCGGCAGGTGCCATCGCTGTATTCGACGCTGCCGGGGTGGAAGCGGTTGATGTGGGCGCTGGAGCAGGTGCCGGGGCCGGTGCAGCTGCGGTTGACGGAGAGCTTGGCGTCGAAGACGACCCGTTGCCTGAGTTCTGGCATCCACCGAGAGCCAGTCCAACACAGGCGACTGCCAAGCCGAGTACCTTGCGATTCATGAGATTTCCTCCTGACGTGACGACATGATTGTTCGCATCGAGCTAAGTGGGGTCCGTAACCGCCGTATTGGACGCAAACGCCAAACTGATTGCCCCTGCACCTCATGCTTAACGATTACAAGCCTCACAGTGACTCACTTGTAGGCAAGACCTTGTAGAGCGTTTGTCAACATTACGTTCCAAAAAGCCCTTGGAGGGCCGTAAAAACGTTACCCGCATTATATGCATCCTGCTAACTGAACAGACGCCATAGCAAGAACCCGCGGCAACGGACACGACTTTGACACACTTGGTTCATGACCACGTCATCGCATACGTGAATGATTTGTCGACGGGGTTTCAGGATGCCGCGCCTTGATGGAGAGCGGTAATGCACGTGCTGGTAGTCGAAAACGACCTGGATACGCGGGATCTTCTCTACAAAGCACTCATCGACGCGGGATACCAAGTATCCCAGGCCAAAGGGTTTTCCGAGGCTCTGCAGCTTTCTGGAAAGCATCCGGATATTGGCTTGGTCGTCGTAGACCTCCATACGTGCGTCCGTCTATCCGGCGTCGAAATGGCCGGTGAAATGCGCCAAAGACTGAACAACAGCCACTATATTCTTACGTCCAGCGACTGGGACGCCCTCGGGCCCGCATGCCCGGACGATATGACGATGTTGCGCAAACCTTACGGAAAAGTTGAATTGCTTCGTGCAGTTCGCCGCGGTGTCGCACGTCGTAACGAGAGGCGCCGCTTCAGTGTGCCCAAACGCCCGAATCGTCGCCGCGCTTAGAAAAGATTCTCGCGAACGTCACAATCAATCCGGAATAAATGAGTCTGGCCGATCTCCGGGCTATGTGGAGGTTTTCCATGGCGTGCACCGTCTGGACTGCCAAACCGGTAACACTACGGCGTCAGCTGAAGTGGTCTTCTTCGCTTACGGGCGGTGAAGGTAGTGCGCATGCTTAAGACAGCTTCAAAACCAGCGCGTACGTCGCTGCCTCGATCCGCTCCCGACACAAAGGCCCCCGGCCGGAAATCGCCTGCGCCGCGCACGACCGTTGGGTCGATAACGATCACTCATACCGAACGTGTCGTCTATCCCGGTGAATCGATAACCAAAGGCGATGTAGCGGCCTACTATCAACGCGTCATGAGATGGCTATTGCCGAATGTCGTCAAACGACCGTTGTCGGTGATTCGATGCCCGGAAGGCGCAAAAAAAACGGGCTTTTTCCAGAAACACCCCATGAGTGGACTGCATCATGTCGGCACGATTCAATTGAAGGAAGAGAAAGGCTCGCTGGCGACATACATGTACGCCAAGAACGCCGATTCCATCCTTGAGCTGGTCCAGTTCGGCGCCATGGAATTCCACGTGTGGAGCACGAGCATCGATAGCCTCGAAACAACCGATAGCGTGGTATTCGATCTGGATCCCTCGCCGCGTGTCACATGGGAGCGCATCGTTGCCGCGGCGCGATTGCTGAAAGTACATCTGGACGAGCTGGGGCTGACATCCTTTGTACGCACCAGCGGTGGCAAAGGCCTGCATGTGGTCTTGCCTGTAAATCCGGCATGTCCATGGAAATTGGCGAAAGATTTTTCGCATAGCATCGCGACCCGTATGGCAACGAGGCAGCCGCAGGAATTTGTCGATACGGCAAGCAAAGCCAAGCGCGCGGGCAAAATCTATGTGGACTATCTGCGCAATGCCCGCGGCGCCACCAGCATCGCCAACTATTCTCTGCGCGCGCGCGCAAACGCACCGGTTGCCACACCGCTTCGATGGGAAGAACTATCGAAAATAGAGGGTAGCGATGCCTTCACCATTCGCTCACTACCCAGACGCCTTTCACGATTGCGCAAGGATCCGTGGGAGAACATCGGCTCTGTAAAGCAAACGCTCAGCGCAGCCATGAAAAAGTTAGAAGTGGGAGCATAACAACCGCCATGGCGCTACCCCGTGCGCTAACAACCTGGAGACTGTCATGACACCTTTGGATAAACCGCTCAGGCGCCAGATCGACATTGAAGGTCAGGCCTATACCGTAGTGCTCGATGCCGAGGGCGTGAAGATTGTGAAGAAAGCCCACCGCAACGGTATCGAACTGCGATGGGCTGACTTGATTCGCGACAACACGTCCGACTCAACGACGGAGCATGAAACATCGCCATAACGGCATGCTCCGTAACAGTGTGTTCAACCAGCGCGTTTCGCCCTGGTTTTCGCTGCTTTTTTGGCGGCGGCAGAACGTCCCTTCGCACCCTTGGTGCGTGCGGCCTTCTTCGCCGCCGCAGAGCGCGATGCGGCCGGCCGTTTGGATGCAGCGCGCTTGGCATAAGCGGACAGTGACTCGTGCGATGCAGAGCGCGCCCCTTCCTTCCGCAATGCTTTCAAACTAGCTCTAGCACGCTTTTGCGTTGAGCGTTTTGCAGTGGTGCGCTTCGCCGAGGTTCGCTTGCGGTGCGAAGCGGATTTATTCGAACTGGCACTTTTGCGCGACGCCTTTTTTCTTGGCACGTTTACGCCGGCACGCCGCGCCTTGGACAATCCGATAGCAATGGCCTGCTCAGTCGAACGCGCGCCGTGCTTTCCTTCACGCACGTGCTCTATCTCCTCGCGCACAAATTCGCCGGCCTGAGTGCTGGCTGATTTGCCTTGACGCTTGTCCCTGGCGACCGCTTCACGTGTCTTTTTATCGGGCATGACAGCAACTCCGGCAGTTAGTCATCATCACTTTAGCTCCCGAGCGTCGATGGGCTGTCAATGAACAAGTGCGGCATGACGATGCCAAAGTCATAAACATGACTGGCTGCTGTGAAAGAACGCGAATAATCACGCGGAATTCGTGATGCCTGCACAGTACTGCGGCCAGAGTGCAGTCGTATTCACAGCTTACCGACGTCCACCTGAGATGACGAAGCCAATGGAAAGTGAAAGAGACGCTCCGATACCTGCTCCCACGCCCGATCCGGTGAAGCCTCCAACCCCTGCGCCGGAAATACCTCCGCCGGAGCCATCTAATCCAACACCGCAACGTCCGCCGATGACGGACCCAGAACCCAAGCCGCCGCCGGTGGGCGACCCGGACAACTCACCTCCCATGCCGCATGCATACGTGCATGCATGCGGCGACGTTACAGCGCATTAGCCATGGCGAGGTGGTGCTGCACGACAGGTAGCGTCTGCGCTGCAAACGACTTGATATCGCTACTGCTGCCGGAGCTGGCTTCCGATTGGAAGAGCGACACGGCCCCTTGATGGTCTTTCACCATCATCGCTGCATAGGCCTTGTCGAAATCCGTACCCTTCAATGGCTCAAGTTGCGACAGTGCCGACTCCTGTGCTTCCGTCGGCGTGCTAGAGACGTTGTAGCCGTCCTTCTTTGCCAATGCCAACAGTTCATCGTTCGCCTTAGTGTGATCGTCGATCATCGTCTTCGCAAAAGACAGAACGTCCGGCGATTGTGTGTGACTGATAGCCATGCGACTAGCGAGTATTTCCGTCTGGCCAGCGGCCGAGGCCGCCATGATGAAGCGGACATCTCGCGTTGTATGCGCAGGCACTGAATCCGTGGAATCGCTCTGTGCCCACGTGGACGAAACCATCATGAACATAAACAGTGGAGCAACGAGCATTCGTTTATTCATCGCGTTCATGATCTCATCTCCCTCGGCAATACGGCGAAGCTATCACTGCGAATGTAACGTTTGCGTATCTTGCGGAAAAGTGATGCCTCGATGCGCATCTCGCTCACGCGCGAGTTAGGTATATCCGCCTAAAGTTTCACTATCAGACGTTGTGGAGCACCATCATGGCCGAGCTCGTTGTTGCCTGCTTCGACACCCAATTCGAAGCCAATTCCGCAGCTGAAAAGCTGATCTCCCTAGGTGTTCAGCGTGAACAGATCGTGTTGACCTTCAACGAGAGCATCGGCAATTCGCCATCCAGTTCCACCGCGCCCACAACGGTCGTTTCTAAGGTGAGCCATCGTGGCAATGTCGATGCAAACGCGGCAAAGAAGAAAGAACGGCAGCCGTTTTCCGATCGATCGCCCAGCCATGTTCCCGATCCATCACTCATTGGCCATACCACCGTCGTGGTGGAGTTGCGTGGCGAAATGACGATGGACGAAGTTTGTGTGTTACTGGAGAGCGCTGGAGCAAGCAAGATCAATCACACCAACGAGCAGACCCACGTACCGGAAGACCCCGCAATGTGGCCGGCGCTTGGGCGCGCATCGCGTGAAGATATCGAACGAAGTATTCGCGCAAGCCGACGCGGCGCGGGTTTAAAGGTAACTCGCGGGCGTTAGTAGTTGGCATTCGTGATTATTGTCGTGCCTCAAGCCGCATCCCGCGTGGTGTCAGCCAGCGCTCGACACCCTCGAATAGTCCCTGCACGGCAAGTGCCATTAAAGCCGCAGGAATGGCCCCCTCGAGAATCAGTCCGATGTCATCGAGCCGGATACCGGTGACGATGGGCTGTCCGTAACCGCCTGCACCAATCAGCGCACCGAGCGTTGCGGTTCCCACGTTGATGACCGCGGCCGTTTTCACACCCGCGAGGATGGAGCGCAATGCCATGGGAAGCTCCACTTGGCGTAACCGCACGCCGCGGGGCAACCCAAGTGCCGCAGCCGATTCGCGCAGATCCGGCGGTATGCCTACGAGGCCCGTGTATGTGTTTCGCACTATGGGCAGCAAGCTGTATAGGAATAGCGCGGCAATGGCAGGCCACGTGCCGATGCCGAACAAGGGAATCATGAAGACAAACATCGCCAGCGAGGGAATCGTCTGCAGGACACCGGTCATCGCCATCACGACCTGACCTAGTCGTCGTGCACGCGCTGCAAAAACGCCCAGCGGCACGGCGAGCACAACGGCAGCGATGAGCGATACGAGCACCAGTCTTAGATGTTCCACGGTTCTCTGGAGCAATCGCGACCAAAAGCCCGCACCATCGCTGTCCGGCTGCACACCCAGAAAACCGGCCGCAACAACCGTTTCCTTTTCACCGTGCAGCTTCACCATTGCGTTCATCTGGCGCATCGCGTCTTCGTCGATGCGGCCGCTCAGCGCTTGAAGTGCCTTCACAAACGCAGGTGCGCTTTGCTCCAAGGGCAATCGATAAAGAAAAACCGCCTCGTAGTGAGGAAAGTAATGCTTGTCGTCTTCCAGCGTGCGCAAGTGGTAATAAGGAATCTCGGCGTCGGTGCTGTAAAGATCGATGGCATCCACCGCGTTGCTGGTCAGCGCACGATAGGAAAGTGCATGGTCCAGACCGCGCACCTGTGTTTGCGGAAGTCCGTAACGCTGCCGCAGACCCGGCCAACCGTCGCTGCGATCCATGAACTCATTCGAAAGGCCCAGGCGTAGATCCGGATGCGCAGGTAGATCGGATATACGCGAGACGCCCAGCTGCGCAGCACGATCCTCACGCATGCCCATGGCGTAGGTATCGTTGAAACCGAGCGAATCGGTGATACCGATCCCCAGTGGCTTCAATGCGGCACGCAAGGTCGGAATGTCCGCGTCGGGCGCGAGATTCTTCAGTAATTCGTGGGTGATCGTTCCGGTGTATTCGGGATAGGCATCTATATCGCCGTGTTGCAAAGCGCTCCACAGAATGCTGGTGCCGCCCAGTTCGCGCTTATGTTCCGCATCGACACCCGCCTGGCGCGTGGCAAGACGCGCGACTTCGCCCAGAATTACCGATTCGGTGAATGCCTTGGAGCCGATGCGTACGGGGGTCGCGCTCCAGGCTGGCGACATCGCCAGGCAAGCCAGCGCCAGAACGATCCATCGTTTCATGCCCACGGCCTCTTGAGCGTGCGCTGTGCCTGGACGAAGTGGGTGACAAACGGATCGGTTGGATGCTGCTGCAAATCCTCCAGCCGGCCGTCCTGGACGACTTTGCCGTTACGCATCAGCACCAGACGATCGGCCAGCCACGCCGCCTCGGCAACATCATGGGTCACGACGATGACGGTCTTGCCCAGCTGGTCAAAAATGGATTTCAGCTGATCCTGCAGTTCGTGCCGCACGATGGGATCGAGCGCGCCCAACGGTTCGTCGAGCAACAAGGCGTCCGGATTGAGCATCAGGCCGCGCATGAGAGCAACGCGCTGACGCTGTCCACCCGACAACTCAGCGGGATACCGTTCCAGCACGTCTTGCGCGAGATCCGTCAGCGCAGCGAGTTCCTCGGCACGACTGCGGATACGGTCCCTGCTCCATCCAAGGTGATGCGGCAACAACGCCAGATTCCCCAGCGCGGTGAGATGCGGAAACAAGCCACCTTCCTGGATGACATAGCCCGTGCGACGACGCAGTTCCAGCACCTGTGCTTTTTCGAGCACGCCACCGTCCACCTTCACGTCGCCGCGATCAGGCCATTCCAGCCCAAGCAGCAAACGCAGCAAGGTCGACTTACCGGAACCGCTGCTGCCGATCAGCGCGGTCGTGCTTCCGGATGGAAAGCTGAGCGACACGTCGTCGAGCGCCACAATCGATCCGTAGCGCTTACTGACACGATTGACCTCGAACGCTGCTTCCGTTGGCGCGTTACTGGTGTTTTGCATCCGGGTTCGTCGCAGCGGCAAAGGTTTCAATCTATCTCATCCTGCGCAATCAGCGGGTAACCCGTTATGCACCTGTTTTCATATCGCAATGCCTATGCGAATAACCGCGCATTTGTGCGATGCAGCACAGGCCGTACGCCCCGGATACAGACCCGAATCGCTACACTACGAACCGTACCTACAACTCCGAGGCGTCGTGCCTGGGTTCCTTCGGGAATACGGTTTGACGTCCGTGGTTTTCGGACCACCAGGGTAAACGTGGAAACACGTTTGCCTCCCTGCTTTGGAAAGGAGCACAGACCATGTCCCCGCTGGCTGATCGCTACGGCCGCCGGTTTCCGTATTTGCGCCTGTCGGTGATTCCTGCGTGCAACTTCCGTTGCACGTATTGTCTGCCGCAGGGCTATCACGCGAACCCGAATGCGCCACAGCCTTTGACGTTGGACGAGATCGCACGTCTGCTGCGCGGATTTACGGTGCTGGGCATGCACAAGCTGCGCATCACCGGCGGCGAGCCCAGTGTGCGCCACGATCTCACTTCCATTCTTCGCACCGCCGCTGCCGTGCCGGGCGTGACCAAGCTGGCGATGACCACCAACGGCAGTCTGCTCACGCGCCGCCTGCACGAATGGATGGATGCGGGACTCAACGCCATCAACGTAAGCGTCGATAGCCTGGACCGCGAGAAGTTTGCGCGTATCACCGGCCATAACCGTCTGGAAGATATTTTGCTTGGCATCGATATGGCGCTGGATGCGCACTTGCCGTCAGTCAAGGTCAACGCCGTGTTGTTGCGCGACGTCAACGACAACGAACTGCCGGCATGGCTTGAGTACCTGCACGATCGCCGCGTGGTCGTGCGTTTCATCGAACTGATGCAGACGGGCGATAACCTGCACTTCTTCCGTGAACACCACGTGCGCGCGACGGCGCTGGAAACGCAACTGCTGGAACGCGGATGGCAGGCGCTTGCGCGTGTCGCCGATGCAGGTCCGGCCCGCGAATACCGTCATCCCGACTATGCGGGCCGCATCGGCATCATTGCACCGTACTCGAAAGACTTCTGCTCCGGCTGCAACCGCCTGCGCGTCACCGCGACCGGCGATCTACGCCTTTGCCTATTTGGCGACTTCGGCATTCCGCTCCGTTCGTTCTTGCAGGCCGACGATCAGATCGACGATCTGGTCCGCGCCATCGGCGGCCAGATCGATCGCAAGGAACAGGGTCATTTCCTGCATGACGGCCGTACCGGCATCACTCCTCATCTTGCATCTACCGGAGGCTGACCCATGCACGAGCGCGAGGATCGCGCCCACTTTCACATGGCGGACGTGCGCCAGAAGCGAATCACCGCACGCCGCGCCGTCGCCGTTGGTGAGTTAAGCGCAGGCGTTGAGGCCTTCACGCAAATTGTCGAACGCCGCCTGCCGAAAGGCGATGCCATAACGATGGCCGAGATTGCCGGCTTGCAAGGTGCGAAGAATGCCTCGCAACTGATGCCGCTGTGCCATCCGCTGCCACTGGAATACATCAACGTGCAGTGCGAACCGATGCAGGAGCGCCATGCCATTCGCGTTTATTGCGAGGTAGCGACGTTCGCGCGTACCGGCGTGGAAATGGAAGCGCTCGCAGGCGTCAGTGCTGCGTTGCTTACCCTTTACGACTTGACCAAGCCCGTCGAACCAGCGCTATCGTTCGGTGGCGTGCGGCTACTGTTCAAGGAAGGCGGCAAGAAGGGATTGTGGCTGCATCCGGATGGCATGAACGACGCCGAGCGAGCGCGCTATCGCCCGCGCCCCACCCCACATCTGGATGGCGTACCCGCTGCAGTCATTACGCTAAGCGACCGCGCCATACGCGGTGAACACGCCGATACATCGGGGCCATTATTGGTTGAACGTTTGCGGCAACTGGGGGCACAGATCGATCACGCCGAATTGCTGGCGGACGATCCAGAGCCCCTCGCCGCACGTTTGCGTCAACTTGCCAAGACCGATGTACGACTGGTGTTGTGCACCGGCGGTACGGGACTTGGACCGCGCGATCACACACCCGAAGCGTTGTCGATCGTGGCCGATCGACATATCGATGGCATTGGCGAGCTGTTCCGCAACGAAAGCAGCCAGCACACGCCAATGGCATGGTTGAGTCGCGCCAATGCCGTGCTTATCGGCCATACGCTCGTTATTGCGCTGCCGGGAAGCTCCAAAGCTGTTGCGCAAGGCATGGACATCCTCGCACCGGTGCTTGCTCACGCGCTGAGCATGGTGGCTGGCGGAGGACATGCATGAACGGTGGCACGCTCGCCTATGAAGAGGCGCTGCGCATCGTGCTGGATGCCAGCGCTCGCATGCCGAAACAAGATTGCGCAACCTCTGCTTGTCTTGGTCGCGTGCTTGCAGAGCCCGTCGTCAGCCACGTGGAACTTCCTCCTTTCGACAACTCTGCCATGGATGGTTTTGCGTTGAGCGGCGACTCATCCGCAGTACCCGCTGGAAGCGAACTGACCATCGAAGGTGAGCAAGCCGCTGGCGATGGTGTATCGCATGCACGCGAAGGTGCTTGGGAAATCATGACCGGTGCACGCATGCCCGATGGCCTGGACCGCGTAATTCCCGTCGAACAAACCGAACGCACGGGTAATGCTCAATGCATCAAACTGCTGGCCGATGTCGAATCCGGGCAAAACGTGCGCCGTGCGGGTTCGGATGTAGGCCGCGGTGAAACCATCCTCGCTGCAGGCACGGCTCTGGCGCCGCAACATCTGATGCTGCTGGCGGCGCTTGGTATCCCCAAGGTTTCCGTCGCGACACGTCCGCGTGTCGCGGTGCTATGCACTGGACGCGAACTTGTCGATGATCCGGCAACGCCCCTGGCAGCAGGCCAGATACGCAATTCCAATGGCCCATATCTTGTCGCGCGGTTGCCGCTTTCGGGAGCGGAGGTTGTTTACGCCGAAACCGTGGGCGATGACGCAACTGCCTTTGAATCGGCGTTGCGGCGTGCGCTCGAAGCGGGTGCGCAGATCGTTGTGACGACAGGCGCGGTATCGATGGGCCGCTACGACTTCGTGCCGCAGGCGCTGGAAAACATCGGTGCGACCACGCTGTTCCACAAAGTTGCCATTCGCCCAGGGAAACCTTTGCTGTTTGCGCAATTGCCCAATAAGGCGCTTCTCTTTGGTTTGCCTGGCAACCCTATCGCCGTCGCTGTCGGGCTTCGTTTCTTTATCGAACCCGCTTTGCGCGTGATGCTAGGACTTCCTCCGGAAGCGCCACGTCGCATTCCGCTTGTTGCGTCCTACAGCAAAAAGCCTCGCTTACGCTTCCATCTCAAGACACGGCTGCACATCGATGCAGAGGGCCGTCTTGGCGCGGAAATACTTGGCGGGCAGGAGTCGTATCGCATCCGTCCGCTCGCCGACGCCAATGCATGGGCCATCGTGCCTGCAGACATCGACGCATTGCCAAAAGGTGCGCTGGTCGATGTCTATGGCCCAAGTCACTTTGAATTCCCTTTACCGTGCGAGAGCGTTGCATGAAAGTTCGCGTGACATTGTTTGGTGCATTACGCGATGCTGACCCACGCGGCTTCGTAGAGATGGATGTACCGGACCACTGCACCATCGCAACGCTGCGCGAAGCGCTGCAAAGTCACGTTCGCCATCACGCTTCATCGATCAGCGAAAACCTGATCAAACGCTCTGCCTTCGCCAGCGAGGACGAGATTCTGCACAACCATCGACACGTACCCGAACACGGCCAGGTCGCTGTGTTACCACCGGTGAGCGGAGGTTGAGCATGACCGACATCTACACCGCTGTCGTCGACATCGCGCATGCGCCGCTCAATCCCGCTTCGGCGCTTGACTTCGTCTCCGATCCACGCTTTGGCGGCATCGCCACCTTTATCGGTCGTGTGCGTCAGCACAATCATGGGCGCGTCGTCACCGGCATCACCTACGACCTGTTCGACCCGCTGGCACTGCGCATCTTTCAGGACATTGGCGAACGTGCTCGGGTCGAGGTGGGCGGCCCGCTCAAGCTGTATATCGCTCACGCGAAGGGCAGCTTGCGGATTGGCGACTTTGCCGTGGTTATCGCAGCCGCCACGGCACATCGCGATGAAGCTTTCCGCGCATGTCGCTTGGCGATCGAAGCCGTCAAGCATGAAGCGCCGATCTGGAAGCAGGAGCACTACGTGGATGGCGACAGCGCCTGGAGCGAAGGCTGCTCGCTGTGCGAGGAACATCGCGAGGCTGAGCTCGCAGCAGCACAACAACCCGGACACACGCGTGGACACGGGCACTGACGCCACGCGTTACATCGGCGTGGTACTCGCCGGCGGTCTTTCCTCGCGCATGGGTCGCGATAAAGCATTGTTGTCGTGGCAAGGCCGACCATTGATCGAGCGCCAAATCGCCGTGTTGCGCGAAGCGGGTGTCGATACCGTACAGATCAGCGGCGAACGTGCGGATTATCAAGGTATCGCCGATCCTGTCGCACATATGGGCCCCCTCGGGGGCATTGCAGGTATCGCCGCTGTCTGTGAGGACGGCGAACTGTTGATTATTCCCGTAGACATGCCGCGTTTGCAGTCGACGTTATTGCGGCGGCTTTTGATTGCGCCACCAGCTGGATGCGTGCATTTTTCAGGTCAGGTACTGCCCATGCGCTTGCGCCTGGACGACACTTGCCGTGAAGCGTTAGCGGAACTGATGCGTGACGGCGACGATCGATCACGCTCCTTGCGTGCATTGCAGGAACGCGTCGGCATCATCGAGATACCACTCAGCGAGGCCGATGCAGATCAGCTAATCGACTGCAATACCCAAGAGACATGGCGCGAGGTAAACGGATGAGAGTGCAAATGGAAGGCCAGACGCTGCGATTGCGGGTCGACGAAGCCGAGCTTGCCCGATTGCTTTCGGGGGGCTTTGCGGAAAATTGCACGCACCTTCCGGATGGCCGCATGGAGATACAACGCATTCGGCTAGCCGATGCGCTGGCGTGGCGACGCGAGGATGCCATCTGGAACATCGACATTCCAGAAGCCGACGTGCGCGCCTTGAGCGACCGACTGCCGTCGCGTGAAGGCCTACGCTTCGATCTTCGCGCCTCAACGACGCATTCCCTGGAAGTACTGTTCGACGTCGATGTGCGCGACAGTGCTCGCCGACGCTTTCATAAATCCACCGAAGGAGATGCGTCATGAGCATCGTGCAACGCACCTGGGCTTTTGTCGCTTTCGCCGTCACCCTCCTCTGTGCATCCGCCGTCGCGGCGGACAGCACGCCCGTGTTGCGCGTCGCGTACGCCGGCTCCATGGGTGTGGTGATGGATGGCGCCGTCGGCCCCACCTTCGCCAAAACGCACAACGCCACCTATCAGGGAACCGGTCAAGGTTCGTATGCGCTGGCGCACCTGCTAGCGGCGCATCAGATGCAGGCTGATGTGTTCGTCACGATTACGCCCGGTCCCATGCAGGTTCTCAAACAGGCCGGCATGGTGACCAGCGCCGTTCCTGTTGCCAGCACGCAGATGGTGGTCAGCTACAGTCCGCAAAGCCGATTCGCTGCCGATTTCGTCGCGGCATCGCAAGGAAAAAAGACGTGGTATGACGTGCTGAGCGAACCGGGTCTGCGTTTAGGCCGCACGGATCCGTCCATCGATCCACAGGGCGCCAATGTATTGCTCACCTTGCAGCTAGCGGAAGCGTATTACCACAAGCCCGGTTTGATGCACGCCATTGCCGGCGACCCACAGAACACCGCGCAAATTTTCACGGAACCGTCGCTGATGTCACGGCTGGAAGCTGGGCAAATCGACGCTTCCATCAGCTACCTCAGCGCCGCGCAGTCGCATCATCTGCCCACGATTGCCCTGCCGGATCAAGTCAATCTCGGCGACCCCGGTATGCAGGCATCGTGGTATGACCGCGCTGAGATCAAGCTGGACAATGGCAAGACCTTGCGCGTGCAGCCGTTAGTGTTCTACGCCGCGGCGTTGGGCAATGCGCAACAGCCCGAACTGGCTCGCGACTTTGTAGCGTTCCTTCAAAGTCCCGATGGGCAGAAGCTATTCCAGGATCATGGCTACAGTCCGCCGCGCGGAAACGCTTTGTGACAGATAACACCCCGCGTGCGCGTCTGCCCGCAGTCATCGGTGCATTGACACTGATCCTACTGGCTGCGCCGTTCATCGGCTTGGTGCTGGCAACACACTGGCGCAACTTCGGTTTCGCCGCGGGCGATGGCGGCGCGATTGCGATATCGCTTGTTTATAGCCTTCTCGCGCTTGTTCTGATCATCGCGCTGGGCACACCGTTGGCGTGGTGGCTCGCACGCTATCCGATCCGCGGCAAGTGGTTGATCGATGCGTTGCTGCTGCTTGCGTTGCTCACGCCACCCTTGGCGCTGGGGCTTTTACTGGCATCGATGTACGGTCCCTATGGGCCGGCAGGGAGTCTGCTGGAACGCGCCGGCCTCGTGCTGACCAATTCCGGACCTGCATTTGTCATGGCGCAGTTCTACAGCGCACTGCCCTACTATGTGATCGCCGCGCGCACCGCGTTCGAAGGTGTGCCGCGCGAACTGGAACAGATTGCACTGACCCTGGGCCATTCGCCGTGGCGAAGCTTTCTGCACGTTAGCTTGCCGTTGGCTCGCTTAGGATTGGCTGCGGCAGTGGCACTCGCCTGGGTACGCGCGCTGGGCGAATTTGGCGCGGTGTTAATCGTTGCGTATTACCCACAGGGTATTCCGGTCAAACTGTGGGTAAATCTGCAAAATATCGGTTTGAGCGCGGTCTATCCGCTGCTGTGGATTTTCTTTCTGGTTGCGATGCCGTTGCCGCTGATCCTTGGCCTCGCTGCACGCCATCGGCGCTTGATCTAATGCACATCAACTACACGATCGAGCAGCCGATTGCGTTGCAGGCGTCCTTCGACGTTGAAGGCTTTACAGTACTGCTCGGCGCAAGCGGTGAAGGCAAATCGATGTTGCTACGCGCTATCGCCGGACTAATCTCGGCAAAAGGCGAACCATTCGGCGGCCTGCCCGCGCAAGATCGCGCAGTAGGTTATCTGCCGCAAGGCTATGCGCTGTTCCCGCATCTCAATGCCTGGCAGAACGTCGCCTTTGCACTACGCGGCCCACTGCGCCGCGATCATGCTATGCAATTGCTTGAGCGTGTACATATGGCCGAATTGGCCGAACGTTATCCCGCCACGTTGTCCGGTGGACAGCAGCAACGTATCGCACTAGCACGTGCACTGGCGCGTAGACCGCAGCTGTTGTTGCTGGATGAGCCTACCTCGGCGCTGGATCCGGTCACTCGCGACGATGTCGTCGCGGAGCTGATTGCCGAGGTCCACGACTTCGGCGTTCCCGCGCTGGCGGTCAGTCATGATCCGCATCTTGCGGCGGTTGCGGATCGACTGGTGCTGATGCATGACCGACGCATCATCCAAATCGGTAAGCCGGAAGTGGTATACGCAAATCCAGCCGGTGGTGCTGCGGCACGGCTGCTTGGATATCGCAACGTGCATCGCGGGCATGTCGAGGGCACAACCAACGCCCCGCGATTGGTGTGGCCAGAGGGCGGCATTTCGTTTCCGATCGATGGCCAAGCAGCGATTGGCGCGCAAGTCGACTGGATGATCGATCCGGCAGCGATTCGCATTACTGACACACGCGATGCGCTGCCTGATGCGATTCCAGTTTCAGTTGAGGTCCGCCACGTCAACGGGCGCATCACCCAGCTTGGACTTCGTAGTGGCCAGGGACGATTGTGGGCGACGGTGCCTGATGGAATGCAGGTGCCGGAATCACCCGCTGTGTATCTATCGCCAGACGCGATTCGTTGTTGGGTACAAGACGTGTAGGCGTCGTCCCGGCGAAGCGCTTTACAGCAGCCGAAGCTGGTCAAGCCGGGATCCCGTGTCTATGGCCTTGCAGACGCTTCTAGCGAGACAACTCATCAACTGAGAGGCAAGACCATCGGTTTTAGCCGTTCACGTAATCCATTGATCGAAGTGTGCTGACGCCACGGACGCAGCAATCCTCAAGTGAGCGACATCGTCAAGTCATGCGCTTACATAAGAATCAGGCCCACAGCGACTTCTTTATCGTAAGGTCTATGGCCGAATCGCTCCCTGACACCTTCCAGGGAACGGCGTGATGTCCACGAATACCCAAGCCAGTACAGCCTATTCGATAAACATCACCGGTTCATCCGCACTGCTTTCGGTGCTCAACTTCAGCGGCAAGGAAGCGCTCAGTACGCCGTATCGCTTCGTCATCGAAGTCACGAGCCCAGTGGCTGACCTCGCCACCGCCTCCATCCTCGGCCAAGCGACCCGCTTTACCCTTCAACCGATCGATGTCGCGGCGATGTCGCTTGCCTCACTCGTAGGTGATCTGGCCAATGCGCTGGCCTCCCCGGCACCCGCACGCGTCTTCCACGGTCTCATTGTCGGGTTCGATCAGATCAGCACCTCCGCTGATCAGACGCACTACCGCTTGGTGCTGGAGCCGCGACTGGCCGATCTGTCGCGCGACATCACCAGCCGCCTGTTTCAGCAACAGAGTGCGCCGGAGATCATCGAAGCCGTATTGCGCCATGCCGGGTTCACGGCGAACGACTTTCAGTTTCGGCTGCGCGCTACCTATCCCACCCGGGAATACACGACCCAATACGAAGAAAGCTCGCTCGCCTTCCTGCAACGCCTCTGCGCCGATGAAGGACTCTGGTTCCGCTGGCTACAAACGGGGGATCATGAAGTCATCGTCTTTGGCGACGATTTGGATGCGTATGATCGCGGCGGCCTGACCGCGCCCATGCGCCCCGATGCAGGCCTGGAAAGCACCGGCATGGAGGCGATCACCTCGCTCACCCAGCAACGCCGCCGCGTCACGCAATCCGTGCGCCTGAACGACGACAACCACCGCACCGCCAGCGTCTCACTGCTGACCGACGCCAACGTCGCCCGCGATGACCGCACCACCGTGGGCACCGACTACCGCTGGGGCGAGCATCAAAACGATCCCGACGATGCCCAACGCCTTGCCCAGCTGCGTCACCAGGCACATCTCACCGAGCAAGTCGTGTATCAAGGCACCGGCAACGTACTCGGCCTCGCCACTGGCAGTGTGCTGCAACTGAGCGACAAGACCCTGCCCGATGCCCCGCATGGCCTGGCGATCACCGCCGTCACCCACGCCGCCGCGCGCGATCAGGCCTATACCAACACCTTTCACGCGATCCCGGCTGATCGTCCGTATCGCAGTCAACCGCTACCGTGGCCCTGCATTGATGGGTTTATGCCCGCACGCATCGCCTCGCCGGGGCATTACAAGTACGCCTACCTCAACGCCGACGGCGAATACCGCGTCCAATTGCCCTTTGATCTGGATAGCTGGAGCCCTGGCGGTACCAGTCGCCCGGTGCGTTTGGTCAGGCCCTATGCCGGCCTCGACTACGGCCATCACTTCCCGCTGATTGATGGGACGGAGGTCTATCTGGGCTTTACCCAAGGCGATCCGGATCGCCCCTACATTGTCGGCGCCGTACACAACAGCCAGCGCACCGACCTGGTCACCCACCAGAACAACACCCGCAACCTGATCCGCACCGCCGCGCAGAACGAACTGCGCATGGAGGATCGCGAAGGTATCGAACACATCCATCTCGCCACGCCTACCCAGAGCAGCGAACTCAATCTGGGGCATATGGTGGATGGTCAGAACCACGAACGCGGCATCGGGGCGGAATTGCGCACCGATGGGCACGCGACCATTCGTGGCGGCAAGGGCGTGTTCATCAGCGCCGATGCGCAAGCCGGTGCAAATGGCCAGCAGTTGGAGATGCAGGCAGCCATTGACCAGCTTCAGCAGCGCCTGCGCGAAGTACAGGCCATGGCCGACGTAGCCCGCATGGCCGGCGCCATCGAAGCGGATTTTCAGGCGCAACAGACGTTGTTCGACGACACGCTCAAACAGCTGCGCCAGGCCGACCTGTTGATCAGCGCCCCCGACGGCATCGGTGTGACCTCCGGCAGTCACCTGCAGATGAGTGCGAAGGAAAACCTCATCGCCACCGCGGGCGGCCATCTCGATATCGGCGTCGGCAAGACGCTCACTGTGGCGGCCGGCGAGGCGGTCTCGCTGTTCGCGCAACAGCACGGTGCCCAGTTCATCGCCGCTCAGGGCAAGGTAGATATCCAGGCGCAGAACGGCGAGATGAGTCTGGCTGCACAGAAAGATGTCACCGTCACCAGCGGCGACAAACTGCAGCTCGCCGCCGCCGAGGAAATCTGGCTTTGTGCTGGCGGCTCCTACATCAAGATCACCGCCACCGGCATCGAATCGGGCACGCCGGGCGACATCATCGAGAAGTGTGCGTACTGGGGAAGGCAAGGGCCGGCGTCGATGACGATTCCCACCAACCCCTTCGTTCACCAAGACATCCGACGTCCATCGGACGACGACGGACATATCTATTCCGTCTAACGCGCGTCACCGCAACGCTGTCACTTCTGCTACGGAAAGCCCCCATGTTGATCAGTCCGCCGTTTCTGCATCCCGACCGCACGGGCGCTGCTCACCCCGACGACGACGCCCAATTCATCGACGATGCCATGCCCAACGTCGTCGCCTACCACGGCCTCTCCGGCAACTTCCCCATCAGCTACAACCTGGGCTGGCATGGCGGGCGTCATATCGGCGCCAACCTCGACGGCACCATCGTTCCTGTCCGCGCCATCGCTGACGGCGTGCTGTGCTACCGCCGCGAACCGACGAAAAAACCCACCGACGGCGACACGCTCAAGAACCATCCGCTCAACTATCGCGGTCTCTGGACGGACGACGGTGTAGTCATCCTCCAACACACCACCGAGATCGGCGAAAGCGTCAGCGTCACGTTCTACTCCCTCTACGCGCATCTGAGCGAACTCAAGCTCACCGCCCAGCCCGGCGACCGGGTCTATCGCAAGGATGTGCTCGGTCGCGCTGGCGCGATTACCGGCCAGACCTACCGCATCCACTTTGAAATCATCGCCGATGAGGACAACCTCAAGCGTTTGATACCTGGGCCATTCAACGCTTACGACCCGTCCAAGGCTCATGGCCGCAACACCTGCGTGTGGGGCGACATCTACTTCCACGTGCCTGCCAGCCAACCGGTGTATCGCCGCAACCCGCGCGAGATCGTGCCGCAGGACTACACCATCCAAGAAACCGACACCCTCGACGGCATAGCCCAACGCTTCGGCACCACCGTCGATGTGCTGGCTCAACTCAATCGCGCTACCCATCAACGCTACCGGCCCCAGATGAGCTACGAACAGTGGTTCGCCTACCAGCGCAGCTACGTCGACACCGCCTATGCCGGCCCACATCTGCGCATCATGCAGGTGCCACAGCGCTACGACACTACCGTATCGGCCACCGAAGACCGGGGTCCCAACCCCGTACTGCACCCCTACGCCACTACCGCGCAACCGATGATCGTGGGCATGCACCTGTTCCAGGGCGGCACCTTCACCACCTATGGCGACGACGGCAGCGTGCTGGGCCTCACCCG
>NZ_DATHMR010000168.1:0-5942 GCF_035486915.1 Dyella sp. | reverse complement strand
TAACGACGTCGGCGCGCACCTGGCTTATACGCACTATTGGAGCGGCGACTGGCGCAGCAACCTCGTCTACGGCATTGCACGTATCCAGCATTCGCCCTTGCTTTCCAACGATGCATACCACGATACCTACTACGGCGCACTCAATCTGCTTTGGACACCAGCGCCGACGTTCACTGCGGGTATTGAGTTGTTGCATGGCCGACTGATGGAACAGGACAATCGTTCCAACGACGACACCCGCATCCAAGGCTCAGTGCAATACAGCTTCATAAAATGACGCAACGGCGTTGTCACCCATGCATGACGGAGCACCGACATAACAGGCATGGATACCACCCTTGAGCAAGCACAATTGCGGTTCTCGATTGCCGTCACATTACTCGTCGGGGCATCGAGCATTGCCACGGGCTTATTCCTGCGCTCGCAATCCATTGCGTTCGACGGCTTTTATTCGTTGGTTGATGTGGTGCTAACTACCGGATCGCTCGCCGTATCGCGCCTTATCGCGCAAGATGGCAGCCGCCGCTTTCAGTTTGGCTACTGGCACCTTGAGCCGTTGGTCGTAGTGTTAAACGCTACGGTCCTGACAACAACATGCGCATACGCCGCCATTACGGCGGTGCATGATTTGTCCGACGGCGGCCACGAAATCCGGTTTGGCATCGGCGCGGCATGGGCTGCGCTGATCGGCGTTTTCAGCATGATCATGGCGCTGAACCTGCAGCGCAAAGCGCGAACGCTTGGCTCCGCACTTTTGAACCTGGATGCGAAGGGTTGGTTTATCGGCGCGAGCATCAGCATTGCCGTGCTGATTGGTTTCGGTATCGCAGCCTTGATTCGCGGCGGCCGCTTCGATCACTTCACGCCGTATATTGATTCCAGCGTGTTACTGCTGCTCACCATCACCCTTTTGCCGCTGCCTATGGGCAGCTTGTGGCAGGCTATGCGCGAAGTTCTGCAGCTGGCGCCAAATGCCCTGGACCAGCAGGTGCAAAACGTCATGCGCTCCATTGTGAACGAGCGTGGTTATCTCGATTTCGCCAGTTATGTGGCCAAAATCGGGCGGATGCGCTTTATCGACATCCATATTCTGCTGGCGCCGGATGCCGAACTGGGAACCATCGCCTCTGTCGATGACATTCGCGCGGATATCGCTGCGCGTTTGGGCGGGGATATCCGCGCGGAATGGTTGAATATCATGTTCACCAGCAAGCGTGCCTGGATGTAGTTTTGCCGGATATCAGATTTGCGATACCCAACGCAGCGCATCGTCAAGCTCGGCATTGGAAAAAAGCTTGAAGTGCGTCGGCATGGCAAACCCGAACATGCTGGACATGACACGGATCCAGCCGACGTCGGTGACCAGTGCGGTACGTTCCCAGCCCGAGAAATGCCGGAACCCGAGTTTCACGTCGTCCCACATCGCGCCCGGCGCAAAGCCGGTGAAGTCATCGCCGACATGCACCACGATACGCAATTTAGGATTCAGCGCGAACGCCGCCTCGATATCCGGCACCATGACGTTCTCGTAGTCGGCCGCCGTCACCAGCCCGTGCATGCGAAAACCGAGCACACCGGCAGGGAGAGTGGGGAGTTGTTCGATCATGACGCGCCTCCTTCGTTCCGGTTTGCACCATCCAAGCGCTATTAACGCACGGACGCAAGCTGCAACGCGTGAATACGCCGCTACACGATCCAAATGGTCAGACTGACTCGATATGACGGAGCAGCAAGCGCGGTGATTCGCGGCCTTGCCAGTCGTTGATGGTCAGTTCGTAGGCGGCACGCAGCAAGGCTGGCGGCGGCTTGCCGTCATAAGCATTGAACATGACGGCTTCGTAAAGACCGTCATCGCGTGGATCGCGCAGGCTCAACCGAAGGTGACGTTCGCCCATCGGTTTCCAGCTGAAGCACTCGAACCGATTTTCGAAGACCGGTTCCGGAAAGGCTTGGCCCCAGGGACCCGCGAAACGTAGGAGTCGGGCCATATCCAGCGTAAACATGCCGGCCGGCATTTCACCATCGGTGTAGAGAACGGCCTGAAGCTGTTCCTCGTTCAGCCATTCCCGCGCAACCGCATCGAAGGCTTCAGCAAAACGCGGGTAATCCGTTGTACGCAAGCTGAGCCCGGCAGCCATCGCGTGGCCGCCGAAGCGTTCGATAAGGCCCGGATGGCGCGCATCGACGGCCGCCAACGCATCGCGAATATGAAATCCTGAAATGGAACGCGCTGACCCTCGGAGATGATCAGGATCGTCTTCGCCCGCCGGTGCGAATGCGATGACAGGCCGATGCAGCCGCTCTTTCAGCTTGGAGGCCACCAGCCCAACCACGCCCGCGTGCCAACTGGGTTCGAACAACGTGACACCCAATGTTTGCGCGTCGACATGCGCCGCACTTGCGACCATCACTTCTGCTTCCGCAACCATCGCAGCTTGCAGATCGCGTCGCTCCTGGTTGATCGAACTCAGCAGCTCGGCATAGCGACGCGCCTGCGCCGGATCGTCGGTCAGCAGGCACTCCACGCCAAGCCGCATGTCTTCCAGTCGACCGGCGGCATTGAGGCGTGGACCTACTGCATAACCCAGGTCGCTCGTGCACGCAGTCGATACCGCGCGCTGGCTCGCCTCAATCAATGCAGTGATGCCTGCGCAACCGCGGCGGCTGCGCAATCGTTTCATGCCGGCTTCGACAAGAATGCGATTGTTGAAATCCAGTGGCACAAGATCGGCAACGGTTCCCAGCGCTACAAGATCCAAAAGCGATGAAAGGTCCGGCTCGGCGTTCGATGCAAACCCGCCGTGCTCGCGCATGTGAGCGCGTAGCGCGAGCAGCACGTAGAACATCACGCCCACGCCGGCCAATGCTTTGCTTGGAAAACCGTCATCGTGAAGATTGGGATTCACGATGGCATCGGCCATGGGCAACTGTTCGCCGGGCAAGTGATGATCTGTGACGATCACCTTCATGCCACGCGCCTTGGCCGCAGCAACACCGGCGACACTCGCAACGCCATTATCGACGGTTACGACAAGTTGCGCATGCGGCGGCAATGAAGCGATGAGTTCCGGCGTGAGTCCATAGCCATGCACGAAGCGGTTGGGCACCACGTAATCGACCCGCTTGGCACCCAACAGGCGCAATCCGCGGATGGCTACCGCGGTACCGGTTGCGCCATCGCAATCGTAATCGCCTGCAATGATGATGGACGCATCGTCGCGTATCGCTTCCCCCAATAAGGCGACTGCGCGCTCGATACCACCCAATTGTTGCGGCGATAGAAGACGATTCAGCCGGTGCTCGGCCTGATCCGGACTGAAAACGCCACGCGCGGCGTAGATGCGTTGCAAAAGAGGATGCAGAGAATCGCCCCATCCTGCTGGCTCACCCAGCACAGGGCGAGGACGCAACTGCAACGAGCTCATCGCGCGCCTCGCCGCCAAAAACGCAGGCGATGCCACGGGCGGTACAACCATCGTTCGCCGCTCGCAAAAGAAAGCGTCAATGGCTGTTGCTTTGCCAACGCTTGCAAAGACGGCCACCACGCTGCGGCGATGTCTTCCGCGCTCTGGTCTTGCAGATCGATCAGCCAACCGATGCGTGCCGCATTCACCGAGGCGACGTCGCGCGATTGAACGGGAATACCCGCGCGCTTTGCCAGCGCCAAAAGAAGAAGGTCATCTCCAACGACGCCCGATAGCTGCGTTGTCACGCGCTGTGGCAATGGCCCACCACCCCACAACCACAAGCTGTTGACCGGCGGCAGACCGTGAGAGCGACGCTCAACGTTGACGGGATGCTGGTGCAAGATCACCTGTACCTCGTTGAACAGCGCACGCCAGCGTCTTCCAGCGTCTCCTTGCGGAAGATGATCGTATAGGTCTTCGCCCAGTGCCTGCTCCGGCGCTGCAAACTCAGGCAGCGGAGATTGCGAGAGCAAGCGCAGGTGCCAACGATCGGGCGATGAAATCTCCAGGATCATTCCTGCATCGCCGAAGACGGGCTTCAGTGGTCTGGCCAGCGATTGCGCTTCATCCATGGTGAGCTGCAAGTGACCGCACGCAAGCAGCCGCGCGCCGCTGAGATCTGGCTGTATCCACGCTGGATCGGCACTAAGCCAGCTGGCGTCTCCGGCATCGCCAAGCAGATGTTCGCGCGTGAGCGCCGCCGCGGGAATACCGCCACGGCACTGAAAATAATCGGCTAGGCCGCCGAGATAACCGGCAGCGCCATCTTCAAGACGATCGCCGCGTGTCAGCAATGTGCGTAAAGGATGCGAAGGATCGAAGCGCTGCAAGTTCGGCAGCCAGCATTCGATCGAGGTGGGCGACGTGTCGGCCATCGGCTCAGGCTTCAAGCAATTCGTAAAGCTGTAGCCACTCCGCTTCGAGCGTTTCCTTTTCCTTGCGCAACTCGGCCTGACGTTGACCCAGCTTCATCAGCTGCGCTGTCGGACCGTTGTAGGTTTCAGGGTCGGCGAGTTTTTGCTCCAGAGTGGTGAGCTCTTCGTCAATCGCTGCGACACGCGTTTCGATTTTCTTGACGCGCTGACGCGTGACCTTTTCGTTTTCACGTTGCGCCGCAGCAGCTCGGCGGCGATCGGCGGCGGATTCGATCGGTGTCGCTGCAGCCTCGGCATTCTTCTTGGGTGCAGCACCGCGCGCGCGCAGCCAGCGAGCGTAGTCTTCCAGGTCGCCATCGAACGACTCGACCATGCCATCGGCGACACGCCAGAAGCTGTCGCAGACCATGCCAAGCAGATGGCGATCGTGCGAGACAAGCACCAGCGCACCGTCGAAGTCTGCGAGTGCGTCAGCGAGTGCTTCGCGCATGTCCAGATCGAGATGGTTGGTAGGTTCGTCGAGTAACAGCAGGTTCGGCTTGTCCCACGCGATAAGCGCCAACGCCAGACGCGCGCGCTCGCCACCCGAAAATCCATCGACAGATTCGAAAGCGCGATCTCCGGCGAAATTCCAGCTACCGAGGAAGTCGCGGAGCGCCTGCGCTGCGACACCAGGAGCTTTTTCCTGCAGATGATCGAAGGGACTGGAACCTTCGTGCAGGCTTTCAACGGTATGCTGCGCGAAGTACCCGATCTTTAGATCTTTATGCGCTTTGCGCTCGCCATTGAGCGGCGTCAATTCGCCCACCAGCGTTTTGACCAGCGTGGACTTACCGGCACCGTTTGGCCCGAGCAAACCGATACGTTCGCCAGCTTCAAGCCGAAATCGCACGTCGCGCAGAATGGAGGCGGCGGGCTGCCCTGCTTCGCCAGGATAACCTGCTTCGACCTCTTCCAGTTGCAGCATGGAATCGGGCAACCGATCCGGCACGGCGAACTGAAAGTGGAACGCGCGCTCGGCACGAACAGCTTCCGTTCCCGCCATTTTTTCCAGACGCTTCATGCGCGATTGCGCCTGCTTGGCTTTGCTGGCCTTTGCCTTGAAGCGATCGATAAAGGATTGCAGATGCGCGCGCTCGACCTGCTCGCGTTCGTGCGCGATTTGCTGCAGGCGCAGCTGTTCGGCGCGTTGCAACTCGAACGCACTGTAGTTGCCGGCGTAGAGCTTCGCCCTGCCCTCGTTGAGATGCAGCGTGTGCGTGATGACACCGTCGAGAAATTCACGGTCGTGCGAAATAACCAGCAACGTGCCCTGATAACGGCGCAGCCATTCTTCCAGCCAAAGCACGGCATCGAGATCAAGATGGTTCGTAGGCTCGTCCAGCAGCAGCAATTCGGACGGCGCCATCAGCGCGCGTGCAAGATTGAGGCGAACGCGCCAGCCGCCGGAAAATTCGCGCACCGCACGCTCGTGCGTTTCCGCCTTGAAGCCCAGGCCGTGCAACAGACGGCCCGCGCGTGCGCGTGCATCGTAGCCATGCAGTTCTTCGATACGATGGTGCGCGCGCGCCATCGCTTCGGTATCGCCACGTGCTTGTGC
>NZ_DATHMR010000167.1:0-11448 GCF_035486915.1 Dyella sp. | reverse complement strand
GACGAGACCTGTAGACAGCGCAATGGCACCCACTGTCACTTTGCCCTGACTCCACAGCCACAAGGCAAGCGCAGACGTCCCCACGATAAGGAAGCCGTTGAGGGTGGTAATGGTGCTATCCATCGCCGTGGTTAGGCGCGTCATGCCGCGCAGCTTCTGCGTTTGCTCTTCCATCGCCTGCGCGACATACGCTTCTTCGCGCTGGGTGTGCGCAAACAGCTTGAGCGTCAGAATATTGCTATAGCCATCGACGATACGGCCCATCAACTTCGAGCGCGCTTCGGACGCATGCCACGAACGTTCACGCGTGCGCGGAATGAAAATGTAAAGCGTGCCGACGTAAGCAAAGAGCCAGACAACGAGCGGCGCGGCCAGCCATACATCCGCTTTCGCGAACATCACGATGGCGCTGCCGGTATAGATGGCGACGTACCAGATCGCATCGACGATCTGCACCGCCGACTCGCGCAACGACGCACCGGTCTGCATGATGCGATTGGCGATGCGCCCGGCGTAATCGTTCTGAAAGAAGCCAAGACTCTGCCGAATCACATAGCGATGGTTCTGCCAGCGAATGCGATTGGTGAGGTTCGGCACGACAGCCTGATTAACTAGCAGATCGTGCAACCCGATGAAGATGGGGCGCAGCACCAGCGCCACAAAACCCATCCACAGCAATTCGCGGCCGTGCGTCTGGAAGAAGGCCTTTCCGTCCGGCACACCTTTGGCCATATCGACGATGCTGCCGATGAAGCCAAACAGCGACACTTCGACCAGCGCTACGCCAAAACCCACCACAATGGCGGCGAGGAATACCGGCCAAACCTGGCGCAGATAAAAAGCGTAGAAGTGCCACACCGATTTTGGCGGCATGCTGTCGACCGGTTCCTTGAAGGCGTCGATCAGCGATTCAAACCAGCGGAAGATCATGGGTGTGCTGTCCCTGTGCATGCCACCACCATGTGGGGATGGCCCACCGATATTACAGGGCGTTGCTCGTACGACCCGTCACATTTTCTTCGCACAATGCGCGATCGGGGCGTGCCTGAACGCTAACCGCCTGTAAAAAGGCCACCGGCGCGAGAACAATTGACCATCCGGCGCCGCATTCGGATCATGCCCGGCATGCATACCATTCTTCGTAAGCTTTCTGCCCTTCCGCTCGCCGTCGGCGTGCTCGCCTTTGGCGCGTCATCCTTGCTGCACGCTCAGAACCCGGCCTCGTCCTCATCTGCACCCGCCAGTGCAAGTACGACACAGGATCCTGCCCAGGCACTGGTCGGCCTCAGCAAGCAGCTCGATGGCATCAAGACCTCGCTGACGAACAAGAACACGACGCTGCCGCTCAATGATCTGCGCACGGAGGCAGGCCTGGTGCAGCAGCAGGCGAATCAGTGGGTCGATACGCTTACGCCGCAGATGGATGGGGTGCAGGCGCGATTGACCGTGCTAGGCCCTGCTCCCGCCGCCGGTGCTCCATCCGAAACACCGGCAGTCAGCCAGCAACGGCGCCAGCTGGAACGCGACAAAAGCAAGCTCGATGGCGAAATGAAACAGGCGCAGCTGCTCACCCAGGATGCTGCAAAGCTGACGACGCAGATTGCCGAGACGCGAAACGAACAGTTTCAGACACAGTTGAGCACACGCAATGGTACGCCGCTTAGCATCGCGTTCTGGTCGAATCTGAAGCAGTCCTTCTCCGAAGACAGCGTACACATCACGCGCGTCGAAGGCTTGTTTGTCGATGGCGTCAGCGCCGCGTGGCAACCGCCAAATCGCCTGCCTTTCGTCCTGTGCCTGATCGGTGCGCTGTTGCTTATCGTTCCTGGCCGTTGGCTGGTGGAGCGCGCGGTGCTGGCGATTGCCAGCCGCTATATGCCCGATGGTCATCTGCGGCGTAGCGCGCTCGCCGTGATTCTCACGTTGACCGTCACGCTTTCGTTTGGCGTTGCGGCATGGCTGGCCTATGAAGGCGTCAACTGGAACGACACACTGGATGACGACCTGGTGACGTTCGCGCTGCAAAACGTCCGCACAGTCTTTTTCGCTGCGTTTGTGGCTGGACTCGGGCGTGCTTTGCTTTCTTACCATCACCCGTCCTGGCGACTTCCTGCCCTGGCCGAGGAAACCGTGCGCGATCTGCGCTGGTTCCCGTGGGTGCTTGGCACAGCGTTTTTCCTGCTCGGCGTGATCGAGCACCTGAATGACATCGCCGGTGCCAGCCTTCCCGCTGCCATCGCGACACGCGCATTCCTCGCGCTGTTGATTAGCGGCCTCGTTGGTCTTGCCTTGTTCCGCGTTCAACGCGTCCGACGTACATTGCGCCAGGACGACGAAAAAGCACCCAAGCGGCATGCGCTTTGGGTGGGTGTCCTCGCCGGCGTTGCGGTGGTTGCGGTAGTCCTCGCGTGGCTTTCGGTCTTGATCGGCTACATCGCGTTTGGCTTCTTCATCTCCTGGCAGCTGCTGTGGGTCGGCATGATCGTGGCGTCGCTCTACATCCTCACGCATTTCCAGCACGATCTATTCGAGACGCTGTTGTCGCCGAAGGGGCGCAGTGGCCAGAGGCTTCAATCTACGTTCGGGGTTGCTCCCGCGACGCTGGACCAAACAGCGACCGTTCTATCGGCCATCTGCCGCGTGCTTCTTCTGATCATCGCCGTCGGCACGGTGTTGATGCCTTTTGGCGGAAGCCCCAACGACCTGTTTTCGCATATCGGTCAAGCGTTCACCAATTTGAGTTTTGGCAAGCTCACGATCAATCCCGGCGCCGTTTTCAAGGCTGTCGTGGTTTTCATCGCGGGTCTGCTCATCGTGCGCATCGTCAAGCGCTGGCTCACCGAACAGCTGCTGCCCAAGACATCGCTCGATGTCGGCATGCAGAATTCGATCGTCACGTTGCTTGGTTATGTGGCCGTCGTCATTGTCTTTGCGCTCGCGCTTAAGACGGCGGATGTGAGCTTGCAGAGCATCACATGGATTGCCAGCGCCCTGTCCGTGGGTATTGGTTTTGGCTTGCAGGCTATCGTGTCGAACTTCATCTCCGGCTTGATCCTGCTCGCCGAGCAGCCCGTGAAAGTGGGCGATTGGGTGAGCATGCCAGGCGTGGAAGGCGATATCCGTCGCATCAATGTGCGTGCAACGGAGATCCAGCTTAGCGATCGCTCCACGATGATCGTGCCGAACTCGCAATTCATCACACAGAACCTGCGCAATGTGACACATGGCAATTCGCTCGGTCGCGTGAAACTCAGTTTGCCGATGCCACTGGATACGGACGCCGCCAAGATGCGCGAAATCATGCTGGAGGCGCTGCAAGACAACCATGCAACACTCGCCACACCGGTGCCGTCAGTCAGCCTGGACGACATCACCAGCAGCGCGATGACGTTCACCGGCGTGGCCTACGTGCGCAGCCCGCGCGATGCGTCCACCGTAAAGAGCGACATTCTGTTCGACATTCTCTCGCGGCTTGCGAAGGCACAACTGCCTCTGTCGACGCCGCAGAGCATGGTGATTCGCAACCTCGGTCCGCTGGGCGAAGACAGCCCCGCCGCGCCGGGATAACGCACAAAGACTTTCGACCCTCGTTACTCGCCCACAGGATGTCTCGTCATGAACAACGCATTCCAAGGCAGCACCATCATTCCGTCGATGCGCTACCGCGACGCGCACGCTGCCATCGATTGGTTATGCAAGGCCTTCGGATTCGAAAAGCAGGCTGTTTACGAGGACGATGAGGGCCGTGTGATGCATGCGCAGCTGACTTACGGCAGCGGCATGGTGATGTTGAGCGACATGAAGGACGATGACTTTGGCAGACGCCTCGCGCATCCTGATGAAATACAGGGACGCGAAACGCAAGTCGTGAGCGTCACGGTGAAAGACTGCAAAGCGCACTACGAGCGCGCCAAAGCAGCCGGCGCCGACATCATCGACCCGTATGCGGAGAAAGAATACGGCGGTGCCGGTTACGGTTGTCGCGATCCGGAAGGCCACATGTGGTGGTTTGGAAGCTACGACCCCTGGCACACGCCCTAAGAGCCTGTTCAAAATCTCTATGGGGCGTCTGTAAGCAGCCCAAAACGACCTTTTCCTGAGCCGTCATCCGTTTCCTGGATCGTCATTCCAGCGAAGGCTGGAATCCAGTGACTTTATAGCCCTACAAAAAGCATGCGCTGTTGAAAAGCGCCTCCAGCTTTCACTGAGGCGTCTTAAAACAGCAAAGCCGGTCAATGACGGCGAAAAAGAAGTTGATCTCTCAATGAGATTTCGAACAGGCCCCAAGAAACAAAAAGCCCTCTCCCGCAACAGGAGAGGGCTCGGCAACACGCATTGAATTAGCCGCAGGCCTTGCTGCTCTTGGAAGCGTGATAACCCTGCGACTCGGCCTGAGCCTTGGTCATGTACTGACCTTGCTTGGTTGTGCCGTAGTACTTGTCGCCCTGGCAGTGATAAGCCTTGGTCTTGGACCCGGTGTTCACCCAGACCTTGTCCGGACCACCGCCAGCTGCCGGCGTGGTGGACGGTGCAGACTTCATGGCGTTGCTGCTTGAGGCACTGGTTTTACTGGCTGCCGCGGGAGCGGCGGCGGCAGTATTGCTGCTGGCACTGCTCGACTTTGAGCTTGACGAGCTCGAAGTGGAGCTCGACGAGCCACTTGCGGACTTGTTGATACCCTTGTGCCCGCGGCAAGCGCCTTTCGTGGTGGACACCGTCTGCGACGTGCCATCGTTGCATTGGATCGTCATGCTGCCGCTGGACGCCGCGGCCTGCGCATGTACCCCAGGAGCCGCGATCATCACGGCAGCCGCCATTACTGCGATCAACCCGAACGTTTTCATTGAGATTCCCTCCAGCTTGAATAGCCCCGATGCGGCAAGCGCCCGCCCCCAACGGACGTCTTTCCGCCGTGTCGCTTGCATGAGAACGACACTTCCCAAGCGCCCTGTTCCGACAGCGCCTGCGTCGACAACTATGCCTGAAAAGGTGCCTGCTGACATGTCAGCAGGCAAATTCTTACGACATTAGTGGGTTTGATTCATGCTCGGTTTCAGCTTCGAATCAGGGCGTGCCACGGCGTACATGTCCCAGCTGATCTGTTTGAGCATCGCCAAGCGGTCGTCGTCGACCTTGTAGAGGTCAAAATGGGTTCTCCCAGGGATGAACCGTATGTCGCTATGCGCATGCAGACCATCGAGCACGGCTTTCAGTCGATGCGCTGCACCATCGAGGTAGAACGTGTCCGCGGTGCCGACGTAAAGATGAATCTTGCCGTCCAGATCCGGTTTCAACGTCGGCCAATTGTTCTCAAGGCGATAGGCGATGTCATAGTGATCGCGCCAATACGTCACCACGACAGGATCGACATCGCCGGTATCGCGATTGAACATCTGCTCCGGACGTCCGTCCTCGCCACGTGGCGAGAACACCCAATCGAAAGACGCCATCTGGCCGCCGTAAGGACCCAGCACACGCTCCATCTGCGCATATTGCTGGAACGTAACCAGTACCTTGCCCTTGTCGCGCACAAGCGGCCACGGCGTGCCATCGGGTTTGCGATAAACGTTTGCGCCCGGCGCATACAGGTTCGGGCCGGTGAAATCGTGGAAGTCACTCGGATCCGGCGATGTCGACCAGGTGCCCCCGAAAATCTTCGGATAACGCGTCTGCATCCAGAGCGTTGCCCAACCGCCCGAAGAATGACCATTGAGGAACCGGCCATTCACATCGGCATCCATCCGATAGTGCGACTCCAGGTAGGGAATCAGTTCGGTAGTCAGTGCCTGTCCCCATGGGCCGTTATTCACGGAATCGGCGAATTCGTGCGTACCGGTAGCACTGGATTCGTCGAGGAACACCCAGATCATCGGCGGCATCTGGCCTTTGGCCATAGCATCGTTCACGTAGGCATAGACACGCACCATGCGATCGAGAGTGCCGCCGAACCCGTGTGTGTAGTAGACGGTCGGATAATGCTTGTTGGACGATGCGTCGTAACCTGGCGGCAACACGACGCGTGCACGCATGTGAATCGGCCGGCCCCAGAACGCCGACAGCGATGGACTCACGAAATCCACTGGCTGCGAATTCTTCTGCACCGCAGCCACCGATTCACGGGCGCCGGGGGGCGCAGAGTCGGGAACTTTCCAGGGATCTTCAACCGGTACTGTCGTGTTGAGCGTGAGCGTCGGAATATCGTTGGTCGGCAAATGCATCGTCGTGACATCGCTGACGACATCGCCCGCACCGCGCCCCAGATAATTGTAGTTGCGATGCACATCCAGCACGGCCTGTACCACGTAATCGCCGGCAGGCAACGAGGACCACGATTTCGGAAACGCCAGCTTGTCGGCATCGATGTCGATGACCTGCCCGGGCGCTATCCGATAAACATCCTGCCCGGCGATGGTTACCTGCGCCGGATCGAGATCATCGATATCCACTTCTTTGACGGCACCGTCTTTGGACTGCGACTTGGCTGTCTTTGCGTCTTCAGCAAACAGCAGCAACCGGCCTGACATCGGCTGTGTTTCGTTCGCGCCCAGCTGCACGTGGAAAAAGCGGTGCGTAGGGACGCTCTGCACGTCTTGACGTGCCCAGGTGTACGCGCAAGCCAGAAGGCTAACGCCCAACAACGTAGTCAAACCAACTTGACGATATCGCATGTCCATCTCCCCAGAATCATCGATGCTGCTGCTCTACACACGCAGAGCAGAACGTGCCGCCTCCAAACTCAATCCGCCTTCGCCGATGCCTCGGCTTCTTTCAGCGGTACCAGTCGCAAATCCTGGAAGTCGAAACTGAAATCGGTCAGCGGCGAAACCGGCTGCATACGCACTTCGCGCACATGGCCGTCCATATCCAGATTGAACGTAACGAACGCATCGGCATTCAAGGCACGGTCGTCCCAGCGCACGATAAAGGTATCGTTTTGCCAGGGTGTCATCGTACCGACCAGCTGTTTGGTCTTGCCAAAACGCATACGTAGTTTGCCGTTGTCGTTACTCACGATGACATCGCCATACCAAGGATCGCGGTAGGTGCCCACGTAACCGCTTAGCGGCAGTGACAGCTTGCTATTGGGATCGCGCGCAGCTTCGTGCTTGCTCCAGCTTTCATCTGCGTCGCCGTGCGCATGTTTGACGGCCTTGTCGTAAATAGCGACCCAGTCGGTCTTCGTACCCGAATTGAGATACGCATCCAACACGCGATACGTCACAGCGTTGAACGCAGCGCCCGATTCCTGATTGGTCAGCACCACCACGCCAAGCTTGAGCCCCGGCACCAGCGTCACGCGCGAAACCATGCCCGGCCAGCCGCCGGTGTGCCACACCAGTTTCTGGCCGTGATAATCGCTGAGGAACCAGCCTTCGCCATAACCGGAGAAGATCGGCATCAACGGTTCCAGTTCCGGAATCGGTGGCTTGCTCACCGGAATCGGTGTCAGCATCGACCACATCTGGTTCTGGCTGTCTTGCGAAAACAGATAACGCGGTTTGCCATCCAAACCCACGCCAGGCAGTTCACCGCCAGCAAGTTGTACGTTCATCCACTTGGCCAGATCGTGCACGCTGGCATAGATGCCGCCCGCGCCGGGATCATTCAACCACGCCATCGGTGGCACCGGCTTCAGATCCTTGAAGTCAGAGAGGGCATGTCCCGTCGCGTAGTCCATGCCCGGTTTCAGATACGTCATGTCGATCAGCGATTCATCCATACCAACGGGCTTGAAGATATGGTCGTGGATGTAATCGGCATACGACTGCCCGGATGCCTTTTCGATAATCAGCGTCGCGACGGCAAACAGGATGTTGTCGTAGGCGTAGTGACTGCGAAATCCGTTGGTCAGCGGCACCTTGGCAAGACGTTCGACCACATCCTTCGTCGTATAGCTGGTCGGCAGCCAATAAAGCAGATCGCCAGCACCCAGACTAAGGCCACTGCGATGCGCAAGCAAATCGCGCACACGCATCTCGTGCGTGACGTACGGATCGGACATCTGAAACCACGGCAGATAATCGGTGACGCGAGCATCCATATCCACCTTGCCCTGCTCCGCAAGCATCTGCAGCGCAGCAGCGGTGAATGCCTTGGTGTTGGATGCAATGGCGAACAGGGTATGTGCGTCGACCTTTTCGGGCTTGCCGACTTCACGCAAACCGTAGCCTTGTTCGAAGACCACCTTGCCATCCTTGACGATCGCCACCGCGATGCCAGGCACATTGAAGGTGCTTCGTGCGCTATCGACGTAGCTGTCGAAGTCCTGCAGCATCGGCGGAGGGTCGGTCTGCGGGTTGTGCCGCACGACCGCCGACGCCTCCGGGGCCACCGACGGTTGCACGGCAGCGAAGGCCGACGCGAAGACAAAAAAGGCGCAGCACCCGGTCAGGCGCAAGAACTTCGGTGACAGGGACATGCCCGCTCCATCGATGACAAAGCCGCAGTCTAGCTGGCTTGACGTGCCAGATTTCCAGCCCGAAAGTCATAAACGTCATCTTGCGCTGCAACAACCAAAAGGTTGAGCAGCGCCGGAACATGTCATATCCGCACTAGGTGCCTTTCTTCCCGCCGCTATGTCCGTCCAACCACGGCACCAGCGAAACGAACCAGATGTTATTAGCGCCGTTATCCCAGCTCTCCATCTGCACCAACGCTGCCTTTGCCTGCTCGGGTGTCAACGGGAACGTCGGACGGCTCGTCCGATCGCTCGTGTAGTAGAGCGTTCGATGATCGGGGCTCAGATGCGCGCCCCATTGACTCCATTTACCTGTGCCGTTGATGGCTTCACCAAGATCAATCGGCTTGCCCCACTGACCGTTCTCGCGGAATGAAATGTAGAAATCGCCCATGCCCGGGGTTTTCGCATCCGCGGAGTTGAACACCATGAATGATTGATCTGGTGCGATCGCCGGATCGTGCGTCGATGCCGCGGCATCGCCTACGGCGACTTTTACGGCCGGTCGATACGCATCGCTGACAAACGATGAACTGTAGATATGAAACACGCCGGCATCGTCAGGATGGATGAAATACAGGCTTCCATCTGCCGCTATGCTGGGAGCATAGGTGCGATCGCTCGCATTGACCGCGGCTGGCAAATGCACAGGTTGACCCCAGCTATCGCCCTTGCGATCCACACGCCACAAATGGCCGCCGCTCTGCGGATAAAACTTACCGTGCACAGTCGCGCCAAGCGCATCGGCGCCAGGCGTGATAGGACGATTGGAAACAAACACGATGTAGGAGCCATCGGGCGATATGGTTGGATCATGATCGCCCCATTGCCCGGAGAACGGGGCAATTTCCGGTTTTGACCAAACGCCATGCGATCGATGCGATACAAGAATCATCGTGCCGACGTCGAAATACACGGTATTGCCATCCGGCGTGAACGCAGGGCACGCCTCATTGGCAGGTCCGGAAATCACACCCGGCGCAAACACTTCGGGCGTATTTGCCGCTTCGTCCGCGGCAAACACGGAACCGCTTATGCCGTACAAGCCGGCCATTACCGCCAACCAGAAAGGTTTACCGATCATGTCGTTTTTCCTGTGGGGAACGGGAAGCTTGTTGTATCCCCGGCAATGTCCGTCTACATGTCCTTAAAGTCATTCAACGCACGCTTTCTGTAACCACGACGCACGGAACGCATTACACTGCTCGCTGTCGCCTGGAGGGAGCCCGCGATGTCCGTCTCACGTCTGATCTCGCTCGTGCTTCTTGCGCTGTTTGTCGCGCTGCTGGTTTTCTGGAATCGCCATCCAACCGTGCCGCCGAGCATGACTTCGGAAGGCCACGTGACGCTTGCGCCCGCCAGCAACCTCAACTGCCCGTCCGCAGCGACCAACCTTCCGCAGTTCATGCCGCCTGAGTCATGTCAGACACTGACGCTCATCCTGCAAGGCGGCCCATTTCCCTACAGCCAGGACGGCGTCGTATTCGGCAATTACGAGGGACTGCTGCCGCAACAACCCCGTGGCTACTATCACGAATACACCGTCGACACGCCGGATGCGCGCAATCGCGGTACACGCCGGATCATCACTGGCGGCAATCCGCCGACTGTTTTTTATTACACCGGCGATCACTACCGCAGCTTCCAGCCTTTTCAGGTGAACCGATGAGTGCAGAGGGCGCACTCGATCTGACCCATGCCGATGACGGCGGCGTTTACTTTGTCGATGCGGCGGACTTCGAAGCACTCGCCACGGCCGCCAAGCAAGGAAAGCTGTATGTTTGCCGCGCCGATCTCGAAGGCTGCCACGACAAAAGCGAACTGCTCAAGCGCCTAGCCATGGCACTGAAACTGCCATCGGGTTTTGGCCAAAACTGGGACGCACTGGTCGACAGTCTGCGCGATCTGGGTTGGTTACATGGCGCCGGTCACGCGTTATTGCTCGATCACGCCAATGATTTGCGTCAGGCCGCAGCGAAAGACTTCGACACCTTGCTGGGCATCCTGCACGAAGCCGCCAACTTCGCGATCGGCCAGAACCGCCCTTTCTTCGCCTTCCTGAGCCTGCCCGAACATCCCATCTCACTCCCCACGCATCGCTGACATGCAACACATCCAATTCGAACTCGACCGCGACTACGTGGAACTCAACCAGCTTTTGAAACTGGTCGGCCTGTGCGACAGCGGCGGCGCAGGAAAAATGATCGTCGCCGGCGGCGATGTTTACGTCGATGGGCAGCAGGAACTGCGCAAAACCTGCAAGATTCACGCAGGGCAAGTCGTGCAGCTGGATGATGTGGAAATTCACGTCATCGCTGCCGAATGAGAAAACCGCGGGCACTCACTGCACCCAGCTGCTTTTGCTGATCGCTTTTGCTGTGTGCTTGTCGCTCTTAAAAGCGCACGCGCGCGCGCTGCTCTTGCTCTTGACCCAGGGCCCCGTAGAGCGCGGCGAACGGGTGAAGGATAGCCCGCAAGGTGGCTGGCAGGGATGCCAGTCAGTTTTTCGCCAGCACAGGAGTTGCTGTCGAAAAACCCCATAATCCGTTCGCGCACCCGCACAGGGCGCGCTCTCCGGGGTGTCTTTTCTTTTGGTTACTTCTTCTTTGGACAAGCAAAGAAAAGTAACTCGGCCGTCGGCAGACGGACGAAACGCCCGCCGCGTAGGCGAGCAAGCTGGCGATACGACATCAACGAGGCGATACAGTCACTGGATGACCAGCTTCGCTGTTGCAAAGCGCCTCCGGCCTTCGCCGGAATGACGAGATAAACGCACTCACGGTTGGAGTAACCGATTGCCTCATGTAAGCGAATACAAGACATCCGGACATTCATGGAGTCCCCCATGCGCACCCGCAGTCTAGCCACCCTGTTCACCTTAGCCGCCCTCACCGCCTGCTCAGCCACCGCAAGCACCGCCACCCTCCCCGACCCCACCTACGACACCCCAAAAACCTCCGCTCACGGCAACGAAACCGCCGTATTGGCAG
>NZ_DATHMR010000166.1:0-28853 GCF_035486915.1 Dyella sp. | reverse complement strand
GGTGCACGTGGCACCTACATTCATTCAAGGCTGATGCCTCCGGCGCCGTCTAACTCGGGCGTTGGCCGGTACAAGCGATTTCCCACCATGCAAGAAACCATCGTTCTTTCCTCTACGCTTACTTGCCCGGTCTGTGGTTATTCCAAGGCCGAGACAATGCCTACCAACGCTTGTATTTATTTTTACGAGTGCGCTTTATGCAAAGAGCTACTTAAACCTTTGCCTGGTCACTGCTGCGTCTTTTGTTCTTATGGCACTATCAAGTGCCCGCCCGTCCAGGCGGCAGGCTCAGCAGCTGGTTGTTGTGGCTAACTATTCGTCCAAGCGGACACCTCCGACGCCGCCTAATCCAGGCGCCAGGCGTCACAAACACCGTACGCTCCAACTTCGTCGCACTTCGGAGGCTCAAATGAAAAGAGTCACAGGTATCGGGGGCATCTTTTTCAACGCGAAGGACCCTGTCGCACTGCGCGCTTGGTACAAGCAGCACCTGGGCATCGACGTCCAGACATGGGGAGGCGCGGCATTCTCGTGGGCGGACGAGTCGGGCAATCCGACAACCGGGACGACCGCGTGGTCGATCGGCGCCGCTGAGGGTGGACACTTCGCACCAAGCAAGTCGACCTTCATGGTCAACTATCGCGTCGACGACCTGGCCGCTTTGCTTCAGGCGCTTCGGGACGAAGGATGCAATGTCCTGGAGAAAACGGACGATTCGGAGTACGGGAAGTTCGGTTGGGTTATGGACCCCGAGGACAACAAGGTCGAACTTTGGCAGCCGCCTCCGGGAATGTGAGATCCATGCCTGAAATGCAGGGCAACACGATGGAACTGTGGGAACCGAACGCTGCGGAAATACCGTAATGCCATGTTTGCTGGCAGCCGACGGCGTGTTGGCATTCCACTTTGCGTTTATCTTGTTTTGTACCTTTGGTGCGGTGTTGGCGCTGAAGTGGCGTTGGATTCTCGTGCTTCAGATTCCCGCTGCGGCATGGGGTTTCTATGTCGAGACAAGCGGAAGGCTTTGTCCGCTGACGACGATTGAAAATAGTCTTCGACATCGTGCTGGTCAGGCAGGCTATCAAGGCGATTTCATTCAGCACTATCTTCTGGCGACCATTTATCCGGATGGATTGACCAGAAACATTCAGTTTGCTTTGGCTGCCGTGGTGATTGTGGTGAATGTATCCGTCTATGCGTGGTTGCTTCTGCATCGCCATAACTAATCGAGCATTTGTATCGGGGCTTTCGATGTCATGTTGATTTCCGGACGCTGCCACTGCGGCAACATTTCCTTTGTACTGGACTGGAAGCCGGAGCCGTCGGAGATTCCGGCGCGTGCTTGTACGTGCTCGTTTTGCACGAGGCATCGCGCGGTTTGGACGTCTTGTCATACGGGCTCGTTAAAGGTGACAGTCAAAGATTCGCAACATGTTTCCGATTACGCGTTCGAGACGGAAACAGCGCAATTTCGGATCTGTACGCGATGCGGTGTCGTACCGCTGGTGAGCAGCCTGATCGATGATCGGCTTTATGCGGTGGTGAACGTCAATACGTTTGAAGGTGTGGAGCCGTCGATGCTTCGGCGATCGTCTGTGACGCTCGATGGTGAAGCGTGTGACGATCGATTGGCTCGGCGTAAGCGCAATTGGATTGCCGATGTGATTTTCGTCGAGGGTACGAGCGCGATCTGCGATTGAGGTGCAGTCTGCGCCTTAGGTATTGCTGTTTTTTTGCTTGTCATCGCCGTAAAAGCTGGACAAGCGCGCAGAACGTCCGAAGGGCGGCCCAGAAGGGGTGAGCGAAGCGAATCATCCAGCGACTTTGCCGCATCGAAGGCACTGGATCCCGGCTTTCGCCGGGATGACGGCCGGGTGGCGTCAGTGGTTGCGCGGGCTTGGATAGCGTGATGATTTTGTTGAATCTTCCAAGCAGACACCGGAGATATCTCAGCCTGCGTTATTTTCGGCGCAAGGCGCGGTGTGCGATATCGCGCCTGCAGAATGCGCCGTCAAAATGAACTTTTTTCACCGCGTCGTAGGCGTTTTCGCGCGCCGCTTCGATGCCGTTGCCCAGCGCACACACCGTCAGTACGCGACCGCCCGCCGTCATCGCACGACCGTGGACGTCGAGCGCCGTGCCTGCATGAAACACCTTCACGTTGCGCCCAAAATCCTGATCCAGACCATCGATCAGGTCGCCCGTCTTCACCTTGGCCGGATAACCGCTCGCTGCGATGACGACGCCAATGGATGGGCGCGCATCCCACTGCGCATGCGTGTGGTGCAGCTCGCCGTCTAGCGCCGCTTCGATCAGCTCAACGAGATCGGACTTCAGACGCATCATGATCGGTTGTGTTTCCGGATCGCCAAAGCGCACATTGAATTCGATGACTTTGGGCGCGCCGTGTTTGTCGATCATCAGGCCGGCGTAGAGGAAGCCGATAAAGGGTGCGCCTTCCATAGCCATGCCGTGAAGGGTCGGCTCGATCACTTCCTTGAGAATGCGCTTTTCGACTTCCGGCGTGACAACCGGCGCGGGTGAATACGCGCCCATGCCACCGGTGTTGGGGCCCAGGTCGTTTTCGTCGCGGCGTTTGTGATCCTGGCTGCTTGCCATCGGCAACGCATGGCTGCCGTCGCTCATCACGATGTAGCTGGCTTCTTCGCCGTCAAGAAATTCTTCAATGACGACGCGTGCAGACGCATCGCCAAACGCATGCGCGCCCAGCATGTCGTGCAACGCGAGTTCGGCGTCGGGCAAGGTGAGTGCGACGACAACACCTTTGCCCGCCGCCAGGCCATCGGCTTTGATGACAATGGGTGCGCCGTGTTCGCGCACATAGGCCAACGCTTTAGTCAGCTCGGTGAATACTGCGTAGTGCGCGGTCGGAATGTTGTGGCGAAGCAGGAAATCCTTGGCGAATGCCTTGGAGCCTTCCAACTGCGCGGCGATGGCACGCGGTCCGAAGATGCGCAGGCCCGCGGCGCGGAATTTGTCGACGACGCCCGCGACCAACGGCACTTCCGGGCCGACGACGGTGAGATCGACTTTCTCGGCCTTGGCCAGTTTCAGCAGTCCCTCGACGTCGCTGGCGGCTACATCGACATTGCGCAAGCCGCGCTCGTGCGCTGTACCGGCGTTGCCGGGTGCGACGATCACTTCGCTGACGCGCGGCGATTGCTTGAGCTTCCACGCCAGTGCGTGCTCGCGACCGCCATTGCCGATAACCATGACTTTCATGCAAGGGACTCCGTGACTGCCTGCGCGGGGGTGCAAGCTCGCCATTGTAACGGTTGTGGGCGCCGCCTTCGGCACCGCGGCCCGGCGAAACGCTTAAACGGCCGTATGGCGGGCGAGCAGATCGAGCAATGCAGCGCGCGGCAGCTTGCCGGTTTCATTGCGCGGGAGCGTTTCGACCCGGCGCAAGGGGCGCGGCAGGAACACTGGGTCGATCGATGCGCGCAAGGCGTCCAAAATCGCGTGCTCGCTCAGGGAAGGCGCGACGACCAGCGCCGCGATACGGCGGATACCGATGGCATCGGCGTCATCCAGCTGGAACACCACGCCATCGTTGACGCCGGGGATGGCGAGCAGGCGGCGGGTTAGGTCGCCCAGCGAGGCGCGCTTCCCGGCAATCTCCAGCAGATCCGCATGGCGGCCGCGCAGTTCGAAGCGGCGGCCATCGTCGTGCAAGGTCACGATGTCGGCGAGCGTCACCGCTGCGTCCAGCTGCGGCGCTTCGATCTGCGTGCCATCGGGCTGCGGATGCAGATGTACGCCGTGGTAGAGCGTCCACTGGCTATCGGCAGTGACGCGTCGCGTTGCGAAGGCGCAGGTTTCGGTGGAACCGAAGACTTCCAGCAGCGGTGCGTCGAAACACTTTTCCGCCTGCGCCGCCAGCTCCGGTGGCATCGGCGCGGTAGCCGACAGCATTGCGGCGAGTTTCGGCAGTTGCACACCCGATTCAACCAACGCGCGCAGATGCACCGGCGTGGTGACGAGCACACGCGGCTCGGGCATCTTTTCCAGCGCGCTGGCAATGTCGGACGGGAAGAACGGCCGTCCCGAATGGACCTGGACGTGGCCCAGCAAAGGCAACAGCACCGACATTTCAATGCCGTAGATGTGTTGCGGCGGCACGGTCGCCACGACAGCGAAACGTTCGCCCACCACCTGCTGCAGCATGCGCAGGTTGCCCGCGGTGCTGGCGTTGAAACTGCGCCAGCTCTTCGTGTTGGGACGCGGCGTGCCGGTGGAACCGGATGTATAACCGATAGCCACCGTTTGCATCGCCGGAATGGACGGCCATTCGGTCGGTGCTGCGGTCGTCTCATCGATCGTCAGCGGTGGCAACGCAAGGTAGCGTTGCGGCGCCGGATCCATCGTGCGATCGCCGATAGCGTGACAATCCGGATGTGCCGCCATCACTTCGTCCACGGCATGCGGCGCACGCGACGGCGGCAGCAGATTGGCCTGCCCGCGCAATGCGATAGCGCAAAACGCCACCATGAACGCGTAACGGTCTTCGCACAGATTGACGGCGGCGCTCGCATCCGGCAATTGCGCGGCGACGTGTTGTACGTGTGCCAGAAATTGCGCTGCCGTGATGGCATCGCCGTCGTGCATGGCTACGACACGCTGCGGATCGGCCACCTTCAACAGAGGCAGCAGTTGCTCCGCTTCATCGCGTTGGAAGGTGTCGTAGACAATCGCCACGCCGTGCTCCTGATCACTTTACCGATACGACGCACCCCAAGCCGGCCGATACGGCCGACGACTTCCCGCGATTGGGATGGCGTCCTGCTCGCCCCCTATCCTCATGGTCTGGGCTGAATCGGCACCCACCGCGCCAGCCATCAGATGTAGAGATACTCCGATTCGTTCAGCATAGGTGTCGCCGACGCTGTCTGTTCGCAGATCACAGGACTTTCGGCAAAGACAGACTGGCCGTCTGTCGAGCCGAAGGGCCGAAGAGATGCGGACAGGCAGTGTTAGTGACGCCCGTGCGGAATGAGCAGAGTGTCCCCCGGATTCAGGTTCGGATGATAGCGCCAGTCAATGCGTCGCGGATGGTGGTGGGCTGGGCTGCGCCGCCCAAGGGCGCATCGAGAACGCCGTCCAGCCCATCGCCGAAATAGTCGGCCACGGTGACCAGATCGCGGGCCGGTGGCTCGCCATGCGGATTGGCGCTGGTGGAAACCAGCGCACCGCCAAAAGCGCGACATAAGCCCGCGGCCGGGGCGTGTGCTGTCACCCGCAAGGCGATGCCTGCATGAGCGCCTGCCACCCAATCCGGTACGTCCGCACTGCGCGGAAACACCCATGTAAAAGGACCCGGCCAACTCGCTCGCACCTGAGCCAATACACCGGCTGGCACCGCCGTGATGTCGATGTAGCGTTGCGCCTGGGTGAAGTCCGCGGCGATCAACAACACGCCTTGCGTGGCAGGGCGCTGCTTGAGTGTGAAGATGCGATCAAACGCTTGCCGATCGTGCGGATCGCAACCGAGCCCGAATACGGCTTCGGTCGGATAGGCGATCACGCCGCCGCTTCGAAGCGAAGCAGCGGCGGCATCGAGTTCGGCGAGCGTGTAATGCCGGGGCACTCAGGCTCCGGTCTTTGCAGTCGATTTCTTTGCGGTCGCTTTTTTGGCGGCAGTCTTTTTCGTCGCGGTTTTTTTGCTGGCTGCTTTCTTGGTTGCCTTCTTGGCGACGGTCTTTTCTGCCGCGGCTTTTTTCGTTGCCACCTTCTTGGTCGCCGGCTCGGCTTTTTTGCCAGCCGCTTTCTTCTTGCCGAAGCGACCCTTCTTCACCGGCGCAGCAGCCAGCAACTCGGCGCATTGCTGTTCGGTCAGGTCTTTCGGTTCCTGATCTTTGGGAATGCGCGCGTTCTTCTCGCCATCGGTGATGTACGGACCATAACGGCCGTTGAGCACCTGCACGCCGTTGCCGAAATCCTTGATGATGCGATTGGCGAGCAGCTCGAGCTTTTCCTGCACGATTTGCAGCGCGCGCGGCAGCTCGATGGTGTACGGATCGTCTTCCGGCTTCAGCGAGGCGTAAACGCTGCCCTGCTTCACGAACGGACCAAAGCGGCCGACACCTACGCTGACTTCTTCGCCGCTTTCCGATTGGCCAAGTTTGCGTGGCAGCTTGAACAGCTCGATCGCCTCTTCCAGCGTGATCGTGTGCATGCTCTGGCCAGGACGCAGCGATGCGAACTGCAGCTTTTCGTCGACGTCTTTGTCGCCGATCTGTGCATACGGTCCATAACGGCCAAGACGTACGGATAACGGCTTGCCCGATTTCGGATCGGCGCCCAATTCACGCGCCCCGGTCGCTTCGCTGCGGTCGACCGTCTCGGTTTTTTCATCGACTTGCTGCTTGAAAGGCAGCCAGAAGCGCTGCATCAACGGCACCCACGCTTCTTCACCGCGACTGACCGCATCGAGCTCATCTTCGAGCTTGGCGGTGAAGTCGTAATCGACGTAACGCGTGAAATGCTGCGTGAGGAAGTTGCTGACCGCGCGGCCGACATCCGTCGGTTTGAAGCGACGACTCTCGAGCAGCACGTATTCGCGGTTCTGCAGCACCTGGATGATGCTGGCGTATGTGGACGGACGGCCGATGCCGTATTCCTCCAGCGCTTTCACCAGACTCGCTTCGGAGAAACGCGGCGGCGGCTCGGTGAAATGCTGATCGGTGACGATATCTTGCACCGGTACATCTTCGCCTTTTGCCAGTCGCGGCAGACGACGGCCTTCGTCCTCGTCGTCGGCAGTCTTCTGATCGCGGCCTTCTTCGTACACGGCCAAGAAGCCCGGATCGACCACCGTCGTGCCGGTGGCGCGGAACGCCGCGTCTCCGCCTTTGACATGCTTGACGTCGAAGTCAACGGACACGGTGTTCAGCGTGGCGTGAATCATCTGGCATGCAACGGTGCGCTTCCAGATCAACTCATACAGCTTGCGCTGTTCGTCGTTGAGGAAAGCAGCAACCTCGCGCGGAGTACGCATGGCCGAGGTGGGACGAATCGCTTCGTGGGCTTCCTGTGCGTTTTTGGATTTGGTGCGATAGACCTGCACCTGATCCGGTAACGCCTTGTTGCCGAAATCGCGGGAAATAAGCTGACGCAATTCGTCCACCGCGTCATTGGACAGCGCGGTGGAGTCGGTACGCATATAGGTGATGAGACCGACGTTGCCTTCGCTGCCCAGACCGACGCCTTCGTACAAGCCCTGCGCGACCTTCATCGTGCGGCTGGTGGTGAAACCGAGCTTGCGCGCGGCCTCCTGCTGTAGCGTCGATGTGGTGAAGGGCGGCGCCGGGCGACGCTTGCGTTCCTTGCTGGTGACTTCGCTGACGGTGAGGCGGCCGTGCGCGGCTTCTTTCAATGCCTCGCGCGCAGCGGTCGCATCGACTTCGTTGGTGAGATCGAACTGCTCGAATTTCTTGCCGTTGAGTTTGGTCAGGCGTGCGTTGAAATCGCCGTCGGCGTGGCGAAGTTGCGCTTCGACCGTCCAGTACTCGCGTGCAACGAACGCCTCGATCTCTTCTTCGCGCTCTACGATCATGCGCAGTGCAGGGCTTTGCACGCGGCCGGCGGAAAGGCCGCGTTGCACCTTGCGCCACAACACCGGCGACAGATTGAAGCCCACCAGATAGTCGAGCGCGCGACGCGCCTGCTGTGCATCGACCAGATCGTGCGAAAGCTCGCGCGGCGCCGCGACCGCTGCCTTGATCGCCTTGGGCGTGATTTCAGAGAACACCACGCGGTGCATCTGCTTGCCATGGGAGATGCCGCGCTCTTTCAGGATCTCGCTGATGTGCCAGCTGATCGCTTCGCCTTCGCGATCCAAGTCGGTTGCCAGATAGATGTCGTCGGCGATCTTGGCGGCCTTGGCGATGGCGTCGACGTGTTTCTCGTTGCGCTCGATCACCTCGTACTTCATCGCGAACTGGTGATCGGTGTCGACCGCACCTTCTTTCGGTTTCAGATCACGCACGTGACCGTAGGAGGCCAGGACCTGAAAGTCCTTGCCGAGGTATTTGTTAATCGTCTTGGCCTTGGCAGGCGATTCGACGATGAGCAGATTTTTTGCCATGTGGCTTGGGGTTCCAGGGGTCCATCCGCAACCGTATGGGCACGGCCGCTCTATATATAGTTGGAAGCACGCCGGCTTGACGGCTGTCAAGCTGGCGCGCGTGAAACCGCGGTCTGGAGCGCCTTTCGCGCTTTGCTCAGGCCCCAGGAAGACGCTGGTAGCGGCCGCCGGGCAGGCCTTCGACGCAGCCTTCCAGCTCCAGCATGAGCAGCATGGATGACAAAGCGGCGGCTGTCTGCCCTGTTCGTGCGGCAAGCTCGTCCAGCGCCACCTGATCGTGTCCGAGCACGTCCAGCAGGCGCTGATACTCCGGATCGGCTCGCCAGCCGCCTGAGGCCGCCTGGCCGCGCTCCTTGCGCTCCGCAGGCGACTGATCCAGACGCTGGGCCAGTTCGGCACCGAGCGCCCGTGCAGCAGGAACCAGGGATTCGGCGATCTCCGGCGCGCTTTCCACCAGCCGCGCACCTTCCCGAATGAGCCGGTGGCAACCGCGAGCCAGGGGATTATGGATGGAACCGGGCACGGCGAATACCTCCCGCCCCTGCTCGCCGGCCAATCGGGCGGTGATCAGCGAGCCTGATTGCAGCCCCGCTTCGATCACCACCGTACCCAGCGACAAACCTGAAATGATGCGATTGCGCCGCGGAAAGTGGTCGGTCCGTGCCGCCGTGCCGGGTGGAAATTCGCTGACCAGTGCGCCCTGCGCCTCGATACGCGCGGACAGGTTGCGGTGCTTGCGCGGATAGACCAGATCGGGGCCCGTGCCGATCACGGCAATGGTCGGTTGTCCGGCATCCAGAGCGGCCTCGTGCGCAGCACCGTCGATGCCGTCGGCCAAGCCGCTTGTAACGACAAAGCCGGCGATCGCAAGACTTCGCGCAAACGCACCGGCATTCGCCTTGCCTGCCATGCTCGCGCTGCGCGCACCCACCATCGCAACCTGCGGCCGCAGCAAAAGGCTCGCATCGCCACTCACGAACAGGGCGGCGGGAGGTTGCGCGATGGTTTCCAGCTGCGGCGGGAAATCGGCGTCGGTAAAACGCAGCAGACGATGTCCCGGCTCGGCTAACCACGCGAGATCGGCGGCGATTCGCGCTTCGTCCGGCTGCTCCAGCCATGCCGGCGCCCGTGCATCGAGCGAGGAGGCATGACGTCGCAACTGCGCAAGCGCTTCACCGATGTCGCCCTGCGTTGCGGCAAGTCGCTCGCGAAGGCCGACCGATCCTAATCCTGGCGTGCGCAAGGCGATCAACCAGTCGCGCAACAAAGCATGTTCGTTCATCCCGCGAGTCTACGCGAGGCCCTGAAACAACAACGGCGCGGGATAACCGCGCCGTGCTGTGGGTGAACTACGCCGGGATTTATTCCGGCATCTTCAATCGTCCACCGATCTTCGCGGGCTTGAGGCCATCCATCACCAAGCCATAGCTCACGCGATCGAAGGTGCGGAAGATCATCACGTGTCCGACAAATTCATCGGGCAGTGTCACGAACTTGTGGTTGTAGCGGCTGAAGCTGTCGTGCGCCACGTCATCGGGCACTTCTTCGCCCGGCTGCCACAGCGAGAAGGTCATGCCGTTGTCGACACCATCCTTCGAACCCACCGACAACACGACGACGTTGTCCGGACCGACCTGGCTGAGTCGTTCCAGCGAGAAGGCGATCACACGTCCATCGGCCGGCAGCGTCTTTGGCGGATGCGGGTAGTAGTAGGGATCGTACGGGTGGTCGTCGATAGGCATCAGACGATCGCCGGCACGAATTTCAAGAGTCGAGCTCAGCAGGAGGAGCGTTGCGGGGTCGCCGCCGCGCAACACTTCGGCGGTCCCGATCACCGTGACTTCCATGGCCAGCGTCTTGCCGCGGAAAGTATGGTTGGGGGTGTCGCGGCCCAGATCCGTCGGCCACTCCTCGGTCCACGGCGTATGCGTCGTGGCAACGTCGCTGTCCACGAGGTTGGCTGACATTTCGTCGCTTTCATGATCTTCCGAACCGCCGTGGGTGCGGAAGACATGGGTTGCACGCACGACGGCCCAGCGTTGACCCGGTTGCGCCTGGATGTTGCGCACGTAAAGGTTGCGGCCGGAGGTGCCGGTGATGTCGCCTTCTTCGAAGCCCATCACGTACGGGGCGTTCTTCACCTCATCCGGATCGACGACGCGCGAATCCTTGAGGTAAGGCAGCAGCTGATCGACCGGAATGGCAGGGATCGCATCGCCTTCGCGATGAATCGACGGCTCAAGACGCAGCCCCGGACCACCGTTGATGAAAGACAGATCGAGCACGTCACCCGGATAAATGAGGTGAGGGTTGTGAACCTGCGGATTGGCCTGCCAGATCTCTGGCCACAGCCAGGGCTTGGACAGGAAGCGGCCGGAAATGCCCCACAGGGTGTCCCCGCGGCGCACCGTATAGCTGTCAGGATGGTCGGCGCGCAGTTGAGTACCTGCAGCGTAGACGGCCACAGTGACCAGCATGCCGGCCAGCAGCCCAATGGACTTTCTAATCATAACCGGGATTCCCCCTCCCCCAACGCTTGGGCGAGTGTAACCGAACCGTTAACCCAAGCAACACGTGCCAGTTGGCAAATTCGTCTGCCGACAATACGTTGAAACACGTACAATAACCATATTCTAGGGGGCGCAAGGGCAGGCTTTTACCAATTCGCCCGCAAATTCAGCGCCCGAGGCAGGCTTGTTATGTCCGTTTTGACCATTCTCGAATTTCCCGACCCCCGACTTCGCACCAAGGCCGAACCGGTCACCGTGTTCGACGCCGCATTGAAGCAGTTCGTCGATGACATGTTCGAGACGATGTACGAAGCCAATGGCGTGGGCCTGGCCGCAACGCAGGTCAACGTGCACACGCGCGTGCTGGTCGCGGACATGAGCGAGGGTCGCAACGAACCGCTCGCCTTGATCAATGCCGAGATCCTGGAGAAGGAAGGTTCGCAGGTCTATCAGGAAGGTTGTCTCTCCTTCCCCGGCATTTATGCCGATGTCACGCGCGCGCTGAAAGTCAAAGTGCGTGCGCAGGACGTCGAAGGCAAAACCTTCGAGCTGGAAGTGGAAGGCCCCCTGGCCGTGTGCATCCAGCACGAAATGGATCACCTCGCCGGCAAAGTGTTTGTCGATTACCTGTCGCCGCTGAAGCGCTCGATTCTGCTCAAGCGCATGGAAAAGCAGCGCAAGCAGGCAGCGAACGCTTGAGCTTGCGTATCGTTTTTGCAGGTACGCCGGAGTTCTCCGTTCCGTGTCTTGAAGCGTGTCGCGCAAGCGGCGCGGACGTTGTTGCTGTCTACACGCAACCGGACCGCCCAGCTGGCCGCGGACGTAAACTCACACCAAGTCCTGTCAAACAGGCTGCAATCGCTGCCAATATCCCCGTCGAGCAGCCTGAAACGCTGAAGACCGTCCAAGCGCGCGAAACGCTCACCGCGTATCGCCCCGATTTGATGGTGGTGGTCGCCTACGGATTGATCCTTTCGCGCAAGGTGTTGGCAATCCCCCGACTGGGTTGCTGGAACGTGCACGCCAGTTTGCTGCCGCGCTGGCGCGGCGCCGCGCCGATTCAGCGCGCGATTCTCGCGGGCGACAACGAAAGCGGCGTCGATCTCATGCAGATGGAAGCCGGTCTGGACACCGGCCCCGTATTGTTGGAACGACGCACACACATAACGCGCGAGGACACAGGCGGCTCGTTGCACGATCGCCTTTCCTTGCTCGGCGCCGACGTGCTTGCGGAAGGTTTGCGCCGCGTCATCGCTGGCGAATCGCTGCAAGCGCATCCGCAATCGGACGATGGCGTGATGTATGCGCACAAGCTGGACAAGGCCGAAGCGCGGCTCGATTTCACGCGCACAGCCATGGTGCTGGAACGTCAGGTGCGCGCCTTCGATCCATGGCCCGTTGCGGAAGGCGAGATCGCCGGGGAAAACGTGCGCATCTGGGCAGCACGCGCCATCGAGCAGACGCATCGCCATACGCCGGGTACTGTCATCGCCGCACATCGCGACGGTATCGATATCGCCTGTGGTGAACACGCGTTGCGCGTAACGGCGCTGCAGCGCGCGGGCGGTAAGCGCATCACGACGGCCGACTATCTCAACGCACGCCCCGAACTGCGCACCGCACGATGAATGACACGCGCGCCCTCGCTGCGCAGGCGTTGGCCGATGTCGCCTTGCGCGGGGCCTCGTTGCGCGATGCGATGGAGCAACGTGCGCCCAAGTTGCACGATCCGCGCGACCGCGCACTGTTGATGGCACTACTGAGTGACGGCGCGCGCTGGTGGCTGCGTTTCGATGCAGCACTCGATCACTTGCTCGACAAATCGCTGCGTCGCAAGGAACCCGAGGTTCACGCGTTACTGGTGCTTGGTCTGGTGCAGCTGGAAATCCTCCAATTGCAGGATTACGCCGCTGTTGCTGCCACGGTGGAAGCCACGCGCGCACTCAATCGGCCGCGCTTGTCGGGCTTGGTGAATGCCGTACTTCGCCGCTGGCAACGCGAACGCGAAACCTTGCTCACGCAACTCGATGCCCAGCCGCAAACGCGCTACGCGATGCCGCCATGGCTGGTCGAGACGATAAGCGCCGACTGGCCGACACGCGCCGACGATATTTTTGCCGACAGCAATCGCGAACCGCCATTGATGTTGCGCGTGAATGGTCGCCGCATCGCACGCGATGTGCTCCTGGAAAAATTTCGCGCAGACGGTTACGACATTCAGGCGCATCCGTGGTTGCGCGATGGCCTGGTGCTACCCCACAGCACCGATGTCACACGCATGCCGGGCTTTTCGGACGGACTCTTCGCCGTACAGGATGGCGCCGCGCAAGCCGCGGCCGATCTTGCCGATGTACGCAATGGCCAACGCGTTCTCGATGCCTGCGCGGCACCGGGTGGCAAGGCGTGCCATTTGCTCGAGCGCGCGGACATCGCATTGACCGCGCTCGAATTCGACGCCGGGCGTGCCAAACGCATCCGCCAGAATCTGGATCGCCTTGGTCTGCAGGCTGCTATCCAAATCGGCGATGCGGGCAACCCTCAAAGCTGGTGGGACGGCAAACTTTTCGATCGGATTCTTATCGATGCGCCATGTTCCGCCACAGGTGTCATGCGTCGGCGCCCGGATGTCCGCCTGCATCGCCGAGCGAGCGATATTGCTACGCTGGTCGCACAACAGCAACGCATTCTCACTGCGCTGTGGCCCTTACTCGCACCGGGCGGCCGACTCGTCTACATAACGTGTTCGCTGCTGCGCGCGGAGAATGAAGCGGTTGTCGAACATTTTCTCGCTGGCCGTAACGATGTGGACGTTTTGCCGTTGACGCTACCGGCTGGACAAGCTGCAGCGACCGGCTGGCAGATCCTGCCCGGCGATGGCGATCTCGATGGCATGTACTATGCCGTGCTTGAGCATCGCTAGCGTTGCTCCCTCTCCCTCCGGGAGAGGGTCGGGGTGAGGATTCGATCTTGCGATGACTCTCCACCGTCCTTAACCAGCTTTTTTAAAAAACCGTCGCGAAGTAATGGGATTTATGGCTAGCACGGCCCCGCAACCCACCCCTCTCTCCACAGGAGAAAGGGCGTCAACCTCGGAACGCCGCCAGTTCTGGCTGATGCTGCTGTTTGCGATCGTGATGATCGGCATCGGCATCGGCCTGCGCGATCCCTGGCCGTCGGACGAGCCGCGTTTCACCCTCGCCGCCAAGCAGATGGTGGAAAGCGGCGACTGGCTATTCCTGCATCGCGGAGCGGAGTTCTACGCCGACAAGCCCCCGATGCTGATGTGGCTGGAAGCGGCAAGCTTCGAACTTGTGCGCAACTGGCGCATTGCGTTTCTGCTGCCATCGTTGCTATCGGCGCTTGGCACGCTGTTGTTGGTCTACGACCTGGGACGACGGTTGTGGAACCGCAAAACAGGCATGTACGCGGCAATGTTGTTGCTGATGTGCATCCAGTTCGTGTTCCAGAGCAAGCGCGCGCAGATCGATCCGCTGGTGGTGTTCTTCATCACGGCTGCCAACTGGGGCCTGCTTCGGCATCTGCTTTGCGGGCCAAATTGGAAACTGTTCTGGTTCGGCTGTTTCTGCGCAGGACTTGGCGTTATCACCAAAGGCGTGGGCTTTCTCGCATTGTTCATGCTGCTGCCTTACATGTGGGCGGCACTTCGCGGATGGAGCGGTATTGCAACGATGGGCGCGGGCACCTGGTGGCGCTGGCCGCTGGGACTTGTTGCCACGTTGATCGCGATCGCCTTATGGCTGGTGCCGATGTTGCTGGCCGCTCATGCGCACGCCGACAACCCGATCTATGCTGCGTACGTCAACAACATCCTTTTCCATCAGACGGCAGGGCGTTACGCGCACGCGTGGCATCACATCCAGTCGCCTATTTATTATCTGCCGATCATGGTCTACGCGTGGCTACCGCTGTCGCTGACGTATCCGGGCAGCTTTCCGCGCTGGTGGCGCGCATTGAAGGCGAAGGACGCACGCATTTTCCTGCCGCTGGGCTGGATGCTGCTGGTGCTCGTTTTCTTCAGCGCCTCGGCCGGCAAGCGCGATGTTTACATCCTTCCGATCGTACCGATGCTTGCGCTGATCACTGCGCCTTATCTCGACGACATGCTCAACGCGCGCTGGCTGCGCGCACTGTGCGCGCTGTTTGTCGCGGCGATGGGGGTTGCATTGCTCGCGCTTGGCATCTATGCGCTGATGACGCATCCGGCCTTTGCGACAAAGCTTGCTTACGATCGCGGTTTCGACGGCCCCCAAGACAGCCTCTGGTGGATGTGCATTGCCATCGGGGCGGCACAATGGATCTTGCTTGCACTGTTCCGCTTGCGTCGCGCGCATTGGGCGGTGGCCGGCGGCATGCTCGCCTTGTGGGTGGTATGGGGCCTGTGGGCCTATCCCTTGCTCAATGACAGCAGTTCATCGGCAGGCTTGATGGCCAACGTGCGCGCACACCTTGGCGATCGCGACGAAATCGGGCTGGTGGACTGGAAAGAGCAAAACATGCTGATGCTCCATCGACCGGCCGTCGATTTCGGTTTCAGCGCACCGACATCGCAGCAGTTTACGCAGGCAACGCAGTGGCAGGCCGCGGCACCTGCGACGCGCTGGCTGTTCGTGCAGGAACCTGCGATGGGTCATTGCGTCGACCGCAGCAAGGCCATCGATGTGGGGCATGCCAACCGGCGCAGCTGGTGGCTCTTCAAGGCCGATGCGGTGATACCGGGTTGCGTACCGGCAGCAAATGCCGACGATGATGAGACCGGCGAATGATTCACTCACACGACGCAAACGGCAGACCATGAGCAACATCAACCTCATCGCACGCGACAATGGTGCCGGCCTCAGCCGCGACATGCACCTGCTCGCCAAGTTGCTGCGTGAGGGCGGTCACGACGTGACGATTACCGGACTGGGTCACCGCAGCCGTCTCAGCAATCGCCTGCGTCGTCTTTACGCACGGCTCCGCCGGCTGGTTCGTGGCTGGTTCGCTGGAACGTTCAATGCGCGTTACGACATCAACATCATGCTCGAACATGTGCGGCCGGAGTCGTTCGATCAGGCGCACGTCAACATTCTGATTCCCAATCCGGAATGGTTTCGCGAAGAGTGGCTGCGCGAGTTGACGCACATCGATCTGATCTTTGCGAAAACCCGTCACGCGGAGCGCATCTTCAGTTCGCTGGGATGCCGCACCGTGTTTATCGGTTTTACAGGCAGCGACTATCTGGACCCGGATGTCGCGCGACAGCCTACGTTCTTCCACGGCCCCGGCCGCAGCGGCAACAAAGGCACGATGCCATTGCTTGAGCTTTGGGCGCAGCATCCGGAATGGCCGCAACTGACGGCGGTGTGGCGGCGCAAACATATCGAGCTGCCGTCCATGCCTGCAAACGTGAATCTGATTCGCGAGTATTTGCCGGAGACGGAATTGCGCCGGCTCCACAATGCCAGCACTTTCCACCTTTGCCCCTCTCAGACTGAAGGTTTCGGTCATTCGCTGATTGAAAGCCTGAGCGCCGGCTGCGTGACCATCACCACCGATGCCGAGCCCATGAATGAATTGGTCACGCCCGCGCGCGGTGTCGTCGTGCGTGCGCATGAAGCAGGTACGCAGGAGCTGGCGACACTCTACGACTTCAACCTCGACGCGATGCGCGGCGCGATCGAGCGCTGCATAAGCATGTCGCAGGAGGAGCAGGCATCGCTTGGGCACGCGGCACGCGAATGGTACGAAGCCAACGATCGAGCATTCCACCAACACTTTCTTGAAGCGGTCGCAGCCGCTGCAGCATCCGCGTCCACGAAGCACGGCGCTGCATGACAATCGCGCGTGCTCCGCTTCGTATCAATCTGGTCGTCCGCGATAACGGACTTGGATTGACGCGCGATGCGCAATTGCTGGCCGACGCACTGAAAGCAAACGGTTGCGACGTGCATGTCACCTCGCTTGGCGAAAAAGACGAACAGCTGCGCTGGCGTTACGGTCGCGGAAGGCGCGTCTTTTTCAGTCATTGGCGGCATGCGTGGGCGCGGATACGCGGACGGACGCCGTACGACGTCAACATCATGTTCGAGCATTTGTGGCCACTGCATCTGTCGTTGGCGCGCTACAACATCGCGCTGCCGAACCCGGAATGGTTCGATTCCAAGGATGCCCGTCATTTGCGGCGCATGGATCATGTCTGGGCAAAGACGCGTTATGCGCAAAAGCTCTTTCAAGCACTCGGATGCAAAACGTCGTTTGTCGGTTTCGACAGCGACGATCACTACGATCCACATGTGCCACGTACACGCCGGTTCTTTCATCTGGCGGGCGGCAGCCGCATCAAGGGCACCGAGCGATTGCTGGCGTTATGGCGCAAACATCCGGAGTGGCCCCAGCTGACGGTTCTGCAAAATCCCGCGTGCGCGAACCCCGGCTCGGCGCAAGCCAATATTCGCCATTGCGTGGAATACATTGCGCCCGAAGCGTTGCGCGAGTTTCAGAATGCGCACGCCTTCCACGTATGCCCTTCGGAAGCGGAAGGATGGGGTCATTACATTGTCGAGGGTATGGGCGTAGGCGCCGTCGTCATCACCACTGATGCCGCGCCCATGAACGAGCTTGTTTCGCCGGAGCGCGGGTTGCTTGTTGCTGCTCATGAAGCCGGCACGATGGGTCATACCGTCACCTGGCATTTTGATGAAGCGGCGATGGAACAGGCGATAACCGAAGCGATGCAGATGAGCGACGATGAGCTACGCGACAAAGGTCACCGAGCACGCGAATGGTTTGCGCAAAACCACGTTGAATTTGCTCGACGCGTAGGTACCGCTTTGGCTGAAATCTTGCCGAGCCGCAGCAAAGTTTCATAACGTCATTCCGGCGCAGGCCGCAATGACGTCGAGGCTTTTTGGCGCCGGCAGATAATGTGGAGTTTCCTGTTTTTCCTGGGATCAGCAGGCAAAACCCGAACCCTCAGGATCAGACTGACTTAAGCCACGCCGACTTAAATCAAGACGCAATGACCGGATCAGACAAGTGCTTGTCGATACCCAGTTCGCAGCGCGTGATTTTCTCTTCAATCGTTGCGTGATAAATCCGATTGTTGGGCAAGCTCAAATCGTTGACATCCACTTGCGCACGCGTCTTGTGCTCCAGATGCGCTGCCAACGCGCACCATTTCAATTGACGGCGACGCAGTCCGGCATTTTCCATCCGCGCAGCCAGTTCACGATCTTCGGCGCCATACCCTTCCATGCGCTCATCGAAGCCGTTAACCCGCAACAGATCGCTGCGCCAGAAGCTCATGTTGCAGCTCATGACACGGCCGCCGTTTTTGCCCTTTGCTTTCCATCGTGCGAGAGCTGGCGCGCGGAAGGAATAGAGTCGGCGAATACCGTCGAAAACATGAAAATCCACATCGGCCCACGGTGCGAACACGGGTCGTCCTCCCGCAAGCAGCCGCGCCGTTTCACGGGGCGTCGTCTTGAAGCGGCCACCCTGCAGAAAATAGCCATGCTCGGCGAGCATCAGATGATCGGCAATGAAGGACGGGTGCAGGATCATGTCGCCATCGATCAGCACGACGTAATCGCCCCTGCTCGCGGCGATACCCAGATTACGGCACCGCGCCGCGCGAAAACCGAGGTCTTCCTGCCATATATGGCGAACGGGCACTGGGAACACCGCCGCCATCGATTTGACTAGCTGCTTTGTGTCGTCGGTGGAACCGTCATCGGCCACGATCACTTCGTCCGGCAATCGCGTTTGCCGGGCGACACTGTTCAACACCTGCTCCAGCGCAGCCGGCCAGTTGTAGGTGATGACGATCAACGTCACCTTTTGCGGTTTCGCCGCAACGGTCATGCACGAATCTCCGTGCCGCGGCGACGCTGGGTGTCACGAACACGCCATGCCAGACCCATGCTCATCGCCAACGGCAACCAGCCAAGAAACCATTCCACACTGGGTTTTTGCATTAACTCCGGCGCATCGAACTGAAATGCGACCGTCGCAAATACCCACAGCGCCAACAGGCAGCGGCCGGTGGAGATATGCCGAAACAGCCATGCGCGCCAGCCCACGATCACCCAGAGCGCCACAAACACCAAAGCGCCGGGTATGCCCACCATTATCGCGGTGTGCGTGAAAACATTGTGGCTGTGCGTCCAGACCTGATCGGCCACTTGAATCGTGTAGTGGCTGCCTTCGCCAAGTCCACGCCATGGATGCTGCTCAATCCAGTCCCAGGCTTGCTTGAAGATTTGCGGACGGTACGACATGCCGCGTTCCTTCACGTACTGCCAGCCGCCAAACGCCACGGCGATGACTGACAACGCAAGGATGACAAGCGCGCGCAACTTGACGTGCCCATGCCGCGCCGTGAGCAGCATGCAACCCTGCGCAACGAGAATGGCCAGCCATGCCGATCGGCAGTCGGTCATGATTACGAAGATGACCATCGCCACCAGCGCAAGGGTTTGCAGCACGTGCATCCACCGGGTGCGCACGGCGATCTGCGTCAGCCACATGATGGCCGCGCCATAGGCAAAGGCTGCGAGATTGGGATTGTCCAGCGCACCGAACGCGACGACACGCCCTTCGGTTTGCCAGCTGAGGGTATGCAGCACGCGCGACGGAAAAATCGTAACCGAGCCCAGTGCCACGACCGCCAAACCCATCGCCGCCCAGAACAGCAGCCGCCGGAACCAGAGTGGATTGCCCGCAACGACGGCGGCGCAAACGATGACGAACAGCACGATGTAGACAGCATCGAAAACCATGTCGCCGACATGACCATAGTTGGCCCAGATGGATGAGAGGCTGGCCCATGCGAGGAATACCAGCAGCAATCGTCCATCGATATCGTTGAGCAGACGCCGGCCGAACTCACCGCGCCGTTTCCATACCCACCACAGCGCAGGCGCCATGAACAGCACGATCAGGCTGTCGTGATAGGGCTTCCCCGGATTCCAGACTTTGTCGCCAACCGGGCTCGCGGCCAGGCCTACCAGCAACCACCACATGCCCAGCAGCAGCCAGCCGTAGATCCATCTGGGCAGATCGGCCTGCAGACGAAAGCGCTGTCCGGGGGTGACGGAAATGTTGGCCTTTGTAGTTGGCATGCTGGAACAGACTTCCTGATATCAACGGCACCACGTCATCGCGCCTTGTGTACGGCAAGACAAGGCGACCCCGTTTCGTGCGGCATCCATTGGCCCAGCCCGAAATTTTCCGCGCAATCTTGCCTAAGCACACCTGAAACGCAATGAACTGGCGGTTGGTGTACCTGCGCGGTCATTCCACTGCCCACTTTACCGCGAGCGCCGTGCAAGAGGTTGCGATCCACGGCGTCAAACAGCCGTTCCGCTAGAATGCCGCCATGGCTCCTACCCTCCCGCTCACCCTTGTCGTGATCACGCGCAATGAGGCGCAAAAAATCGCGCGCTGCCTCGACAGCGTGCCGTTTGCGGCTGAAAAGCTGGTGGTCGACAGTGGCAGCACGGACGACACGATCGCCATCGCCAAGGCGCACGGCGCGCGCGTAGTGCATCAGGACTGGCTTGGCTTCGGCCCGCAGCGTAACTTCGCTGCAACGCATTGCAGCCACCCATGGATTCTTGCCCTGGATGCGGACGAGTTCCTCACCGCCGAATTGAACGATGAACTGCAGCAGCGGCTTCCCGCGCTGATGGCAAGCGACGCTGCCGCAGCGATCCTGCGCCGGCATCTCATCTACATGGGTAAACCCATGCGCTGGTATCGCCCGGCTGTCGGCGAAAAGATGGCGCGTTTCTATCACCGTGACCGTGCGCGCTGGAGCGATGTGCGTGTGCACGAGTCGCTGCAGTTTCAGGGCTCGTCAGTGACATTCAACGCACCTTTCCTGCACGACAACAATCCCAGCCTCGTCGAAAAGCAGCTCAAGGTCTTGCTGTATTCGGAACTCAAATGCCGCGACTGGCTGGAGAAGAAGAAGTCCGCGCGCATGTGGCAGACGCCGTTCGTCTTCATGCTGGCGTTTATCAAAGACTATCTGTTGCGGCTTGGCTTTCTCGACGGCTGGCGCGGTTACGCCATCTCGCAGACAGCCGCGAACTACGCGGTCTATAAACGCATGCGTTACTACGAAATGCTGCAGAATCCCGCTTCCCGCGACACCGCCGCCGATGCTTTAACCCGCAGCGGACTCGATCACTGATGCCCACGCCCGCTCTTAAAAAGCCTGCTCTTAAGAAGCCTGCTCTTAACAAGCACTACCTGCTTTATGGCTCCGAACGCTATGCGCTCGCCATCCTGCGTCCGATCCAGGAAGCGATCCGCGCACGCGGCGACGAAACCGCGTGGTTCTTCGACGGCCCCGGCGCGGAAGATCTGGTCGAGGGCGAACGTTTGCTGACGGTGGCCGAAGTGCGCCGCTGGAATCCGATCGCGGTCATCACCTCAAGCAATCACCTGCCACACTTTTTCCCCGGCGTGAAAGTGGAGACGTTCCACGGTTTCAATGCAGGGAAACCCCGGCATATCTATATCCGCGGTTTCTTCGATCTGTATTGCACGACCGGTCCACGCGATACCGAACAGTTCAGCGCGCTGGCAAAGAAGCTTGGTCATTTCTGCGTGATCGAAACCGGCTGGCCCAAGCTCGATCCTTTTCTGAAAGAAATCGCCGGCCCGCTTCCGCCTGTGCGCAAACCGCCGGTGATTCTCTACCACTCCACGTTCTCGCCCTCATGGAGTGCTGCCGAAACGCTGTACGAGGAAGTGAAGCGCCTGTCGCGCGATGGTCGTTGGCACTGGATCGTTTCCTTTCATCCGAAGATGAGTCCGGAGACGCGAGCGAAGTTCAAGGCGCTGCAGAACGCGTACCTGTCGTTCGCCGAGAACGACAACATCCTCGAGCTGTTCCCGCAGGTGGACATGATGTGCTCGGACACATCGTCCGCGTTGAGCGAATTCTTGCTCACTGGCAAACCGGTGGTGACCTACAAGAATCGCGCGCCCGGTCCGCAGCTGATCGACATCGACGACCCGTCGCAGTTCGAACCGGCGATCGAACGCGCCTTGTCGCGGCCGCCGGAGCTGATGCAGGCGATCAAAGCCTTTGGCGACGCTATCCATCCGTATCACGATGGCCACTCCAGCGAGCGCGTGCTGGATGCGATCGACGCATTCATCGCGTCCGGTGGCCGCAATCGCAAATCCAAGCCTTTGAATTTGTGGCGCAAGCTCAAATTGCGGCGCCGCATCGGATATTGGGGACCGGCTTAGACAGCCTGTTTACCTTCATGGCTGGCTAGTTCATAGCTGGCTAGAATCACGACCACCACAGATGGATGGCCTGACAACTCGTGTCGACCAATAAGATTCGCCTTTCCAAAGACCTGCGCGGACTGTGGCCATGGCTGCCGCTATGGACGGTCGTCGTTTTGCTGGCGATCTTTTCGCACGGTCCGATGCCGCTCTACTCCACCCGCACGCTCGCCGTGGCCTGGGAGATGTGGCAAGGGCATCACTGGCTGGTGCCTTACATCAACGGCGAGCCTTATAGCGAAAAAGTGCCCCTGCTGTTCTGGCTGATTCACGCGGGCTGGTTCGTGTTCGGCGTCGGCGATGTGTGGCCACGCATCCTGGAAGTGATTTTCGGTGTGACGCAGCTGGTGCTGCTGTGGGTGCTTGCAAGGCGCCTGTTCCCGGGCCGTCCATGGGCCGCCGGCGTCGCGCCGTGGATGGCGATGGCGCTGGCGTATGCGTTCTTTTTCGGCTTGCAGATCATGTACGAGGTGTTGCTCGTCGACTGCGTGCTGGGTGCGTTGCTGTGCCTGACGCCGAAAACCGGTCGCGCCGAACCGCGCTGGTTGCTGTTCGGATTGCTGATCGGCGCCGGTCTGCTGACGAAAGGCCCGGTGATGCTGCTGCACATCGTCTTCCCGTGGCTGTTGGGCCCGTTGTGGAACGAATGGGCGCGCGACAACCGCGGCCGTTGGTACACGCGTGGCGCTTTGTCGATTCTTCTGGGGCTGGCCATGCTGCTGGCTTGGGCGATTCCGGCAGGTTTCAGCGGTGGCGATGCGTATCGTCATCGCCTGTTCTTCACGCAAACAGCGGGGCGCGTGGTGAATGGCGTGCAGACCGATCAAAAGCTGCAGAGCCATCCGCGCTGGTTCGGCTGGTATTTCATTTCGCTGCCGCTGTTGCTCTTCCCCTTCAGCGCGTGGCCGCGTGCATGGGTTGCACTGGCGACGCTGCGCAAGCCGCTGGATACGGGTGTGCGTTTTGCGCTGTGCTGGTTGGTGCCGACGTTTATCGTGTTTTCGATCGTCAGCGGCAAGCAGTGGTACTACCTGCTGCCGGAGATGAGCGGCGCGATGTTGCTGCTGGCAGGCGCCATGGCGGTGCTGCGCGAACGCAACAATGCGTTCGCCGAAAATTATTGGCTAGGCACGTGGCTCATTGGTGTGGGTAGCATCGCGTTCGCGGGCTTTCTGTTTGCGATGCCGTATCTGGTCGCGGATCGTCATCTTCACGGCTTGTGGTTCGATGGCGTCGCGGCCTATAGCCGCACCTTCAGCATTGCATTCCTTTTGTTGGGTTGCCTGCTGCTGCTTCCTGTACGCGGCGAGACGCGCCGACTGTCCGCCGCGGGTTTGTTCGGCGTGCTGGCGCTCAATACGCTGTTCACGCTCACGGTGTGGCATCGCTACGACTTGAGTCCGACCTCAGCGCTGCTTGCAAATGCAGAGTCGGACCGTCATCCGATCGCCATCGAAGGCAATTACGAGGGCGAATTTCATTTCGCAGGACGACTGACCCAACCCATCACAGAACTTCGCGACGGTCACGCGCTGCAGGCATTCGCCGAAGCGCATCCGGACGGCTTGGTCGTGACGCATCCTGAAAAGGTGGAAACATCGGCGCAACGTTATGCGTTGCTGATCCAGCCGTTCCGTTCGACGTGGGTCGTGGTGTGGTCCGCGCCGACGCTGGCGAACTTGCGCACCGGCCGCACGCCCACCGAACCACCGCAACCGCCGCAGGTTTTCCCCACCGCGACCGACACGCAGTACGGCGCTCACCCATGAACGACGCACGGATCGCCGGCCTGCGCGCGCAATGCGGCGGACCTCGCGACGGTGCGTTGCTGCGGTTTTCGTTGGGAAATGCGTTGTTGGAGCAAGGCGATCATGCCGCGGCGGTGGAGGAACTTCGTCGTGCGGTGCAATTTGATCCGAACTATTCCGCGGCGTGGAAATTGTTGGGAAAAGCGTGTCTTGCTGGAAACGATGTAATAGGCGCTGCCGAGGCTTGGCGGCAGGGTATCGCCGTCGCGCAAGAACGTGGCGATAAGCAGGCAGAGAAAGAGATGACGGTGTTTTTGCGCAGGGTTGAGCCGAAAGCTGCAGGTTGACGTGAGGCCTGCCCGTTATTTGCTGACTTAGCGATTCACACACATTTCCCCGGCTACGCAAAAAAACTTCCCCTCACCGTCATTCCGGCGCAGGCCGGAATGACGGTGAGGGTGACGGCGCGTTTAGGTGCGATGGCGCCACTCGATTCGAAAATGCGCGTTCCCCGCAAGAACGTGGCGCCTCAATAAGGACTCGGCCGGTTATCCGCCGAATAACGCTTGTAATGCCACTGATACTGCGCAAAAGCGATATTCACACAGTTCTCCACACCACGATTGAGCGCTACGCATGCACGCGGCAGTTCCGCATCGGCCAACCCTTCCGGCGCCGGCAGAAAGTGAATGCGATACCCCGCGCCGCGCGGCAACCGCTCGGCAAAAGAAAACAACACCGTCGCACCGGTGCGCGCCGCCAAACGCGGCAGCAATACCATCGTCATCGCTTCACGCCCGAAGAACGGCGCGAACTCGCCCTCGCCTTCGCGCGGCTTCTGATCCGGCAGAATGCCCACCGTGCCGCCGGCCGCCAGCCGCTTGTACAGCGTGCGCACACCCGCACCTTCGGCGCGCACCTGCTCGGGCGCCAGCTTGCCGCGCACTTTTCGCAACAACGCTTCCACCGCCGCAATACGTGGCGGGCGATAAAGAATCGCCATCGGCGTCTTGCGGCACAGCCAATAGTTGAGCAGCTCCCAGCAACCCAAATGCGGCGCCGCGATGATGACGCCCTTGCCCGACGCCAGCGCCGCATCGAACAACGCTTCGCCACGTACCTCGCGTATCAAACCCAGCGCGCGCTCGGCGCCAGCGCCCCAGATCTTCACGATCTCGGTAATCGACTTGCCGCCTTCGGCCATCGTCTCGCGGAGCAACGCTGCGCGCGCCGGTTCGTCGAGTTCGGGGCGCGTAATCTCAAGATTGACCTTGGTATAGCGCGCCATGCGTCCACCACGCCGCAGCGCAAGCAATCCAAACCCTGCGCCGACGGCTTGCAGCACCCGCAATGGCAACAGGCCAAACAGGCGCAGCAGCAGATAGACGACGTAGATATCAAGACGCATGGACGATGGCGCGGCCGGTTGAGGAACGACGCGTAAGGGTAAAGGGGCGGACCCGGACTGGCGAGCACATCCTGCGCAACGAACAACCCACGCCGCACTCAAGCGATGCCCGCTTCGGCCGTTGTTAAAGGCAAGACTTCATCGCCAGCCTCTTTACCCGTCGCCCGTTCCCTTGCACAGTTGCCTCAGCCCCACCACGCGAACCTTGCATGATCGCCCTGATCCAGCGCGTTCTCTCCGCGCGCGTCGATGTCGAGAACCAGACCGTGGGCGCCATCGGCCCGGGCTTGCTGGCCTTGGTTGCTGTGCAGCCCGACGACGGGGAGACACAAACCAAACGGATGCTGGAACGGCTGCTCGGCTACCGCATCTTCGCCGACGATGCTGGAAAGATGAACCGTTCCCTCACGGATACCGGCGGCGGTTTGCTGCTGGTCAGCCAATTCACCCTGGCCGCGGACACACGTTCAGGCATGCGCCCCAGCTTCACCAGCGCAGCCTCACCAGAACACGGACTGCGATGGTTCGAACGCCTGGTCGACCTCGCAAAAAAATCGCATCCGACAGTGGAAATCGGACGCTTTGGTGCCCATATGGAAGTACATCTGGTCAACGATGGCCCCGTAACGTTCTGGCTCGACGTGCGTTAAGTCGGCAGCCTGCGAATGAATCGCTCGAACTCGTCAGAAAATACGCCGAAACCCACGTTTTGGCGCGATTTTTGCGTGTTCGTCCCCTCGAATTTTTCACTTGAAAACTGGTCAAAAAAGCAGCATCTAGCTATACTGGTCAGTTCCACTCCCGCGGCGGTTGGTATGAATAGCAAAGCCCACGAGCAACAGTCGGAAATTAAACAGCTCATCTCCAAAGGTTTGGAGCAGGGCTATCTGACGTACGCCGAAATCAACGATCACCTCCCCGACGACATCGTCGATCCGGAGCAGATCGAAGACATTATGGCGGTGCTCAAGGGTGTCGGCATTGACGTGCACGACGCTGCCCCCGATGCCGACCCGCTGGCCGACAACGCCCCCGGCACCACCACCGACGACGAAACCGCCGCCGAAGAAGCCGTCGCCCTGCTCTCCGCCGTCGACGCCGAAGTGGGCCGCACCACCGACCCCGTGCGCATGTACATGCGCGAAATGGGTACGGTCGAGCTGCTCACCCGCGAAGGCGAAATCGCCATCGCCAAGCGCATCGAAGAAGGCCTCACCCAGGTTCAGACCGCACTGGCCAGCTTCCCGCTGACCATCGAACTGCTGCTGGAAGAGTACGACCAGCATCTGGACGGCAAGCGCCGCCTCAGCGAAATCCTGGCCGGCTTCGCCGACCTGGAGCAGGCCGCCGATGCCGCGCTGGCCGAAGCCGAAGTACTGGCCGCCGACAGCGAAGCCGACGAAGAAGACGAGGAAGACGTCGAAGCCTCCGGTGACGACGAAGAAGCCGGCCCCACCGGTCCCGATCCGGAAGAAGTAAAGCGCCGCATGGAACTGCTGCGCGACTACTACGGCAAATTTCAGAAGGCCGCCCCCAAGGCGACCGACATCAACGACAAGAAAGTCACCAAGCTGCGCGACCAGATGGCTGAGGAATTCCTCAAGCTCAAGCTGCCGTCCGCACTGATCGACAGCTTCGTGCGCAAGCTGCGCGAAGTCGTGGGCGACATCCGTCATCACGAGCGCGTGCTGATGGAAATCTTCGTCAAGCACGTGAAGATGCCCAAGGCCGAATTCCTCAAAGCCTTCCCCAGCAACGAGGGCAACCTCGAGTGGGCCGAAGAGCTGGGCCGCAAGCGCCAGAAGTGGTCGCCGAACATCAAGACCCATCGCGAACACATCGACGCCGAGCAGGAAAAACTCGCCTCGATCGAAAAGAAACTGTTCCTGCCGCTGACCGACATCAAGGAAATCAACCGCAGCATGTCGGTCGGTGAGGCGAAAGCACGCCGCGCCAAGAAAGAAATGGTAGAGGCCAACCTACGTCTGGTGATCTCCATCGCCAAGAAGTACACCAACCGCGGCCTGCAATTCCTCGACCTGATCCAGGAAGGCAACATCGGCTTGATGAAAGCCGTGGACAAGTTCGAATACCGTCGCGGCTATAAGTTCTCCACGTACGCCACGTGGTGGATTCGTCAGGCCATCACGCGCTCGATCGCCGACCAGGCACGCACCATCCGTATTCCGGTGCACATGATCGAAACGATCAACAAGCTCAACCGCATCTCCCGTCAGATGCTGCAGCAGTTTGGTCGCGAGCCGACGCCGGAAGAACTGTCCAAAGAAATGGACATGCCCGAAGACAAGATCCGCAAAGTGCTGAAGATCGCTAAAGAGCCGATCTCGATGGAAACACCGATCGGCGACGACGAAGATTCGCACTTGGGCGATTTCATCGAAGACACCAACGCCAGCTCGCCGATCGACTCGGCGACGGAAACGGGTCTGGTCGAAACCGTGCGCGACGTCCTCGCCGGCCTCACGCCGCGCGAAGCGAAAGTGCTGCGCATGCGCTTCGGCATCGACATGAACACCGATCACACGCTGGAAGAAGTCGGCAAACAGTTCGACGTCACGCGCGAACGCATCCGCCAGATCGAAGCCAAGGCATTGCGTAAACTGCGCCACCCAAGCCGCTCCGAACAACTGCGCTCGTTCCTCGATATCGACTGATCCAACGCACAACGAACCAACAAAAAGCCCCGCCAACGCGGGGCTTTTTCTTTACCCCTCCCCTGCGAAGCAGGGGAGGGCTGGGGAGGGGTAGCACGAGCTTGCCGCAACCTTGATGGGCTCCACCCCAACCCTCCCCCTACTACACGTAGAAGAGGGAGCCGATTGTCGCGAGCACGGAAGTCACTCAACGCACAAAAACCTCTCGCCGCACTCAATGCACATCGTAAAAAAACTGCTCCCGATCCACCTTCCCATCTTTCACGTGATAAACGCAGATCTCACTCATCACCCTGCGCCCAGCACCCTTCATCGTCACATCCAGCGTCATCTCGCAACTAAACCAGTTACCCGCCACCACCGGATCGCTAACTTTATTGCTGTGAAGCGCCTCAATCGCCCCTTCGAACTGACGCGTTTTCTCATGGATCGCCTCAAGTCCCTTCACGTTAGGCGCCATGCCAGGCGGCAAACCCTCCGGCTCGACGCTCACCGCATCCTTCGCAAACAACTCGCGCTGCGCCTGCTCGTACTTACCCTCACGACACAGCTCAACCAAACGCTTGGCAATTGCTTCAGTGCTCATGGGAATACTCCACACGGGGGAATAGCGAGCCTAGTCCCAGTCCCATGACGAAAGAATGTGCCGCCATACCCAGCCAACCACCCTCGACGCTGGACACCCTGCGCCGTTACCATTGACCACTTACCCGCCGGCCACGCACTCGCGTAGCCACTATGGGCCTATAGCTCAACGGTTAGAGCAGGGGACTCATAATCCCTTGGTTCCAGGTTCGAATCCTGGTGGGCCCACCAAATAGACGTCTATTTGCAACGTGTGTGGCTTAAAGCATAACCTGGCGGAAATCGCCAAGTTATGATGGACGGTAAAGCATAAGCCGTCAGGCCCACTGATACATTTCAACGACTTGTGCGGGGCGAATTGTTTTTGTTCGTTAAAGCATAGTTTTGCCGTGTTGGCAAAACTATGCTTTAACTAAACGATAGTTTTTCCCTATTCGTTCACTTCGTGGCTCCCAGGACACTAGACTGATAACTCTCCTGTGTGGCTGGTATAGACCGTTATGCCATTCC
>NZ_DATHMR010000165.1:0-17701 GCF_035486915.1 Dyella sp. | reverse complement strand
ATGGCCCGGCCTTGTCCATGCTCAATGGCCCCCTGGGAAGGGGGTTTCAAGCATGACTTTTGGTAGATGAACGCGATGTGGGCGGCCGGTCACAAAGCCGTTTCCAGCTGTGCTCGGGGCGGCAGCGACCAGTCGATGGACGCTTGTCCCTGCGCGTCCAGATACCGGTTGGCCGCCGAGAAATGCCCGCAGCCGATAAACCCCCGATGGGCCGACAGCGGGGATGGATGGACGGCCTTGAGCACCGCGTGGCGGCGCGTGTCGATGAGCTGGCCTTTACGCTGGGCGTAGGAACCCCAAAGCATGAAGACGATCCCCTCCCGCTCGCGGTTCAGGGCGTCGATAGCCGCATCGGTAAAACCTTCCCAGCCTTTGCCCTGATGGGAGGCAGCCAGGCCCCGCTCCACCGTCAGCACCGCGTTGAGCAACAGCACGCCGCGATCGGCCCATGGCGTGAGGCATCCATGATCGGGCGGCGCGAAGCCGAGATCGCGCTGGATCTCCTTGAAGATGTTCACCAGCGATGGCGGCGCCGGCACACCAGGACGCACCGAAAAACACAAACCATGCGCCTGTCCCGGACCGTGATATGGATCCTGCCCGAGGATCACCACACGCACCGATTCGAACGGCGTGTGCGTAAACGCATTGAAGATTTCCGGCCCGGGCGGGTAGATCACCTTGCCGGCGTGTTTTTCAGCGCGCAGAAATTCGGAAAGCGCGCGCATCTGGGGACGTTGCAGATAGTCGCCGATGCGACTTTTCCACGACGCTTCAAGTTTGATGCGATCGTCGTCGGTCATGCACTTTCACGCGTGCGCAGATGTTGCGACACGCGCAATTGAAACAGCAGCTTCGTGACGAGCAAGCGTTCTTCGACAGGTTTTTCGACCAGATCGTTGGCACCGGCGCGAATCAATGCGGCCTGATTCACAGGATTCTCATCGCCCGTCATCACCAGCACAGGCAACTTGCCTTTGCCGTATCCGAAATCGATGCGGATGAACTTGAGCAGATCGCCACCGGTGAGTTCGCCCTTGAGGCTCACATCGGTAAGTACCACATCGACACCGACCAAGCCTTGCGCACGCTCGGCTTCGAGCAGCGCAATCGCATCTTCCACGCTCACGACGTGACGTACGGTAAGGCCAATCTTTTCCAGCATGCGGCGCGTTGCCAGCGCGACCACACGGCTATCTTCAACGTAAAGCACCGTACCGTCGGCAATGCTTTCGGGGCGAACGTATCCGCGGATGAATTCCGCGAGCGCCTGAAAACCGAGCGACTTGTCGAAGTAGTCGGTGACGTGCTCGCCCAGCGCACGGCGGTGCAGGCGATCGTCCACGTCGCCCGATACGACGACGATGGGTACGTAAATCTGCGGCGCGGATTCGCGCACGTAACGCGCCAGTTCCAATCCGTCCATATCGGGAAGACGCAGCGCGATGGTGATGAAATCGAACACGCCGTTTTGCAGCAGCTGATGCGCCTCGGAACCCGTACCGCAACCAACGACTTCAGCCTGCGGCAGCTCCGCATTCAGTACACGCGTAATCAGCTGGCGGACGACCTTTGAGCCATCCACCACCAGCACTCGTGGTGCGGTGCTGATGTCGCGGCTGCTGATACTTCCACTCATCAAAAAATCCCATCAGATCAAGCGTAGCTTCCCAGCTCGTGCGTCGGCGGGCGCCCCCTGCGCCCGTTGGCTTCCTCATCATGCACTAGCGCAGGCAAATTGGGTGCGAACGGAATCACCGCCCGCCAGCCCCATCAAGCCGCCCGGCGCAGCTGCCAGGCGCTAACCAGACGTGCCCCCAGCCACCCCAGGACGGCCGCAGCGACCGGCACCGCGAGCAACAGCCACGGCGGCAAGCCGCCAACGTGGAGCTTCCCTTCATAAACCTGACTGAGCCGTGCCACCGGATCGGCCAGCGCAAACTCGATCGCAATCGCCAGCGCGACCGCCAGAATGCCGCTGAACAGACCGTACCAGATACCGGCGTAAAGGTAGGGACGACGCACGAAGGCGCGGCTGGCGCCGATCAGTTTCAGCACACCGATTTCGTCGGCGCGGCTGGTGATGTCAACGCGCACCGTGTTGCCGACAACCAGCAACACTGCCAGCGCAAACAATCCCGCGAGAATCAGCACGGCGCGATTGCCGACGCCAAGCAACGCATCCAGGCGCTGCCGCCATGTGCCGCTGTCCTGCACCATGTCCACGCCTTGTTCGTTGCGCAGATCATCCACGAGCTGATTGGCGGTGTCGGCGGAAATGCCGTCCTGCGGCTGCACCAGCAACACATAAGGCAGCGGATTGTTATCGAGCGCGTGCAGCGAATCGGAAAAACCCTGCATCTTGCTCAATTCATCCATGCCTTCTTGCGGCGATTTCACCGTGACGCTGGCGACGCCATCGTGCTGTTCGATCTTTTTCGCGAGCAATTGCGCATTGCTCGCGACCTGATCGGTTTTCAGGAACACGTTGACGACCTGATTGCGTCCCAATGCATCGCCCAGCGATTGCACATTGGAAAGCAATAGATAGAACGCGAGCGGCAACGCCAGCGCGAGCCCCATCACCGCGATAGTGAGCAGGCTGCCTACCGGTTTGGAAGCGAGGCGACGCAAGCTGTTGGCCGCACTCCAGCCGTGATGTTCGCGCCAGCTCGAAACGGGGCGACGCTGACTGCGCTCGCTGCGCGCGGGTGTGTTGGCTTCGTTCGGCGCGCTCATAGCACTTCCTCCGCCGCAACGTCTGCCACCAGACGACCATGATCGAGCACGATCACCCGTTTCTTGATGCGTTTGATCAAGGGGAGATCATGGCTGGCCACCAGCACCGTGGTGCCGATCTGCTGAAATTCGGCGAACAGGCCCATGATCTCGACGGCGAGTTGCGGATCGAGATTGCCGGTCGGTTCGTCCGCAATCAGCACCGTCGGCTTCACGACGATGGCACGCGCAATGCCTACGCGCTGCTGTTCGCCGGTCGACAGCGATGCGGGCAACTGGCGTTCGTAATCGAGCAAGCCGACTTTTTCCAGGGCGGCACGCACGCGACGACCGCGCTCCAACGGAGCGATGCCGCCGATGACGAGCGGCAACTCGACGTTCGCGAAAACCGTGCGATCCATCAACAGGCGATGATCCTGAAACACCATGCCGAGGTTGCGCCGCAATTTGGGAATGCCGCTCTGGCCGATCTTGGCCAGACTCTGGCCATCGAGGCTGATGTGTCCGTGCGACGGACGTTCGATCAGCGCCAGCAACTTGAGCAGCGTGCTTTTACCGGCACCGGAATGACCGGTGACAAATGCCATCTCGCCTTTGGCGACTTCGAACGTAAGCTGCGAAAGGGCCTCGTGGCCGCCTTCATAGCGCTTGCTGACTTGATCGAAGCGGATCACCGCGTTCCCCATCCTTAAGTCTTGCCACTGGCCGCAAGGATAAGGGAAGGATGGTGAGAGAGATACGTCTGCGAATGCGCTTGTTTATGTCGCGATGCGATCGGTGCAGTCGATACGGATCGCAGACCCGACGTCTGCGTGTATCGCACCGCACCAGCGCACTGAAGAATCAACGCGATTGGCTTATGCCGGCACGAAACCGGCACATGCCTCAACGACCGGTAAACAGACGCGTCAGACGACGGAAGAAGCCCTGCTTTTTCTGAGCGACGTGTTCGCTACCCGCCGGCGATTGCGCAACCACCTGTCGCGACGGGCGGTTGTTGCCGTTGTTTCCGTTCACCGCATGGTTGGCGGCCACCTCGGTACCCGGAGCGCCCTCCCGACGACGACCGCGACCGCCACGACGGCGACGACGCTTGCCCTCGCCCGTCACGTCAGCTTGCGCAGGTGCCTGCGTCGGAGGCGCATCGTTCTTGGCAACCGCCACGTCGTGCGGCTTGCGCGGGCGGTCCTCTCGGCGACGTTCGGACGCAGCGCCCGAGCGCTCGCCACGGCGCGCATCCGGACGACCATCCGGACGACGCGGACCACGCGCCGGCTTCTTCGCATCCTCGCGCGGCTTCACCCTGTCGCCGAACGCAGCACTGTCGGCCGCGGAGTCCGCGGCAAACTGCGCATCGACCTGCTTGGGTTCGGGCATCACCAGCATGGCCGGCTCAATCGCGGCGACCGGAATCTTCTGACCGATGTATTCCTCGATATCGGGCAGCGACATCGCATACAGGTCGCAGGCGAAACTGATCGCATCGCCTTCGGCACCCAGACGCGCGGTACGGCCGATACGGTGGACGTAGTCCTCGGCATCCTGCGGAAGGTCGTAGTTGAAGACGTGACTGACGGCCGGAATGTGCAGGCCGCGCGCTGCAACGTCGGTGCAGACGAGAATATCGAGCTGACCGTCCTGAAAGCGCTGGAGCAGTTTCTGGCGCTTTAGCTGCGGCACATCGCCCGACAGTGCACCGACGCGATATCCCTGGCGCTTCACGCGATCGGTAATGCGCTCGGCAGCCGCTTTCGTGTTGACGAAAATAATGCTGCGCGATGCCGACACGTGATTCAGCAGGTTCAGCAACAACGGCATCTTTTCTTCTTTCGCCGGGAAGAACACCTGCTGACGGACGCGATCGGCGGTGACGTTCTCGGTCTCCACCACCAGCTTCTCGGCATTGTGCATGTGCTCGTAAGCGAGCTCCAGCACGCGATGGGACAGCGTGGCGGAGAACAGCAGCACCTGTCGCTGCTCGCGGGCGGGCAGACGACGGAAGATGAAGCGCACATCCTTGATGAAGCCCAGATCGAACATGCGATCGGCTTCGTCGATCACCATCACTTCCACGCCGTTGAAGCCGAACACGTTCTGCTTGTGGTAATCGAGCAGGCGGCCGGGCGTGGCGATGATGATGTCGCAGCCGTCTTTCAGCTGCTGGCGCTGTTTGTCGTAATCCACACCGCCGTAAATCAACGCGGTGCGCAGGCCGGTGTAGCGGCCGATGTTCTTGGCGTCTTTTTCGATCTGGATCGCCAGTTCGCGCGTCGGCGCGATCACCAGTGCGCGCGGATCGGCATCCTTGCGCTCGGCCACCGCCGGCTGGGTGAGCAGGCGATTCATCAGCGCGACCAGGAAGGCGCAGGTTTTACCTGTGCCCGTCTGCGCCTGGCCGGCGACATCGCGGCCGGTCAGCGCCATCGGCAGCGTCAGCGCCTGGATCGGCGTGCAGCGTGCAAAGCCGGCTTCATCCAGACCTTTCTGGAGGAGCGGATGCAGATCGAATTGTGTGAAAAAGGTTTCGGTTAGGACAGTTTGGGACATGAAGGGTATCTGGGTGCGAGCAGGCGTCGAGACGCCCGCCCGGTCCCGCGGATGCTCTGTCAACCTTGGGACGGGTGGATGAATGCGGCGCGCTGCGTGGCGGCGCCGAAAGAGGGACGCACCCGCCCGGCATAGGTGAAAAGGCTCTGAAGCCCCCTCACCTATGCCAGCCAGGCACGTCGCTAGTGCCCTTGAATCGCTTGAATCGCGTCCCGACTTACGCTGGAATGGAACGTAAGCCGCAACGGCACCGTTTCTATTCCCGGATCGACCCGCGCCTCATGGGCACCTCATAGTGTAGCTGATGATCAAGCACGCGGTCTTAACCCCTCTAACCGCCTACCTAGGAGACCCACGGTGAGCGAACTAATCAGCCACGTAAGCGACGACGCCTTCGATCAGGAAGTGCTCAAGTCCGACACCCCCGTCCTGCTGGACTTCTGGGCCGAATGGTGCGGCCCGTGCAAGGCCATCGCGCCGGCCCTGGAAGACCTCGCCAAGCAATACGAGGGCAAGCTGCGCATCGTGAAGCTGAACATCGACCACAATCAGAAAACACCCCGCACCTATGGCGTGCGCGGTATTCCGACCCTGATGGTCTTCAAGAACGGCAAGGTGGAAGCCACCCAGATCGGCGCCGTCAGCAAGGGCCAGCTGGTCCAGATGATCGATAAAGCGATCTGAGAATCGCCCTTGTAGGTTCGACTCGCTGCGTACACCCTTTACGGCGCTGCGCAGCGAGTGCTAGATTCATCCTCAGTAGGGGCTGTGTGCCGCCCCCTCGCGCGTTCCGCGCAACGCTCGTCCTCCCTCCTGTCATCAACGGCGCCCCGTGAGGTTTGCCCGTGTCTGATATCGAAAGCAAAGATTCTTCCGACGCTAACAGCGCCGACAACAAACCCGTGAGCGATACGCCGCGCACTCGTGCGCCGCGCCGTTCCGCTGCCGCCATGGCGGAGGCGCGCGCCGAAAAGGCCGCGCCGCCCGCACTGCCGCCCATACCGCCCCCCGCCGCCGAGACGCATCACTACGATCCGCCGACGCCAACGGGGTCCAACGATGCCCCGCGCTACAACAACGGCGAAAGCCAGGAAGCGCGCGGCAACGAAGGCGGCCAGAACCAAAATGGCCAAGGCAACCCGAACAGCGGTCAGCCACAGCAACAAGGCGGCCAGGGTCAAGGCCAGGGCCAGAGTTACAACAACGATCGCCGCAACGATCGCAACAACGACCGCAACGACCGCAACCGCCGTCGTCGCCACGAGCGCGGCAATCGCCCGCAGCAAGGTAACGGCCCGGGCGCCCCTCCGCGCAATAATCCGCACGGCCTGCCGGTGGATGACGAGAACGCCGACATCGGCAGCAACGATCGCGTCATCAACCTCACCGAGCTGAAGCGCAAGAACGCGATTCAGTTGCTGGAGTTCGCCGAATCGCTCGGCCTCCAGGAAGGCGTTGCACGTCAGCGTCGGCAGGATGTGATCTTCAACGTCCTCAAAGCCCACGCGCGCTCCGGCGGCGGTATCTGGGCCGAGGGTGTGCTGGAAATCCTGCAGGACGGCTTTGGCTTTCTGCGGTCTGCCGACGAGTCCTACCTCGCCGGCCCGGACGACATCTACGTCTCGCCCAGCCAGATCCGCCGCTTCAACCTGCGCACCGGCGACTACATCACCGGACGCGTGCGTCATCCGAAGGAAGGCGAGCGCTACTTCGCGCTGCTGAAGGTCGACGACATCAACGGCGATCCGCCGGAAGCATCGAAAAACAAGATGCTGTTCGAGAACCTGACGCCGCTGTTCCCGCGCAAGGCGTTCAAGCTCGAACGCGGTAACGGTTCGAGCGAAGACATCACCGGACGCATCCTGGATCTCGTCGCGCCGATCGGCCGCGGTCAGCGCGGCCTGATCGTGTCGCAGCCCAAATCCGGTAAGACGATGATGCTGCAGAACATCGCGCAGGCCATCACGTACAACCACCCCGACGCGCATCTGATCATGCTGTTGATCGACGAGCGCCCGGAAGAAGTGACGGAAATCGCCCGCACCGTTCGCGCCGAAGTGATCAGCTCGACCTTCGACGAACCGGCCGTACGTCACGTGCAGGTTGCCGAAATGGTGATCGAACGTGCGAAGCGTCTGGTCGAACACAAGAAAGACGTGGTGATCCTGCTCGACTCGATCACCCGTCTGGCCCGCGCCTACAACACGGTAGTGCCCAGCTCCGGCAAGGAGCTCACCGGTGGTGTGGATGCGAACGCGCTGCAGCGTCCGAAACGTTTCTTCGGTGCAGCACGTAATGTGGAAGAAGGCGGCTCGCTCACCATCATCGCCACCGCGCTGATCGAAACCGGCAGCAAGATGGACGAGGTGATCTACGAGGAGTTCAAGGGCACCGGCAACATGGAAGTGCACTTGTCCCGCCGCATCTCCGAAAAGCGCGTCTATCCGGCCATCGACATCAACCGTTCCGGCACGCGCCGCGAAGATCTGCTGATCGATCCGGACCTGCTCGCCAAGATCTGGATTCTGCGCAAGCTGCTGCATCCGATGGACGAGCTCGCCGCGATGGAATTCATGCTCGACAAGATGAAGAACACCAAGTCCAACGACGAATTCTTCAATTCGATGAAGCGCTGATCGAACACTGCAAAGCAACATCGAAAAGGCCACCGGAAGGTGGCCTTTTTGTTGTGCTCGCGCTGCGCTGGCGGGGAGAAATACGCAAAAATTACTCGAAACTTACGGCAAAGTTTCGCAACTTCGTCAATTGCGAAAACCCAGCGTACAAAGCTTTATTAGCTGTTACGATCTTGCGACTTCCCAGCCTTCGTGTCGTATGCGCATTCTGTTAGTTGAAGACGATCCCCTGGTTTCCGACGCCATCGTGCGCGGCCTTGCCACTGCCGGTTATGTAGTCGACGCGGTAGGTGACGCCGAATCCGTTCAAGGGCGCCTGGATACGACTCACTACGATCTGGCCATCGTCGATCTGGGCCTTCCGGGCGAAGATGGTTTTACGCTTGTGCGCCGTCTGCGCCGCGAGGGCAGCTCGCTGCCGCTGCTGATCGTCACCGCGCGCGACGGGCTGGATGACCGCGTCAACGCGCTGGATCTGGGCGCTGACGACTATCTGGTCAAACCCTTCGCCCTGCCCGAGCTGGCCGCGCGTTGCCGCGCTCTGATCCGTCGCGCCACCGCAGCCACCGCCAATGAGATGGTGGTCGGCCGCCTGCGCATCGACCTGGCCGGTCGCCGCGCGATCGACGATACCGGTCGCGTACTCGAGCTCACCCGCCGCGAATGGTCGATTCTGGAATGCCTGGCGCACCATAGCGGCCGCGTGGTCAGCAAGGAACGCCTGATCCAGGCCATCGTCAGCTGGGATGAGGAAATTTCCGGCAACGCCATCGAGGTGCACGTTTCGCGTTTACGCGCGAAACTGGGCGACGCAGCCACCGTACGCGGCATTCGCGGACTGGGCTATCGCCTCGATGACGCCTAATGACGGAAAGCCCAAAGCTCAAACGCGCGCCTAGTATCCGCGGCCGGTTGTTCGGCTATCTGCTGTTGCCGCTGGCGGCATTGATGTCGCTGGCTTTTTGGGCCGATCACCGCACCTTCGTCACACCGATGTACGACACGTTCGACCGCGCGCTTTCGCGTGCGGCGATCGCCATTGCCGCACAAGTGCATCAGGGTAACGACGGACAGCTATACGTCGAGGGGGCGGCCCCCGGCACGCTTCACATGCATTTGCCAGGAGCGCACCTCCCGCCCCCGCCCCTGCCTGACGGAGACATCACCGAACGACACGATTCATCGCTGCGCTTCGAACCCGACAACAGGCCGCTGTCGTGGATGCGCCTGTATCCCGGCGCACGTGAGACCCTGCTCTACCGCGTAAGCCTTCCAGACGGCCATACGATTGCCGGTGACGATGGCCTGCCGATTGCCACAGGTCACGAAGCCGACAACCTCGCTTACGGCAACGCGACATACAAGGATGTGCCACTACGGGTTGCCACCTATCACGCCGTGATCGGCGATACGCCGGTGGTGGTGACGGTCGGCGAAAACGTGCATCACCGCGACATTGTCGTGCGCCGCCTGGACAGCATCATCGGCGTCAGCGATGGCATCCAGCTGTTGCTCGTACTGGTGTTGACGCTCTTCGGCATCACCGTCGCTTTGCGCCCCATCAACAAATTGCGCGAACAGATCGCCAAGCAGGAACCGCAATCGCTTCAACCGCTCATGTTGGAGCCGGTGCCGGGTGAAGTGCGTCCGCTGGTTGAATCGCTCAACACCATGCTGATGACCGTGCGTGACGCCACGCTCGCGCAACAGCACTTCATCACAAACGCAGCACACCAGTTACGCACGCCATTGACCGGCTTGAAAGCGCAACTGGAAGTGCTTGCTGGTGAAACGCAGGATGCCGCGCAACAGGAGCGCATTACGCGACTGCAAGGTAGCGTGGATCGTCTCGCACACACCGCCAATCAGCTGCTTGCGCTCGCACGTGCCGAACCGTCCGCACACAGCCCGGGCGATTTCGTTTCGATCCAGATTGACGCGCTGGTCGGCGCCGTCATCGGCTCCATGCTCGATCGTGCGCTGGCACGCGGTATCGACCTCGGCGCCGAGTGCGAGCCATTACAGGTACACGGCGTTTATTGGTTACTGCACGAGCTCCTGATCAATCTGCTCGACAACGCCATCCGCCACACGCCCGATGGCGGCAACATCACCATTCGCTGCGGCCGCCAGAACGGCACGCCGTACCTTGAGGTCGAAGACAGCGGCCCGGGCATTGCGCCCGCGGAACGCGAACGCGTCCGCGAACGTTTTTATCGTGCCGCGGGCAGCGATGGCCAAAGCAGCGGCCTGGGCTTGGCCATCGTCGAGGAAATCGCGCGCAGCCATCGCGCGCACTTCAAAATCCTGGATGCGCTGGAAGGAACGGGGGCGCGTATGCGTATTGAATTCCCTAGCCATGGCTAAGAGCCTGTCTGAGGCTCTTATCATTTTCAAATCGGTCTGACGCCGTATCACTCTTGCAAAGTCCCCTCACAAGAGGGTCAGGGCTCCTGTGTCTTCCGGCACGGTGCATATCCTTGTAGCTGTACTGTCAGGTACAATTTTTTTCGCCCTCCCCCCTTTTTGCGACGGTGTAGCGCCTCCATAGTCGGTGCCTATTCCCTCGAGGCTTACCCCGTGTCCATACCCAGTGCCGTCAAAAGCACCCCCATTCACGGCCGTCAGCAGTTGATCGATTACCTCGCTGCTGGTGAAAAGCCGCGCGACGCGTGGCGAATTGGCACCGAGCACGAGAAGTTCGGCTTCCGCAACGACGACTTGCGTCCACCGACCTTCGAAGGTGACCGCGGCATCCGCGCGCTGCTGGAAGGCATTGCCTCGCGGTACGGATGGGACATCGCGCGCGAGGGCGATACGCCCGTTGCGCTGATTCGCGACAAGGCCAACATCACGCTGGAGCCGGCCGGTCAGCTGGAGCTTTCCGGCGCGCCGCTGGAAACCATCCACCAGACCTGTTGCGAAGTGAACAGCCATCTGGAAGAAGTGCGTTCGGTGGCGGATGAACTGGGCCTTGGCTTCCTCGGTATGGGTTTTCAGCCCAAGTGGGCGCGCAGCGACATGCCCTGGATGCCTAAAGGCCGCTACAAGATCATGCGCGAATACATGCCCAAGGTCGGCTCGCTCGGCCTGGACATGATGACGCGCACCTGCACCGTACAGGTGAATCTCGATTTCTCCAGCGAAGCGGACATGGTGCGCAAGTTCCGCACCAGCCTCGCGCTTCAGCCGATTGCCACGGCACTGTTCGCCGATTCGCCATTTACCGAAGGCAAGCCCAACGGCTATCAGTCGTATCGCTCGCACGTGTGGACGGATACCGATCCGAACCGCACGGGCATGCTCGATTTCGTCTTCGACGATGGCTTCAGCTACGAACGCTACGTCGATTACATGCTCGATGTGCCGATGTACTTCAGTTATCAGAACGGCCACTACATCGATCTTGCCGGACAGGATTTCAAACGCTTCATGGGCGGTACGCTCGACGCACTGCCCGGCACACGCGCAACGATGAAGGACTGGGCGGACCATCTCACCACCGCCTTCCCGGAAGTGCGCCTCAAGCAGTATCTGGAAATGCGCGGCGCGGACGGCGGCCCGTGGAATCGCCTGTGCGCCTTGCCGGCGCTGTGGGTTGGTCTGCTTTACGACGACGATGCGCTGTATGCCGCGTGGGAATTGGCGAACACGCTTACTCGCGAGGAACGTCACGCACTGCGCGACGGTGTACCCAAGCACGCCATGAAACTTCCGTTCCGCGGCGGCACCGTGCGCGATCTCGCGCGCGAGGTGCTGGAAATTGCGAGCCACGGACTGAAGCGCCGCAATCGACTCAATCGCAACGGCGCGGATGAAAGCATCTTCCTAGACCCACTGATCGAAATTGTCGACGCCAACCAGACGCCTGCAGAGCGCAAGCTCGAGTTGTTCCATAGTGAATGGAACGGCAGCGTCGATCCGGTATTCAAGGAATTCGCGTATTGATCGCGGCGAGTTCAGCCCATGCGCCGTTTCTGGCTGGGTTGCTGCTTGGTGCGTCGCTGATTGTTGCCATCGGTGCGCAGAATGCGTTCGTTCTGCGCCAAGGTTTGTTGCAGGTCCATCGTTTTCCGGTCGCGCTGTTCTGCGCGCTATCGGATGCCATGCTGATCGCTGCAGGTGTCGGCGGGCTTGGCATCGCCGTAGGTCACCATCCGCGTTTGCTGGCACTCATCGCATGCATCGGCGCACTCGTGCTGATGTGGTACGGGGTGCAGGCGTTGCGGCGTGCGATTCATCCCAAGGTACTTACTGCTGATACACACAGCGGATCGGGCGGCATGTGGAAAGTGGTTGCCGCCTGCGCAGGATTCACATGGCTCAATCCGCACGTCTATCTCGACACGGTGTTGCTGATTGGCAGTCTCGCCTCGGGGTGGCCATCGCCATGGCCACGCACGCTGTTTGCCGTCGGCGCCGCGACCTCCTCGTTTATCTGGTTTTTCTCGCTTGCTTACGGCGCGCGGTTGCTCGCACCGCTGTTTCGTAAACCGATGGCGTGGCGGGTGCTCGATGTACTGATTGCGCTGGTGATGTGGACCATCGCCATCAAGCTGCTGCTGTCGTTCATCGTGCACTGATCAATCGAACGTGCGAATGCGCAACCAACGCGCAACCAACGTGTCGAGACTCGCTTTGCCGGGCCCTGCCATCAGGAACCAGAAGAAAATCAACGAGTACACCACTTCGTCGGCTTCGACGTAATCGTCCAGCCCCATCAGGTTGCTCGACACCACCAGTGTCACCGCGACAATCATGTTGATGATCATCGGTATGCTCACCAGTCGCGTGAACAAACCAAGCATCAGCAAGAGTCCGCCCACCAATTCCGTCCAGGCCGAAAGCGCTGCGCTGAACGCCGGGTGCGGAATGCCCCAACCTACAAAGCGCTGCGTAAAACCTTCCAGGTTATGTACTTTGGCAATGCCGGTTTCGAGCCAGAAGTAGCCGAACACCAGTCGCACGACCAGCGGACCCAGCCAGCGCCACCGATGAAGCAAGGCGAGTGCCCATGAAGCTTTCGTCGCGATAAACGTTTGCATCGTCATGTTTCCTTAAATGAAGTAGGCGCATGATGCGGGCGCCCGCAGGTGCATGCCATGTTCCGGCGTCCAGGCTTTCTTGCCCTGGGTCCAGCGGTGGCGGCACTCGATGCAGACTGGACGATCGGGCATAAAAGAGGGATGGACGGAGGCAGCCATAACCTGCCTGCTTCAACACAATCAACGCTGTCGAGACCACTTCGCCGCCTTCATGCGAAACGGCCGAGACAACTCCCCACTTTTTGCCGCACTGCGGCGAACATAACTTTTCAACGGAGCCAACTATGAAGATCAAGACAGTCAACGCCAGCGCTATGGCCGTGATGGTGGCCGGTCTGTTCGCCGCAGCAGCGGTCAACGCCGCGCCGGTCGGTGCGCCTGCGGGCGATCAGGCCATGGTCAAGTGCGTCAACTCCTCGGCGTGTAAAGGCCAGGGCGCGTGCAAGCAGGCGTCGAACTCCTGCAAGGGTCAGAATTCGTGCAAGGGCCAGGGCTTCACCATGCAGAAGTCGCAGGCCGACTGCACCGCAGCACAGGCGGCTGTGAAGAAGTGATCGACCCGGCGGGGCTCGCAAGCCACGCGAGTCCCGCCTTCCTTGCCGACAAAGTCATCGCCATGACATCCGCCATATCGTCTCGAGCACTGCCTTACCTCGGTTACGGGCTTGGCCTGCGCGTGGAACATTACGAAGCGCTGCTGGCCAATCCGGGCAAGGTCCAATGGCTGGAAATCGTTTCGGAAAACTACATGGTGGATGGCGGCTTGCCGCTCGTGTGGCTTGATCGCTTTCGCGAACGTTTTCCGTTGGTCATGCACGGTGTGTCGCTGTCCATTGGCAGCACCGATCCGCTGGACGAAGATTATTTGGCACGACTCGCTGCACTAGCAGAGCGCGTCGAGCCTGCATGGGTATCCGATCATCTTTGCTGGACGGGCGTGCAAGGCATCAATCTGCACGACCTGATGCCATTACCGTATACCGAAGAAGCGCTCGATCACGTCGTCAGCCGCGTGCTTCGTGTGCAGGACAGGCTCAAGCGCCGCATCCTGCTGGAAAACGTGTCCAGCTACGTTAGCTTCGCCGACTCGCAATTGACCGAGTGGGAATTTATCGCCGCCGTCGCGGAACGTGCCGATTGCCTGATTCTGCTCGACGTCAACAATGTGCACGTCAGCGCACAGAACCACAGCTTCTCGTCGCTGGACTATCTGCGCGGCATTCCCCCCTCGCGCGTCCAGCAATTCCATCTCGCCGGCTATGAACAGGGCGAGAAACTGATTATCGATACGCACGATGCGCCGGTATCGAACGCCGTGTGGGATCTCTACATCGAAGCCGTACGACGCTTCGGCCGTGTGTCGACCATGATCGAACGCGACGACAACTTCCCGCCGCTTTCCGAACTGATGTCCGAGCTCGATCATGCACGTGCGCTGGCCGAACCGCTTTTGCGGGATGCCGCATGAGCTCGCTGCAATCTATCCAGCAACAGATGCTGCAGGCGGTGCTCGCAGACAGAGCGGCAAAGCTTCGCGCGATTCGCAGCGATGAGATCGCCGGTGCCGAGGATCGGCTTTCGGTTTATCACCATGGGTATCGCGTGCGCTTGCACGATGCATTGAAGAACGAATTCACCGGCCTGCAATGCATGGCTGGCAGGCGATTCCACGCGCTGCTCGACAGCTACGTCAAGGTGCACCCGTCGGAGCATTACAACATCCGTTGGTACGGCGCCGACCTACCCTCCTTTCTCGATGAAACGCAGCCCTGGTGCGACAAGCCTCAACTCGCCGAGATAGCGTACGTCGATTGGGCGATTTCCACGGCCTTCGACGCCGAAGACGAACGCAGCATAGGTATGGGCGATCTGTCCGCCGTGCCGCCGAATGCTTGGGCCAACCTGCGATTGAGCATGCAGAAACATCTGCGCGTGCTCACCGTCAGTCACAACGTCGGTGCGTTTCGACGCGCCGCAGACGCTGGCGCCAAGCGCCCCCGCTTGCGTCGTTTTACGCGGGCGCGCCAGATTCTGGTTTGGCGCAAAGAGACGACCGTTCACTACCGCACGCTGGATCGCGACGAATGGCATGTCCTGAGCGCAGCGCTCGAGGGCGATACGTTCGCGGCGATGTGCGGGCGGCTGGCCAACCACCATGACGAGGCCGCCGCCATGTCCCGGATGGTCCTGCTGCTGCAAAGGTGGCTGGAGGCCGGGCTTATCCATGGCTGGGCGACCGACTGACCGATTCCCGATGTAACCGGCCCCCACTTCCGGCGAATAAAGGTTAGAGCCCCGTCACGGAAGCGTTGCCCATGTACATCGAGCACACCCCCGCGCTTGCCAGCAGCCCACGCCCGTTGCCCGTCGAACCGGCCCTGGAATCGCTGCTTAGTCAATCGATGTTACGTGTGGATATCGTGGCGGAGCTGCAATACTGCGGTTCCTGGTTCATGGATGAACCACGCTACGACTGCGGACTTTTCCATCTCGTCGGCACTGGCGAGTGCCTTGTGGAAAGCCCTGCCCTGACGGAAGCCTTGCAGCTCCAAGCAGGCGATCTGGTGGTGTTTCCGCATGGCGATCCCCACCGCTTGAGCGCGACATCGGATGACCCGACATCGTCCACCAGCCTGATTTGCGGCGAACTGCACTTCTCCAGTAACACCATGCATCCACTGAGTCACGCGTTACCCGCATGCTTTGTGGTGCGTGCCGCACATGCCGACAACGTGTTCCGGAGTTTGTCGACCATGATGGTCGATGTCGCCAATTCGGGACTGGCCGGCCGCCAGGTGCTTTTGAACAAACTCGCCGACACACTCTTTACCTTGGCCATCTGCGATTTTGCCCAACGCCAGACCGATCATCGCGGACTCTTCGCCGCATTGGCCGACACACGCATCTGCAAAGTGCTTCGCGCCGTGCACGAAAATCCCGGTCACGCATGGACCATGCAATGCATGGCAGCACTCGCGTGCATGTCACGCTCCGCGTTTGCCGAGCGTTTTGCACAACTGATGAAAGTCCCGCCGATGCAATACGTCACGCAATGGCGCGTCAGCGTCGCCGAGCGGTTGCTGCGCGACCGTCAACTGTCGGTGGCGTCGATCGCCGAACAGCTCGGGTATAGCAGCGAAGCTGCCTTCCGGCGCCTGTTCAAGCGTGTCAGCGGCGTTTGCCCGGGCCATATTCGCAGCCAGGATCAGGACTACCTGCTCAACTGAACCGTTTGTCGTGATGACGTGTCCAGATTCCTTCGACAGGTTTCGTCAAAGGGAATCTCGAGACAGTCCACGACCTACATGGATTGATAGAGCCTGACGGCACCCGTATCGTAAACACGTAGGGCGACGGGAGTGCCAACCGGAGGCAGGTTTCCAGAATCGATGGGTACGATCACGACGCTGCCATTAGGCAGCATAACTTTCGAAGCTGTCCGACTTCCCCAGCGCATTCTCCCCGGCGAAAAAACAAATCTGCTTTGCACGGTACCTATCACCATATGATAAGGACCTGTCGTTCGAGGTGCGGTCGCCATCACGTAAATTTGCGCCGCCAAATAGAGAGCCATCAAAACGCTGGTGAAGGCCAACACGTAGCGATGACGCTTTTTAAGGGCGCCATTGGCAATATCCGACTGCAACTGGCGCGCCGTTTCCCGATCGATTTCCTGCTCGGGTGCTTGCGCAGACTCTTTCTCGTGAATTTCCGACTCTAGTTCCCTGAGTTGTTCGTCGGCCTGACTGAAAACATCATCCAAGCGCTTATTCATGTAAGAGAGCCCCGGTTCAATGATAGTTGGCGCGTACTACGTTTGAGGCTGCCGACGGCGGAACGACTACAAAATATCCGTGATATGCGAGACAAAAAAAGGGCCGACGCGATGCCGGCCCTTTTTACATTACTTTGCGATAGAAAAATTACTTCGTCTGATCCTGCTTCAAACCGCGATCCATCAGCATCGGCTCGATGCTGGGATCCTGACCGCGCCAGTCTTTGTAGAGCTTTGACAGTTCGACGGTGTTGCCGCGCGAGAGAATCATGGCGCGGAAGCGGTCGCCGTTGTCGCGCGTCAGGCCGCCGTGTTGCTTGAAGCCTTCGAATGCATCGTCAGCGAGCATCTGCGTCCACAGGTAGGCATAGTAGCCGGCCGAGTAACCATTGCTCCAGATGTGCAGGAAGTAGCTGGAACGGTAACGCGGCGGCACGTAGGAAAGATCCACGCCGTCTTTCTTCAGCGCAGCGGTTTCGAAGGCATCGGCATCCTGCTTGGGTTCATCGGCACTGATCATGTGCCAGTTCATGTCGAGCATCGCGGCAGCGACAAGCTCGGTCATGTCGTAGCCCTTGTTGAACAGGCCGGCCTTCTTCATCTTGTCGACCAGCGGCTGTGGCATGGGCGAGTTGTCTTTGTAGTTCTTCGCGTAGTTGGCGAACACCTTCGGGTCGGTCGCCCAGTGTTCGTTAAACTGCGACGGGAACTCGACGAAGTCGCGCGCGGTTTGCGTGCCCGATAGCGTCGGGTACTGCTCATCGGCAAACAGGCCGTGCAGGCCGTGGCCGAATTCGTGGAACATGGTGATCACGTCATCCATCGACAGCAGCGCAGGCTGACCATCGGCGGGCTTGGTGAAGTTGGCCACGTTGTAGATGACCGGCTTGGTGCCTAGCAGCTTGGACTGACCAACGAAGTTGTCCATCCATGCGCCGCCATTCTTGTTGTCGCGCTTG
>NZ_DATHMR010000164.1:0-4231 GCF_035486915.1 Dyella sp. | reverse complement strand
GTAGAGCGCGGCGAACGGGTGAAGGAAAGCCCGAAGGGTGGCTGGCACGGATGCCAGCCAGTTTTTCGCCAGCACAGGAAGTGCTGTCGAAAAACCCCGTAACCCGTTCGCGCACCCGTAGGGCGCGCTCTCCGGGGTGTCCTTTCTTTTGGTTACTCTTTCTTGACTCCGGGCATCCATGCCCTGCGCCCTTCGGGCCAGCTTCGCTGTTCGCACACGCTCCTGCGTGTGCGTGGACAAGCAAAGAAAAGTAACTCGGCCGCCGGCAGGCGGGCGAAACGCCCGCCGCGCAGGCGAGCAATCTAGCCGTAACGCACAAAGGAAAACCCAAGTCACTAGATGACCAGCTTCGCTGTTGTAAAACGCCTCCAGCCTTCGCTGGAATGACGGGATATACGGAGTCGCAAGTAGGGTCAGTAACGACGTCCAGGGACAACGCGAAAATCAACACTCATCCCGCATAAGCCTCGCGCTGCCGAAACCCCCTCCTCAAATCCTGCAACGCCCGATCCACTAACGCATCCGGCAACTTATCAACCCGGCCACGCGCAGCCGTCATCCCCGGATCGATCACATGGTTATCTTCAAGCATCTGCACCATCGCCACATGATCGGCCGCAGCCAGTGCATTACCCAACTCACTCACAGGCGGCTTTACGCGCAACTCAAGCTGCTCGCGCAACGCATCCACAACAGGCAACGGCAATTCCCAATGCTTCGCCGCCCGCAATGTCAGGTGATTGGCCATCCTTACAAAACTGTCGAGAAATTCACGGCTGAAGACGCCAAGCGACGTCGGCGCTTCCTGATCGAGCACGCGAATCATCGCACCCACACCCGCATTGCTGACCACACCCGCGAGATAACCTTCAAAGGGATCGTTGTATCCCTTCGCCAGATACGTGCACGCCTGTGCGCAACGTTCCGCATGATCCCAAAGCTGCTGGCCGGCCGTATGCCCCACCGTCCCGGCACTACCTTTGAGTATCGGCTTCATGACATGCATCGTGACCAGGCGACGCAAACCTTCGTGACCGAGCAGCACGACCGCATGCTGCAGACTGCTGATGGGCCTGGCCGTGCGGTAGTGGGCGCTGCGACTGACACGCATCACTTCGCCCACGAGCACCGGATCTCGTCCGATCAGTTTGGCGACCTTGATGCCGTCGGAATCTTCGCTTTTAAGCAGACGCAGCAACTGCGGCAGCACTTCGGGCAGCCGCGGCAACGTGGTGATGTCGAAACGCTCGCCGCCGCAGAGCTCATCAAATCGCCTGAGCAGCAATTGCTCCTGCGGCCGCATGTCGGCGACCTCGGATTCGGGCATTCCAAGAAGCATGCGATAGAACGCGTCCTGGACTTCGGCGCTATCGGGTGCCGCCGGCAATGCTTCGGGTGCGAGCGGTTCGGGCCATGAAAGCACCACGCCCAGACGTGGCCGCTCTCTTGGCTCCTCGCGTCCGAATAGTCGCTTCCAGAATGCCAGCATAGTTCCCCTCGACCGACCCCAATTGGCTCAAATTTCCCGCAAATTCCGCTGCGGGAATCGCGGTGGTACTTGCCCGTATTGGGTATCGGCATAAACGGCGAATTCTTGACTCGCCTGTGGCCGGAGAGGAAATAAAACGGCCGCCCGAAGGCGGCCGTTCTAAGGCGATACGTAGAGCGGCCTTATTTTCTCGGCGCGACAATCGCCCCGATTACATCCTTGCCATCGCCACGCACCAGATGCGGATAGCGTGAGCCGCCGTGGTAGTGGATCTTCACGGTGCTGTAGACATCGACGTTCTTGACCAGCAGCTCGATGGGAGCCTGTGAGGTCTTGGCCGCGTCGATGGCGTCCTTCAAGCTGTCGAGCGAGAAATCGCGGCCGTTGACGGCGACGATGGACAGGCCTGGCACCAAACCCGCCTGGAACGCCGGACCGTTCCATTGCACATCGGCGATGCGGCCGTTCTGGTTGACGATCAGACCGATCGAGTACGACAGGTTGGCCACGTGACGAATGCCTTCGTACGCTTTTTCTGCTTGGCCCTGGGTGTCGGTGAACACCAGTTTCCACCCGCCGCGTTCGATGCCGTGCTCCGGCAGTTCGCCGCCGGTGTAATCGAGGCGCTCACGCAGGAATGTCTTCCAGTCGAACGGCTGTACCTGGTTGAGCGTGTTCACGACATCGTCGAAGGTGTAGGTCTTGGTGACGTAGCTACCGTTGTCCATGCCGTAGAACGCGTGCGCGAAATCATCGAGCGAATGCTTGCCGCCGCTGAGTTCGCGAATCTTCGTATCGACGTCGAGCCACAACAGCTGGCCCTCCGGATAGAAGTCCGTGTCGCGCACCCAGTTGAGCCAGCTGTCGGAACCGTAATACGTGAGCGGCGCGGCATCGGCCGTGTCTTGCAGCGAACGCCAAGCGCGGCCGGTGCGGTACGTCATGTCGGCGGCGATGTTGGCGATGGAATCGCGGTATTGATCCGGTGTCCAAAGTCCCGCGCGCGCGGTAAGCACACCGCACCAGTAGTCGGTCAGGCCTTCGTACACCCAGAGCAGATCGTCCTGCATGGGCACGTTGAAATTGGGCGTCCACAGATCGGCTGGACGACGGAATTTCCCGTTCCACGAATGTACGAATTCATGCGGCATCAGGCTGGCTGCCCACAGGTGCATGTCGTCGTCAGTGAAGAAATCGGCAGGCAGGCGGTCGTCACTGGACTGGTGGTGTTCGAGACCAAAGTGCCCGGTGTGATCGGAAAGCGTGAGCAGGAAATCGTAATGGTCGTAGTGATGCGCACCGAACAACAGGTTGGTTTGCTTTACGACATCGCGTTGCTGTTGGAGCTGTTTGTCGGTGAGTTTGACGGCCTTCGCCGAATCGCCCACGACGTTCAGATGCACGGACGTGCCGCCGCTCGGCGTGAGATCGACGCGATTGAAGTTTGCGCCCGCAATCAGCGGCGAGTCGACGAAGTTGTTGAAGCTCACCGGCTTGAAGTGAGTCGTGTTGCCCGATTGGCTATCCACTTGCAGCGCCGAACCGAATTTCCAGCCTTCCGGCAATTCGACCGTGGGCTGGATCTGGATCTGCCGCGTGTAATAGCCGGCTGGATAGAAGGCGACCTGATTGAATTCCATGTCGACCAGGTCCGGCGTGGCCGATGCACTTGCGCCGAAGTTGCTGCCTTCGCCGTCGCCCGGCGACAGGAATTCGAATTCCAGGTCGAGCTGGCTCACGCCCTCGGGTACATCCAGATGTAGCGTGAACATGTCGCGCAGATCGCGGCGCCACGGCAACTGTTTGCCGTTCGCGCGAATGATCAGGCCCGATACGTTTTCCACCGGGCCGGAAGGGGCATGTTCGCCGGGAATCCACTTGGGATAGAACAGCGTGAGCGCGCCGGATTTGACCGGGATGGTTTCGTGTGAGCGAAAGACGCGTTTGCCCGCGTCGCTCAAGTCCACATTGACCGTCAGCATCCCAGCATACGGTTGATCGACAGGGGCCGGTGTATCGCCAGTTTCGGACTGGGCCATCGCTATGGATGAAAGGGTGATGGCTCCAAAAACAGCTGCTGCAAGAAGGCTGAAACGCATCGAATGAAACTTCACTAGGTGACTCCGGGGCAGGCACTGTTTTCGCGGAACATCCGCGAAAACAGCTGGGGATGACCACCCGCCAATGTGGCAGGTATACCTACCCATGGTAGAGCCAACGCCCCAGTCCCCCTCCCCTGCCAGAGGTCACGTAAAAGAGGTTTTACGCTGTGCCTTTTCTAAACGGCTATGGCGAATGCCGTATCCGAAATAGATCACGCAGCCCAGCGCCATCCAGATGATGAAGCGCTCGAAAGTGATCCACGGCAGACCGCCAATGCGATGCCAGCCATCGGTATCGGACCACGGCACACCGAAAATCAGCAGCAGCGAAAACAGCACACCCAAGGGCGCGACCACCGCCAGTGCAGGCGCGCGAAAGCTTCGCGCAACGTGCGGCTTGCGCACACGCAGCACCAGCACAGCTGTGCAAATGATGATGAAAGCGCTAAGCGTGCCGATGTTGACCAGTTCGGCGACTTCGCCAATCGGCAGCAGCCCGGCGACGATGGCGGTAAACACGCCGAGAATGACGGTGGGCCGTGCCGGCGTTCCGAAACGCGGATGGATGTGCGCGTACCATGCCGGTAGAAGGCCGTCGCGTGCCAGCGCAAACCATATACGCGCCGCGCCGAGCATGAAG
>NZ_DATHMR010000163.1:0-48458 GCF_035486915.1 Dyella sp. | reverse complement strand
CTACGGCCCGCACGTCACCAATCGACTGATCCGCGAAGCGCTCGCGCCGTATCCGGATGATCTGGTGATCGTCACCAAAATCGGCGCGCGGCGCGGCGAGGACAAATCGTGGAATCCGGCTTTCTCGCGTGAAGAGCTCACGCAAGCCGTGCACGACAACTTGCGCAATCTCGGGCTCGATGTACTTGAAGTCGTGAACCTGCGCGTCATGTTCAGTCCGCATGGACCGGCTGAGGGATCGATTGAAGCGTCCCTTACTGTTCTGGCCGATCTGCAGCGACAAGGGCTGGTCCGACACATCGGTCTGAGCAACGTGACGGCGACTCAGGTCGCGGAAGGACAAAAGATCTGTCCGATCGTGTGCGTGCAAAATCATTACAACCTTGCGCACCGTAGCGATGATGCATTGATCAACAATCTTGCGCGCGACGGCATCGCCTATGTGCCGTACTTTCCGCTCGGCGGGTTTACGCCGCTGCAATCGTCGACGTTATCGGATGTCGCACAGCATCTCGATGCAACGCCGATGCAGGTAGCCATCGCGTGGTTGCTTCATCGCGCGCCGAATGTGTTGGTCATTCCCGGTACGTCTTCCATGGCGCATCTCAACGAAAACCTTGCTGCGGCTAATCTGCATTTGCCCGACGACGCGATAAGCGCGCTGAACGATATCGCCTCGCCCGTTGACGCGGGCTCCGTTCGAAGTGCTTGATTCGATCAGGAATGACATATCGGTATGAAAAGCAATGAATCGAAAAAGATCGCTGTTGTCAAATGAAGTTCTGCAGATGAAATCATCGCCAAAAAACTGCAAGAGATGCTGGAAGGAGAGGGAGGCTCCTCTTCGCCTCATGAGTCGGTGTCATCAAACGGTGACAAAAGCGTCTTTCGCCGCTGCAAAACCGTAGGTTCTTGATGAAGTCTTCCTGTTGACCGTCGCAGGACGCGTTTAACGCTGTTGCATGCATGTGTCATCGAATGAAACGACGCCTCTGACATCTGCGATGCAACATCCGGCCTTGCCGGGGTATGCGACGAGGGTCACAATGCGGTGGCTGGCTGCAACGGCCAGCCACGCAGGGGTCTACAGGGGGTCCGTTATGCGTCAGCAGAATTTTCTGCGTCTTCGCCGCAAGCATTTGGCGAAGACGATCATTTTGACCTTCGCGCCACTCGTGCTGCTTTCCGGCATAAGCCGTAACGCTTTTGCACAGTGCACAACATCTAGCCCGACCGTTACCTGCGCGACCGGATCGAACACCAATTCGTTCGCCAGCAGCATCAATGGCGTGACGGTAAACGTGCAGTCCGGAGCGGTGCTGAGCGTTCCGCCGCTTTTGGGTGGCTCGTCCCTCACATTGAACGGCAATGGCATCACGCTGAATAACCAGGGCTCCATCGATCCCACTATCAACGGCGGCCTGAGCTTGGCTGCGTCTGGCGCAGTCATAGGCAATGCCACTGCCAACACCATCAACGTCAACAACGAGTCGACCGGCGTCATCAACGGCTTGGTGAATATCGCCAGCTTGTATGGTTTCGGCGGCCAGGCATTGATCGTGCAGAACGGCAGCGGCGGTACGACGACCGTCCAGAACAGCGGCAGCATCGGCATGTCGATTTTTGGTGTCGGTACCTTTACCACTGCAGATGCACCGGCGATCGTCAGCTACGGCGGCGGCCAGATGAATTTCACCAACACGGGAACGGTCACCGGACGCATCGGATTCCTCGCGCCGTCGACAGCTGGTGTAGGAAATACGTTCCTCAACGCGGGCACGATCAACGGCAGTGTCTATCTTGGCAATAGCGCTGCCGGCAATACGTTTACCGCGGTGTCCGGTTCGAGTGTCACCGATGCAGGCGTGAGCACGGCCGGCACGATGACAATCGGCGCCAGCACGGTCAATTTCGCCGCGGCCGGCAACGTGGATGCAGGCTCGGGCACCGGGAATCTACTGGTATTGCAGAATTCGCCGACGGGGCCCGGATCAGGTACGGGCGGTGCCGTTACCACGATCAGTGCGAGCAACTATCTCGACTTCCAGAGACTCACCGTCAACAGCGGCACATGGAATTTGCAGGGCAATCTGGTCAGCGGCAGTGCGACGTTCAACGATGGCCTGGTCAATTTCAATAGCGCTGGTGTATTTGGAAGCGGAACCGTCAACGTATTCGGTGGCGGCATCGAGTCGGCTGCCGTGGGTGTGTTGCTCGCCAACAATTTCTCGTTGAATGCGGTCTTTTCGCTGAAAGGAAGCAACGCGTTTACGCTTGCCGGTACGCTCTCGGGCCCGGGCGGGTTGAACATCAGCGATACCGCGCCGATCACGTTGAGCGGGGCCAACCTCTTTACTGGTGGTGTGAACGTGACGGCGGGCACACTGGTGCTTGGCAATGTCAGCGCGCTCGGTGCGGGCACGTTGACAGTGGACGGCAGTGCTTCGCTGGATAACTTAGTCGCTTTCAGTCTCGACAACGAGATCGCGATCAACACCGGGACGCTCAGTCTGCTGGGCAGTAACTCACTGACGCTTTTTGGCAACCTGTCCGGCGCCGGCAATCTGAGCTGGAACGGCGCTGGCGTGCTGACGCTGGGCAGCATCGATACGCTCAGCGGCAGCCTGTTGATCAATGACGGCACGTTGGACGTGGCTGCGGGTGCCAACCTCTCCCCCGTCGGCGGCATCAGTCTTGCCGCAGGAACCACGCTCGATCTTTCGCTGGCAGGCAATCAGTCGATCGGTTCGCTGGCCGGTTCGGGTGGCCTCGTCAATCTCGGCGCCAATACGCTGACGCTCGATGGCTTGGGCAACACCACATTCGATGGCACCGTTATCGGCACAGGCGGTCTGGTCAAGCTTGGTGCAGGTGTGCAGACCCTGGGCGGTAGCGACACATTCAGCGGCGGCACGGTGCTGGATGGGGGCGGTCTTCTGCTCGGCAACAGCGCGTCGCTCGGCACGGGTGTGTTGTCGGTGGGCGGCATCGTGACGTTGGATGGCACGGCGGCGTTGACGCTGGCCAATAACGTCAATCTCGGCAGCGGCGACAACCTGGATCTGCTCGGCGGTCAATCGCTCGTTTTCAACGGCGTGATTTCCGGTAATGGCGGTTTAATCAAGGATGGCCCGGCACTGCTGGCATTGAATGGTTCCAACACGTTCGCGGGTGGCATCACGCTCGATGCAGGCGGCATTTTGCTGAGCAACGGCGCGGCACTCGGAGTCGGCGCGTTGAACGTGAATGGCAACGCATCGTTGAACGGAACGGCGCCATTGACGATCGCCAATCAGATCAACCTGGGCGCAGGTTCTGCACTGACGTTGAACAGCTCGCAGAACATCACGCTCAACGGCACGATTTCAGGCGCTGGTGGATTGATCGAAAACGGCCCGATCAACCTGTTGACCTTGAACGGCAGCAACACTTTCAATGGCGGTGTGACGCTGGATGCGGGCACGCTGCTGCTGGGCAGCAGCAATGCGTTGGGCACGGGCAGCCTGATTGTCAACGGTGCGGCAAATCTGGATGGCTCGACGTCCGCGCTGAACCTCGACAACAACATCAACCTCATCGCAGGCAGTTCGCTTACCTTGCTCGGCGGACAGACGCTTACATTGAACGGCACGATTTCCGGAACGGGCGGCCTGATCAAGAATGGCGCTTCCACGTTGATGCTCAACGGCATCGATACATTTTCAGGCGCCCTGGACATCAACGCCGGAACGGTTGCCTTGGGCGCAGATGGAAACCTCAGCACTACGGGAGCACTCGATCTCGATGGTCCGGGTGCAACGTTCGATATATCCGCCGCCGCTGGCGATCAAACCGTCGGCGATCTGTCTGGCGTCGCGGGCACCAGCATTTTGTTGGGCGCCAACACGCTGACCTTCGGCACCGCCAACAATATGGTTTTTGGCGGTGCGATCAGTGGAACGGGTGGTCTGATCAAGCAAGGCACCGGCACGGAAACGCTCACCGGCGCGAATACCTTTACCGGCGAATTGACCATCAACGCCGGCACGTTGGCGTTGGGCGCCGGCGGCAGCCTCGCTCCGAACACTGCGGTAAATCTTGCAAACGCAGGCGCAGGATTCGATATCTCTGCTGCAGGTAATCAGACCATCGGTGCGCTGAATGGCACGAGCGGCACAACGGTTGCGCTCGGCGGCAACACCTTGACGTTCGGTGGCGTCGGTAACAGCTTCTTTGCCGGTTCCATCAGCGGTACCGGCGGCCTGATCAAAGATGGTTCCGGCACGCAGAGCTTGGTTGGCAGCAGCACGTTCAGCGGTGGCGTGGTGCTCAATGCGGGCGGCGTGATTATCGGCAGCAACAGCGCATTCGGTACCGGCAACGTGAATGTCAACGGAGCAGTCACCCTGGCTGCAGCCGGTCCCGGCGTGAATCTGGGCAACAACTTCGCGCTTGGCGCAGGTTCCGGACTCACCATAACGGGCGGCAACTTAATGACGCTGAGCGGCGTCATTTCCGGCGCCGGCAGCCTCACCATGCATAGCAACTCGACGCTTGTTCTCACCGGTGCAAATACCTTTACCGGGGGCACGAACATTTTGTTTGGCAACGTGGGGATCGGCGCAGGCGGCAGTCTTGCCGCAACCGGCGCGGTAACGTTTGCCGGCGGCGGCGGCGGGCTAGATATTTCCTCAGGTGGCAATCAGACGATTGGTTCGCTGGCTGGCGCTTCGGGCAACGTCAATCTGGGCAATAACACGCTGACCTTGGGCGGTGTAGGCGACACGAGTTTCGGCGGCGCGATCAACGGAGCGGGCGGTTTGATCAAGGACGGTACGGGTGTGCAGACGCTCGATGGCGCCAACACCTTCAGCGCTGGCCTCACGCTCAACGCGGGTGGAGTGATTGTCGGCAACGACAGCGCACTCGGCACGGGTACCCTGACGGTCGGTGGCAACGCATCGCTGGATTCCGACAACGCCGTCACGCTGAACAACAACATCAATCTCAATGCCGGCCTCAGCATCGAAGGAAGCAACGCGCTTACGCTCAATGGCGTGTTGTCAGGCACTGGCAGCCTCGTCAAAAATGGTTCCGCGGTCTTGACGTTGAACGGCACCAACACCTACACAGGCGGTACCTTCGTCAATTCGGGTACGTTGGCGCTGGGTGCTGGGGGCAGCCTGAGCAGCACCGGTACCGTCATTCTGGCCACGGGTTCCACGCTGGATCTTTCTGCCGGCAACGGTGCGCAGACGGTCGGCTCACTGATCGGTGGCGGCGCGGTCGATCTGGGCGCAAATGACATCGTCGTCGGTGCTCCCACCAACGGTGTCTTCGCCGGTTCGATTGCTGGGACAGGTGGCTTGATCAAGCAAGGCACCGGCACGGAAACGTTGACCGGCGACAACACCTTCACCGGGGGCACGACCATCGATGCGGGGACGCTCGCCATCGGTGCGGGCGGCAGTCTCTCATCCAGCGGTGCCCTGACGCTCGTCGCGGCAGGTACGGCTTTCGATATTTCTGCAGGCGGCAATCAAGCCATCGGTTCATTGAATGGCGTTGCCGGCAGCAGCGTAGCGCTTGGCGCGAATACCCTGACGCTGGGCGGTATCGGCAACGCCAGTTTCAATGGAACGATCGGCGGCGCTGGCGGCTTGATCAAAAACGGCGCGGGCGTGCAGACGCTTGGTGGAGCGAACACCTTTAGCGGTGGTGTAGCGCTCAATGCCGGTGGCCTGTTGCTGGGCAACAACAATGCGCTCGGCACCGGTGCGGTGGCGGTCAACGGCGCAGCGACACTGGATGCCACGACGGCAGTGAATGTTGCGAACAACATCGTGCTCAATGCCAACGCGGGCTTGAATGTGCTCGGTTCCAATGCGATGACGCTTGGCGGCGTGATTTCCGGCACCGGCGAGTTGACCAAGAGCGGTGCGGCGACGCTGACCCTGAGCGGTGCGGATACATTCACCGGCGGCACGACGATCACCTCAGGCACGTTGGCGTTGGGTGCCGGGGGTAGCCTGAGCGCAACCGGTGAAGTCACCCTGAGCGGCAGCGGCGCGTTCGATATTTCTGCGAGCGGCAATCAGGCCATCGGGTCGCTCGCCGGCACTACAGGCAATGTGAATCTCGGCGGCAACACGTTGACGCTAGATGGTGTAGGCAACACGACGTTCAATGGCACGGTCGGTGGCACCGGCGGTCTCGTCAAAAATGGTGCAGGCGTACAGACACTGGGTGGCGCCAACACGTTCGCCGGTGGTGTCGCTCTCAACGCCGGTGGTCTGGTACTGGGCAACCATGCAGCGCTTGGCACCGGCGCATTGAATGTCAGCGGTGCCGTGTCGCTCGATGCAAGCGCTGCGGTGAATGCTGCCAACAATGTAAATCTCGGCGCGGGCAGTTCGCTCGATGTGCTTGGCGGCAATGCACTGACGCTGAGCGGCACCATAGCCGGCAGCGGCAGCCTGACGAAGGATGGCAATGCGACGCTGACGCTGACCGGCGCCGATACCTATACAGGCGGCACCACCATCAACAATGGCGCGCTCGCTATCGGCACGGGTGGCAGTCTTGCTGCCACGGGCGCGGTGACGATAGGCAGCACGGGCACGCTGGATATGTCGGCAGCGAGCAGCAATCAGACGGTCGGCGCACTTTCCGGTAGCGGCGGCAACATCAATCTTGGCGCAAATTCACTGAGCTTCGGCGATGCAAGCAATCAGAGTTTCAGCGGCGTTATCAGTGGCGCAGGTGGCATAGTCAAGAATGGTAGCGGCGTGGAAACACTTGCTGGCGACAACAGTTTTACCGGCGGCACGACGCTCGACGCGGGCGGCTTGATCGTCGGCAACAACAATGCGCTGGGCACGGGCGCATTGACGGTGTCAGCAGCATCGACGATTGGCGCGACGACTGCGGTCAGTGTGTCCAATAACATAACGCTCAATGCAGCGATAACCGATGGCAGCAGTCAGTCGCTGACGCTCAATGGCCTGGTTTCCGGTAGCGGAAGTGTAAGCATCAGCGGGTCAGGCACGCTGACGTTGAATGCCGCCAATACCTTCACCGGCGGCGTGAGTGCGACTTCCGGCACACTGATCGTCGGCAACAACAATGCGCTTGGTACGGGTACGTTGTCGGTCAATGGCAGCGCGTCACTCGATGCAAGCCATGCGCTGACGATTGCCAATAACGTAAATCTTGGCAATGCGCTCGACGTGTCGGGCAGCAACGACTTGACGCTTGGCGGAGCGATTGCCGGCAGCGGCAGTCTCACCAAGAATGGCAATGCAACGTTGATTCTAAGTGGCGCCAATACGTACAGCGGGGGCACCACGATCAATGCAGGTACATTGCAAGGCAACGCTGTCAGCCTGCAGGGTGCGATCACCGACAACGCCGTGCTTGTCTTCAATCAAACCAGCGACGGTACTTACGGCAGCGCCATCAGCGGTAGCGGCAGTCTGACCAAAACAGGTAGCGGCACGCTGATACTGGATGGCGCCAATACCTATAGCGGCAGCACGACGATCGCTGCGGGGACACTGGAAGTGGGCGACAGCAATCATGCGTCGACAGCGTCGATCGCCAGCTCCGTGGATGTGGAAACTGCCGGTACGTTACGCGGTCACGGCAGCGTCGAGGGCGATGTCGTGAACGATGGCATCGTCTGGCCGGGCGGCTCGCTGGGCACACTCGCCATCAACGGCAATTACACACAAAATGCCGATGGCGCGCTCCAGCTCGATGTAACGCCTGCGCAGGCATCCATGCTGGTTGTCAGCGGCAACGCAAACCTCGCGGGTACGCTGGATTTGATCTACGCACCTGGCACGTACGGCGCGAGCAAATTCACGCTCGTTCAAGCCGGTGCGTTGAGTGGCACGTTCGCCACGGTCAATTCCACCGTGCCGGCTTCGCTCTCCTCGCAAATCACTTACAGCGGCACGCAAGCCGAATTGGTGTTGGCGTCCCCGTCCACGGGCCCTTCGGGCATGAAAATACCTCCACTGGACGGCAGCCTGTATGGCAACCTGATGCGTAGCCAGAATGTCGCCGGCCAGCAAGATCTCGGTTCCGTGCTAGACGTGTCGTTGATGTCGCACGATACGAATTGTGGTGTCGGCAACGCACCGTCCATGCAAAACGTGACATCGTCATCGTGCGGTTCCGGCGCATGGGCGCAGTACACCGGCTCCAACATTTCCCTGGGTGGCGCCGACGGCTTGAACAGCACCGCATTCGGCTTGCTCGGCGGTGCCGACCATACCTTTGGCGACGCCGTGCATCTTGGCGTGCAAGCAGGTGCAGGACAGATAGGTGGCAACGACAAACTCGGCGGCAACGGTCGCGTCGACGATGTCCACGGCGGCCTGTATGCCTATGCCAACGCTGGCCCGCTCGTGCTCTCTGCCGTTATCGATGGCATGCACAGCGAGTATCGCTTCAATCGCGCCAGCGGCATCGGCACGGCGACATCCACACCCGATGGCAACATGCTTTCCGGTGCGCTGCAGGCCGCATGGCCATTGCAGCTGTCGCAATGGCAACTGACACCTAAAGTCGGCGCGCTTTACCAACGTCAGACATTGGATGGTTTCAATGAGGCGCTGGTCAGCACCAACGCCGCAGCACCTTACTTCCCCGTCACCGGTTCACGTAGCAGCTACATCACCTTGCAACCCTATGCCGTCATGGCGATCGAGCACAGCTTCGCGGCGCACGGTGTGACGTATGTGCCACAGGTGAGCCTGGGTTACCGCTATGACACCCGCAACACGACAACACCGATCGTGCAAGTCGCCACGCAAGACGGCACAACGTTCGCACTGCCCGGTGCCGCACAGGGACGAGGCCTCGGCACGGCGGACGCGCGCATCACTGCCGAAGCGGGCGCGTCGTGGAGCCTTTATGCGGACTATCAGGGTCTTTTCGCAGGCCGCTTGCACGACAACGCCCTGAGTCTCGGCTTCACCAAACATTTTTAGAATGGGAAAGAGGTCAGAGTGAGTTTCCAGCAGGAAATGCGCTCTGACTTTTTGGCCTATTGCCTTTCGCGACCATCCAATAATGCATTCAGACGTTGCAGCGGATCGGATAATGGCAACTCGCGCTGCCCGAGCGTCTTTCGGGTAAGACGAATGGCGCGGACCAGATCCTTTTGCGAGCCGTCAAAAGCGTCTATGCGATGCGCACATCGCTTCATCAGATGGATCCATGTCGCGGGATGGTTGGCGTTCCCATGCTGAAGCAGTACATGCCGATGAAACTCCACGGGTGCTGCCACACCGTCCAGTCGTACGATGTGCTCCCGAAAAGTCTGCAGTTTTTTGTCCCGCTCCTCGATGGAGTTGTCGTCCACCGATGCGAACTCATCGAGTGCGAGCAATGCATCGGCAATGCGACGGCGCACCAGCGACTCCGTTGGAATCGGCAGCACAAACCATGTGGCGCCGGCACCGCATAGCGCGCCAATCAGAATTGCCGACAAGCGTAATTGCAAGATGGATGCATCGGCACCTGCCCCAGTCGATTGGAGCACCGCGATAACGAGCGTCATGCAGGCGGCCCACCACGCATAGTTGATCTCTCTCAACCACAGGCCGACGAACAGCGCGCCGAAGATCAACCCGGCAGCTGCCGGACCATGCGGCGCATACATGTGTTGCACCCATGCCGCGGCCAGCGTGCCTGCTGCGGCGCCTCCGAGGCGAAGAAATCCCTTATAGACCGCATCACCGCGGCTGACGCTTCCGCTGCTGACAATAAACGCGGTGAGTACGACCCAGCCCCAGTGGTGCGCAAAAAAGAGGCGTCCCATGACGAAAGCCGTCGTTAGCGCAACGGCCATCTGTATCGCCATGCGCGTGTGGGGCGATAGCGTCCCCTTCTTTCGTTGCGATTCGACGACGTTAGTTACGAACTTCGCTGGCGTACTGACAGCCACTCCAGCACGCTTTGCGATTTCAGCGAGAGCAATCATCCACGCGTAAGCCGTTACGCCTGCGACGATGACGAGAAAGAGGTTGATCAGATGCCCACCCGGCGCATGCGGCGGTGCCGGTGCAATAAGCACGGCCACCAGTGGCAACGCGGCAATGCTGCCGATGCGCCTCATTGTTTCGCCCCATTGCCGCGACCAGATCGAGAACGACATGGCTGCGATAAATACGGCGGCTCCGATAGCAAAGGTGTTGTGCAACAGCCAGCCGATTGCACTGACACCCACGGCGACGATGGGAAACGTGATCAGCTTTACCCATGGCGAATGATCGCTTGATGCGCGTCGCCGTCCTTGTGTGAGTGCGAGCACCGCCGCGAGAATGGCGGCGTTGGGGCCCGCCTGAAAGGGCTTGGAGATGACGTAAACCGTGCAGAACGCTGCGATGGTCGCCACAACGGTGAGCGCTGCAGGAATTCCTGCAGCCCGCAATGCGTTGCGCCAAGATGCATTCGCGCGCGATGCGCCGCGCGCGATCTGTATGTCGGCGGGTTTAGTCGTCGGGTTGTCCATCCCATTGGCGCCCTATGTCGATTAGCGCGGCCAGCGTTCGACGCGCGCGTTGGATATCGTCGGCGCCGACCATGGCCATCAATGCCGCATCGACCTTTTCGCGCGCCGCGGCTTGAACGGCGGCGGCGGCGCGTCCACGTTCGCTCAACGTCACGGTTAACTTGCGGCGGTCCTGTGGATCGACGGCGCGTTCCAGATAACCGCGTGTCACGAGTGTGTCGACGAGCTGGCCTGCGGCCTGTTTGGAAATACGCAATTCCCGGATGAGTTGCCCGAGCGGCACCCCGCCGGCGCCCATAGCGAGACCGCCGATGACATACAGGCCGTTTCCTGGCACATCGTCGTAGCCCCCTTCTTCGAGAGCGCGGCGCATGGCGGCGCCGTACGTGTTTCGGGCATGCCGCAAAAGGGCTGGCAGCACGACATCCTCGTACCGGGCCTCGGATTTGGGTTCGCTCATGGGCAGCAATTAGTCCACAGTCTTAACTGTCAACTTTATTGACTAATTTCCTATCGAGCAAGCCACCCCAAGTCCGCCCAAAAACTGACCTTCCCCATCCGCAGGCATATCGATGCCCAGGGTGATGGCTCACCTCATGCCTAGCTCACGAAGCATTGAGCTTCCCGAAGGAACGCAAACCAAATCGGCGTCCACATACGTAGCTGACGAAAATCAAACGCAAAGTGAACTATTGAAAGTCCACATTGGTTGCCAAGGGGCTCAATGGCTCGTGCGACAAGGTTGATACAGCGATGCGCTTCGCCAATCTCACTACGCTCGTCTCAATCACACTGGTGATGCTGTGTCTTACGCTAGCCGGGGGCGTTGCATCGGCTGCCGAGAACCAGACGCTCAGTCCGGAGGAACAGGCGTTCTTGAGTCGCGCCATGTCCGACGACGCAGCGCAGATCGCGATGGCGCAGATGGCCTTGAAGAAGTCGACCAATCCCAAAGTCCTTGCGCTGGCCAACACGATCATCCAGGAGCGCACGACCCTCGATGCGAAGCTTGCTCAAGTCTTCGCAGCAGCCCACCCGCAAGACAAGGCGAAGCCGGCTGTCGCCGGCAACGACGCAACGCTGACTGCATTGCAGTCACTCAACGGCGATGCGTTCGACAAGACGTTCGCGGGTCTGTTGATCAGAGATCACTATCACATCATCTCTGCCTACGAAGCCATGAAGTCGACGTGTATACATGTCGGTCTTCAAAACATAACTCGCGATGCCGTACCGGCACTGCAAGACAACCTGACCGTCGCGCTCGACTTCCTTCGCTCCGAAAACTGGAAGCCCTCGGCACATCCGAGCTCGCTGACGGCAGTCGACTCGCGCGGATCGAAAGTCCCCGTCTATTGGGAATCGATCTCGATCGTCGCGGCACCATGGTGAGGTTGCTTCGGCAACTTATTGCGATTCCTTCTCGCGCACTTTATTGAGGGAGACTGGCTGAAGTCGCTGTCCAAACGACGCAGCCTTCACACTTATCGGCAACGCGATGCAATGAATACGTATGCATACGCTGGTTGCTGCACTGCGATGCTTCCTACTATGCGCCGCACTGGCTGCCGCATAGTCATCTCGTATCGCCGAAAAAGCGCGCGATAGATCTGGCCTTCCAAACGGCAGTGAGTGTGTTGGGGAGAACACGCACACGGCTGTTGCACCTGTTCATCAACGAACCAGGATGGAGGCAGACCCGAATGAAGTGTCTGAAGATTTTTGCTGCGTGGCTGGTTTGCGCCAGCCTTTTCGTAGCATCCGTAAAGCCCGCTCATGCGTCGATCGACAGCATGAATCTCGGCGCCAGTTACAACTCGCAGCAGACGCAAATCACCTTTCGCGTCTATTCCGCCAACGCAACTCACATGGTGTTGTATCTCTACGCCAATGGTTACGGTGCGCAGGAATCGGCAACGTATGCGCTCACCAATGAGGGCGGCGGCGTCTGGCAAGTGGTTGTGCCGGTGTCGTCCATTACAGGGGCAGGCATTACCGGTGCGGTTTACTACGGTTATCGCGCATGGGGGCCGAACTGGACGTATTCGGCGAGCTGGACGAAGGGATCGTCCGTTGGTTTCGTCTCCGACGTCGATTCGAATGGCAATCGCTTCAATCCAAACAAGTTGCTGCTCGATCCCTACGCACGGGAAATCAGCCAGGATCCGCTCAACGCGCAGAATCAGAATGCCGATATCTTTGCGACCGGCGGCACCGTCGATTCGTCATTCGGAACGGCGTATCGAATGATCGACAGCGGCCCGTATGCGCCCAAGGGCATCGTGCTGGCGCCGAGCACGCAAAGCACCGGCACGAAGCCGACGCGTGCGCAGAAAAACGATGTGATCTACGAAGTAAACGTGCGCGGATTGACCAAACAGGACCCGAGTATCGCCACGCAGTATCAGGGCACCTACTACGGCGCCGGACTCAAGGCGAGTTATCTGGCCAGCCTCGGCGTGACGGCTGTGGAGTTTCTGCCGGTACAGGAAACCCAGAACGACGAGAACGATGTCATTCCCGATTCCGATGTCGACCAGAATTACTGGGGCTACATGACGGAGGATTACTTCGCGCCCGATCGCCGTTATGCCTACAACAAGGCAGCCGGCGGCCCCACGGCGGAATTTCAGGCGATGGTGCAGGCATTCCACAACGCCGGCATCAAGGTCTACATGGATGTGGTTTACAACCATACAGCCGAAGGCGGCACGTGGACCGGCACCGATCCCACGACGGTGACGAGCTATTCGTGGCGCGGACTGGATAACGCGACGTACTACGAGCTGGACTCCACCAATCAGTACTTCTACGACAATACGGGAACGGGTGCGAACTTCAACACCTACAACACCGTCGCGCAGAATTTGATTGTCGATTCACTCGCCTACTGGACCAATACCATGGGCGTGGATGGATTCCGTTTCGATCTTGCATCGGTACTTGGCAATAGCTGCCTCAATGGTGCTGCGGAATCTGCGGCGCCGAATTGTCCGGATGGCGGCTACAACTTCGACGCGTCGGATTCGAATGTCGCGATCAATCGTATCCTGCGCGAGTTCACCGTCCGCCCCGCAAGCGGTGGCAGCGGACTGGATCTGTATGCCGAACCATGGGCCATCGGCGGCAATTCCTATCAACTTGGCGGATTCCCGGTGGGTTGGTCGGAATGGAACGGGCTCTTCCGCGATAGCTTGCGGCAGGCGCAAAACGAGCTTGGCAACATGACGATCTACATCACGCAGGATGCGAACGATTTTTCCGGATCGTCCAATCTCTTTCAGGCTAATGGACGCTCACCGTGGAATTCGACGAACTTCATCGATATCCATGATGGCCTGACGCTCAACGATGTCTATTCGTGCAACGGTTCCAGCAACAATCAGGCATGGCCATACGGTCCGTCCAGTGGCGGTACCACGACCAATTACAGCTGGGATCAAGGGATGTCGGCGGGTACCGGTACTGCTTACGATCAGCGCCGCGCTGCACGCACGGGCCTCGCATTCGTCATGTTGTCGGCGGGCACACCTATCATGCAGGGTGGCGACGAGTATCTCCGTTCGCTTCAATGCAACAACAACGCGTACAACCTCGATTCTACCGCCAACTGGCTGGACTATAGCTGGAACACGAATCAGTCGAACTTCTACAACTTCGCGCAACGTGCTGTCGCGTTCCGTCTTGCGCATCCAGCGTTGCGACCGGCTACGTGGTACACCAGCAGCCAGGTCGTCTGGTACGAACCCAGCGGAGCTGTCGCCACGAGTAGCTACTGGAACAACACCAGCAATTACTCGATTGCCTATACCGTGGATGGTGCGTCGTTCGGCGATTCCAACTCGATGTATATCGCGTATAACGGCTGGTCTGGCAGCGTCACATTCACTCTGCCCGCACCACCGACCGGCACCAACTGGTATCGCGTGACGGATACGTGCAATTGGAACGATGGGGCCAATACCTGGGTGACACCCGGTAACGAGACATTGATCGGCGGTGCCGGCACGACGTATAGCCAGTGCGGTCAATCGCTGCTGCTGCTGATTTCCAAATAGACGGCTGATCGATAAAGGTAGTCGGGACCGGCGAGGTCTTGACTACCTGTTCTGCACTTACTGATCGCTGGAGCGAATGACAGCGAGTCCGGCAGACGTGAGTTCAAGCCGTGCGTGACTGGCGGCGACGCAGTCCATGTGGGTGACCAGTCCCACGGTAAGCAGGCGGCTGGCAACATGATTGGAGACGGTCGAGCCCCGCCCTTCCGCAATACGCACAAGGGCGTCCAGCTCGGTTGCATCCAGTTGTTGTGCCAAAACCATGATCGGTCCTCTGCCCGTGAGATGGATGGGTCAAGTTTGCCCAAGAATCTGTGACAGTTTTGCGGATAGCCGGGTTACCTGCACATCCGCGAGCGTTGCAATCTCATTGTAAAACTAGCGTGGCACCCGCAAGCTCGAATTTCGCAACGCGGCGTCATGCAAGACATCATCGGTTGCCGCGATGTCGATAGTATCGAGAGGACTATGCGCCGGGCGGTGCATGCTGCCCGGCGAAACCGGGGCGTCGGGCGTGCTTTCCGTGCTGGATTCGGTGTCGGCGGGCTTGGTGCTCATGGTCGTTTCCTGGCGGTTGCGCCCATTCTCACAGCTTGCCGTCCGGCGGAAAAGTGGCCCTCCCCGCAGCGGGGAGGGCGTCATCTTGACGATGCTTACTTGCGCGCGAGCTGATCGGTCGACCAGCCGCCACCTAACGCGCGAATCAGCTGGACGCTGGCGCGCAGACGCTGCGTATCGATGTCCAGCAGGCCGCGCTTTTCTTGCAAGGCAACGGTTTGCGCCTGCACCACATCCAGGTAGCTGACGGCGCCGTGCTTGTATTGGGTCATGGAAAGATCCAGCGCATGCTGTGCCGCATCGGAAGCGTCTTTTTGATTCGTACTTGCCGCTCCGAGGTTGTCGAGCAAGGCGAGGTTATCCTGCACCTGGCGGAACGCGTCGAGCACCACACCGCGATAATCGGCACCGGCTTCATCGGTCTTGGCTTTGGCTGCTTCAATAGTCGCCTTGCGAAAACCGCCGTCGAATACATCGAGCGCAAGCTCTGGGCCAAGCGACCAAACGTGGCTCGGTGCAGTGAGCAAACTACCCCATGTGCTGCTTTCGAAGCCGCCTTGTGCGTTCAACGTAAGTGACGGGAACCACGCCGCGCGTGCGACGCCGATACGCGCATTGGCAGCGGCCACACGCCGTTCCGCAGCTGCAACGTCCGGACGCCGTTGCAACAGCGTCGACGGTGTTCCTACCGGTACGACGGGCAATCCGATGGCTGCGGTTTGCGAAGGCAAACTGAAATTGGATGCGTTTTCACCGACCAGCACGGCGATGGCATCTTGCATCAAGGTGCGTTGCGCAACGGACTGCGACCACTGCGAGCGCGCATCGGACAGTTGCGTTTGCGCACGCGAGACATCCAAACCGGACACGATGCCGCCCGCATGCAGCGTCTGTGTCAGCTTCAGCGCTCTCTCGTACGCCTGAATGGTTTCCTGCAGCAATGCAATCTGCTCATCCAGTCCACGTAATTGCATGTAGCTGTCGGCCAACTGCGCTTGCAGACTCAGTTGAGCAGAAGCGAGATCGCCGGAAGCGGCCAGCGCGTCATCGCGGCCGGCTTCGACGGTATTGCGTACGCGCCCCCACAGGTCGACTTCGTAACTGGCTTGCACACCCACGCTATATGAGTTGTAGACGTTCGGAGCCGTCGCGCTGCGAAGCGGCTGCGTGTTGGACTGTCGTTGACGCATGCCGTCGGCGCCTGCGCCGATCTGCGGAAACAGCTCCGAACGGGCCTCGGCGCTGAAAGCCTGCGCCTGGTTGTAATGCGCCAATGCAGCGGCGAGCGTTGCGTTATTGACGAGCAATTGCGCCTGCAGCTGATTGAGTTCGTCATCGCCATAGAGTTGCCACCAATTGCCGCGTGGCAATTGGTCGGATGGCTGCGCGGTAACCCACGGACCGACGTTCTGATATGTCTGCGCCTTGGGCGTGACAGGTGTTTTGTACGCAGGCGCGAGCGAGCAGCCGCTCAACGCCGCGGCGACGATGAGTGAAATGGCTAGATCACGCTTTTTCATGTGGCGCGGCCGTTGCGTCGTTGGTGGCAACCTTCACGGCATCGCCATCCTTGATGCCATCGGGCGGACTGTCGATCACGCGATCGCCATGCGTGAGACCGGAGCCGATTTCGACCGTCTTACCGTAGTCGTAAAGAATGCTCACTTTCTTGAATGCAACTTTGTCGCCGCCGGCAACTGTCGCGACGCGCAAGCCAGCATTGTCAAAAATCAGCGCACTGGCAGGCACGCGCAACGCCTCGGTATTGACGGGCAAGCTGAAATGCACGTGCGCGAAGCTACCCGGCATCAATTTGCTGTCCGTGTTGTCCACGATCAGCTGCACCAGTGTTGTGCCTGACGTCGCGTTGACTGCGTTGGACGTGGCTATGACCTGCGCATGAAATTCCTGACCCGGGTATTCGGGCACAATCAGCGCAGCGCTGCTACCCGCGCGAATGGACGGACCGAAGCTCTGCGGTACTTGCACGTAGACGCGCAATTTACGGATGTCCGATACGACGAACAGTTGCGGGCCGGTGCCGCCGCCTGAATTGATCAACGCGCCAACGTCGGTATCGCGCGCCGTGACGACACCGTCGAACGGCGCCACGATGCGTGCAAATGCCTTGGCTGCCATCAGGCGATCGACGTTTGCCTGCGCGGCATTCATCAGCGCGACTTTGGCGGCGTAGTCGCCGGTACGCTGATCGACATCCTGTTGCGCCACCGAATCGCTGCCGAGCATCGCTTGCCAGCGTTTTGCGGTGATACCGGCCAGCTCCGAATTCGCCTTGGCACTGGCGAGATCGGCACGTGCCTGCAGCAACTGCTGATCCAGTTCGGGCGTATCGATCTCGCCCAGCAGCTGGCCTGCTTTCACCGGCGCGCCGATATCGGTTTTCCAGTCTTTCAGATAGCCGCTTACCTGTGCGTAGATCGGTGCGCGTATGTAGGCCTCCAACCGACCGGGAAGATCGAGCACCGGACCATTCGGACTTGCTTCCGGCATCACGACGCTGACCGTCGGAACGGCCTGCTCAGCCGTCCATGTTTTCAGATTGCTGGCCTGCGTCGCACGCGTGATCAATCCGATCACCACGACGGCAACCAGTACGACAGCGATGACGATACCGGTGAGGCGCAAGCCACGACGCGATAACGACTGGGAGGGATGTTGCATGGCTTCAGACGACATAGCTGGGTTCTCCGGAGGCGTCCGCTTCTTTCGGGGCATGGCTGTGACGCGCATGGATGATGCTGAAAACGACAGGTACGAATAGCAACGTGGCACAGGTCGCGAAGATGAGGCCGCCGATCACGGCGCGGCCGAGCGGCGCGTTCTGCTCGCCGCCCTCGCCCAGACCGAGCGCCATCGGCGCCATGCCGATGATCATCGCCAACGCTGTCATGCAGACGGGACGGAAGCGCGTGAAACCTGCTTCCAATGCGGCGAGCGTCGCGTTGCCGTGTTCGGCAAGACGTTCGCGACAAAAGCTGACGACAAGAATGGAGTTGGCCGTCGCCACTCCCATGCACATGATCGCGCCCGTCAGCGCCGGCACCGACAACGGCGTGTGCGTGGCAAAGAGCATCCACACGATACCGGCCAGCGCGGCAGGCAACGCGGTGATGATCACGAAGGGATCGCTCCACGACTGGAAGTTCACGACGATCAGCAAGTAGATCAGCACTACAGCGCCGAGCAGACCGAATATCAGACCAGTGAATGCGCTATTCATCGTCTGCACCTGACCGAGCAGCACGACGTGTGCACCCTTCGGTTGCTGACTGGCCGTGCTATCGATCACTTTCTGCACATCGGCCGCCACCGCGCCGAGATCGCGATCCTGCGTCGCCGCGTAAATCTGCACGAGCGACTGAATGTCGTATTGATCGACCACGGCATTGGTGTTGTTGCGTTTGAGTGTCACCAATCCGCCCAGCACTTGTGTCTGTCCGTTGCTCCCGTTGATCGGGATGTTGCGGAACGATGCAAGGCTATCGAGCGCGTATTGCGGCGCCTGCATCACGATGGGATACGACACGCCATTGGCGGGGTTGAGCCAGAACGTCGGCGCAACCTGGCTGGAACCGGCAAGGTCGACGACGAGACTGTTGGTGATGTCGCGCTCGTTGATCCCCACCAGCTGCGCCTGCGTGCGATCGACGTTCACGTCGAACGTCGGGTTGGCCTGCGATTCCTGGATACGCGCATCGACGACGCCGGGGATTTTTTTGATCTGTCCCAACAGCGTGTTCGCGTAATTGAAGTTGGCGGCGATATTCGGGCTGCGAATTTGCAGATCGATCGGCGCGGGCGAACCGAAGTTCAAAATCTGACTGACAATGTCGGCCGGCGGGAACGAGAACGTGACGCCAGGGTATTTGCGCGGCAACAGCTCGCGCAGCTTGCGCACATAGCCAGCAGTGGGATGGTGACCTTCGTTCAAGGCAATCTGGATATCGCCATCCTGCTCGCCGACCAGACCGGTGTTGTTGTAAGTGGTATTGATACCGCTGTTCGACAGGCCGATGTTGTCGACCAGCGTGCCGACTTCTTCCGGCGGAATCACACCGCGCACTGTCTGCTCAATGCTATTGAACAAGTTGGAGGTGTCTTCCACGCGCGTACCGACTTGCGCGCGTACGTGCATCAGGATCTGACCGCCATCCACGTCCGGGAAGAAATTTCGGCCAAGGAATGGAACGAGCAGGAACGACACGAGGACGAACGCGAGAAAGCCCAAGATGAATGGTCGGCGATGCGCCAACGCGAGATCCAGCATGCCGTGATACGTCGCACGCACGCGTTCGAAGCGCGCCTCGAATGTGCGCTGGAAACGCACCAGCGGATTGCGAGAAGGCGGCAGATTCTTTTGCTCGCCAATGGTGTGCGGCGCATGTGGTTTCAGCAGGTACTTGGACATCGTCGGCACCAGCGTGCGCGAGAGGATGAACGAGCAGATCATCGCGAACATCACCGCCTCGGCCATAGGCACGAACAGGAAGCGTGCCACGCCATCGAGAAAGAACATCGGTACGAACACAATGCAGATGCAAAGCAGTGAGACGAATGCCGGCGTCACAATCTGACGTGCGCCATCCATGATCGCCGTTTCTACTTCCTTGCCGTGCTCCAGATGCCAGTTGATGTTTTCGATGGTCACGGTGGCATCGTCAACGAGAATGCCCACGGCTAGCGCGAGGCCGCCGAGTGTCATGATGTTCAGCGTTTCGCCGAACGCCGACAGCAAGATGATCGAGCCGAGAATGGCCAACGGAATCGAGACCGCAATGATCACGGTGGAGCGCCAGCTGCCGAGGAACAGAAGAATCATCAAGCTAGTCAACGCCGCGGCGATCACACCCTCGCGCGCCACGCCGCTGATCGCTGCGCGCACGAACAACGACTGATCGCCGATCGGTGCCACTTTCAAGTTATCCGGCAAAATGCCGCGGCTGTCGGCAAGGCGTTGCTTGATGCCGGCCACGATCGCCAGCGTCGAAGCCGAGCCGTTCTTCAGCACAGTCAGCAACACCGAACGATTGCCGTCCACATGCACGATGTTGGTCTGCGGCGGTGCGCCGTCGCGCACGTGCGCCACATCGCGGATGTAGATGGTGGTGCCGTTGACCTCTTTGATCGGCAACGCGCCTAGATCGTCGATATTCGACGGCGCGTTGTTGAGGTTCATGGTGTACTCGAACTTGCCGATCTTTTCCGTACCGACCGGGATGATCAGGTTCTGAGCGGCCAGTGCATTGGCGACGTCCTGCGCCGACAGTCCACGCGCCTGCAGCGCCGCCGAGTCGACGTCGATCTGCACCTGACGCGTCTTGCCGCCGTACGGATAGGGAATCGCCGCGCCGGCCACAGACACCAATTGCGGACGCAGGATGTTCTGCGCCAGATCGCCCAGGTTCTGCTCGGTCAGGCCCTTGCCCGACAGCGCCAGCTGCAGAATCGGTACGGTGGATGCGTTGTAGTTGAGGATCAACGGCGGCGTCGCACCGGGCGGCAGCTGCTTGAGGATGTTCTGCGATACCGCCGTTACCTGTGCATTGGCTGTCGCAATGTTGACGCCCGGTTGGAAGAAAATTTTGATGATGCCGAAGCCGTTGATCGACTTCGCCTCGATGTGCTCCACGTCGTTAACCGTGGTGGTCAGCACGCGCTCGTAGGGGGATGAGATGCGCCCGGCCATCTGGTCGGGCGAGAGGCCCGTGTACTGCCAAACCACGGCAATCACCGGAATTTTAATATCCGGGAAGATATCGGTAGGCGTGCGCAGCGCGGCCAGCGGGCCGACTATCAGGATCAGCAGCGCGAGAACGACGAATGTATAAGGCCGCTCCAGCGCTAGCCGTACAATCCTAAGCATGTGGAATGACTCCAGGAAATGGGGACGGAACCCTTAGGCCGCATGCTGCAAAATGGCCAGTGTGCAGCTGCTAGGGCAGCCGCATGCTCCGCTTACATGCAAATTCCGGTTACGACGAACCACCGCTGGCATGGGGAATACCGTCGGTGAGTAGGAAGGTTAGTTCTACGACTTGCTAAGATCGATACAGTAAAGCGAATGGCTCGATACGCATGACGAATGAATATCTGGAACTTCGGCACCTGAAATATTTCGTCGCGGTCGCCGACGAGCTGCATTTCGGACGTGCCGCCGAGCGCCTGGGTATTTCGCAGCCGCCGCTGAGTCAACAGATTCATGCGCTGGAACAGCGGCTTGGCGCGAAGCTCTTCGAACGCAAGGGCCGCGGCATTGCGCTGAGCGGCGCGGGTAGCGCCCTGCTGCCGCGGGCGCGCAGCCTTCTTACGCAAGCCGAGCGTGCTGCCGAATCCGTGGCCCGCTCGCAACGCGGCGAGCTTGGCGAATTGCATCTTGGCTTGATGTCATCGGGCCCCTTTACGGTGGTGGTGCCGCGCGTGCTGGTGCGCTTCCGCGAACGTCTTCCGGATGTGCGTCTTTTCATCCACGAGTTGCCGTCCTCTCATCAGATCGATGCGCTGGAACAAGGCGTCATCGACGTGGGCGTGATTCGTCCTGACGCGTTGCCGGACGGGATCAAGGCGATCGAATTGTTCAAGGATTCGCTGACGGTGGTGATGCATTCGAGCAATCCGCTCGCTGCCACACCCGGACCGATCGACATTTGCGAGCTTGCGAATGAGGACTTCATCTTCTATCAGCGCCATCTCGGCATGCGGCTTTACGACGAAGTGATTGCGCTATGCACGAGGTCGGGCTTCAGCCCGCGCATTCTTTATGAAGTGCGCGAGTTGCCTACCATCATCGGCCTCATTTCAGGTGGCTTTGGTGTGGCGGTGTTGCCGGGCTCGGTGCAACGCATGACGATGCAGAATGTCGTATATCGCCCTGTCGCACACATGGAAGCGGCCACGGCGGTCTGGGCGATTTATCGCGATGATGCAAGCAACCCGATGGTGAACGCGTTTCTCGAGATTGCACAATGTCTGGCTTCCAAGCAGGCCGGCGCAGTGGTGCCGTGAGATGAAGGTCGCCAACGCCAGCTACGCCCGAGGCATATCTCAGGCATTGTTAGCGGCGGTGTTGTTCGGCATGAGCACACCTTTTGCGAAATGGCTGCTTGGCGCCATCGCGCCCGAAATGCTTGCAGGTTTGTTGTACGCAGGATCGGGGGCAGGTCTGTTGCTTTGGATGTTGTGGCGGCGGTACCGATCCGATGTGCCCCACGAAGCACCCTTGTCTCGGCGTGATTGGCCATGGCTGACCGGTGCGGTGGTCTTTGGTGGCGTGCTGGGTCCGCTGCTACTAATGCTCGGTTTGGCACATACGGCTGCTTCGACAGCCTCGCTGCTTTTGAATATGGAAAGCGTGCTCACCGCGTTGCTTGCGTGGGTGGTCTTTCGAGAAAACGTGGATCGTCGCATCTTGCTTGGCATGCTGGCCATCGTCGCTGGCGGCGTTCTGCTTACCATGCAACCTATCGGGTACAGCGTGTCGCTGATGGGCGCATCGGCCATCGTTGGCGCGTGTCTTTGTTGGGCGATCGATAACAATGTCACGCGCCCGATTTCCGGTAGCGATCCGGTGCAGATCGCTGCGATCAAAGGTTCTATCGCCGGCTGCATCAACATCGCGATAGCGCTCGTGGCGGGTTATCGCTTCCCCGCCCTATCGCACGTGCTGGTGGCTGGGCTTTTGGGATTGGCCGGTTACGGAGTCAGCCTCGTGCTTTTCGTGCTGGCGTTACGCTCACTCGGCACCGCGCGCACCAGTGCTTATTTTTCGACGGCACCTTTTTTGGGCGCCTGTGTGGCGCTGCTGCTTTTCGGCGAACACACATCCACCGCGTTCTGGCTTGCCGGCGCACTCATGCTGTTCGGTGTGTGGCTACACGTGAGCGAACGTCACGAGCACGAACATGTGCATGAAGCGATCACGCACAACCATCGTCATCGTCATGACGAGCATCATCAGCACGATCATGATTTTCCGTGGGATGGAAAAGAGCCGCATACCCATCCGCACACGCATGAACCGCTGCGCCATAGTCACCCGCACTATCCGGACCTGCACCATCGCCACCGGCATTCCTAGAGGTTGACGGGTATCCATAGGGTGCGGCGTCGGCCGAATACACGGCGTGGACATTTTTCCGAGACAATAGGCTTGAAGATTTACCCTTCGCCTCAACGATTTATGCGCTTACTCGTTTCGAGGAAACAGTAAGTTGCAAAAAAAGCTTCGATTGTGCCTAGCCATAGGCATAAATCATTAGTAAACTTTAAAGTACACAATCGCCATATCCCTATCCCCGTAGGTACAAAAATGCGCATTCATCCCGTAACTCGTGGCTTGGCGGCCGCACTGATGTTTGCTTTACCGGCACTTCCCGCAATGGCTGCACGCTTCGAACTACAGGGTGGCGTCAGCTACATGGGCGACCCCTCCAATGGCTACAGCGCACCGGCTGCATTTGGCGAAGTCATCTTCGACCCGAGTCAGATCGGCAGCAGCAACTTCACCTGGTCACCGGATATCACCGGCGGCTGGATCGATGGCCGCAACGTTGCCAAATACAACAACGACCCTTACACCACGCGCGATAACATTTGGCTGCTGGCCGGTGGTGTGCGCCTGCACTACGGCCCGACCAACGCCTGGTATCAGCCGCTCTTCCTCAGCTTCCAGCCGGCCGTGCATACCGGACGCACGCAGTCATTGAGTAGCGTCTACGAATTCGTCACGACGGTCGGCTATCAGGGCAATCACTGGAGCCTTGGTATCCGCCACATCTCCAACGGCAGCTTCCACGAGCCGAATCGTGGCGAGACGATGGTGGTCGCGGGTATCGCGTTCTGATTCGAAGCGTTACTGCTGCACATAAAACAACGGCCCCGCTTGGGGCCGTTGTTGTTTCTGGAGACTGTTGATGTATTTCTCTGCGCCGCCATCGGTGCCGTTGTTCGCCCCCTCCTCTGCTAGCAGCGGGAGGAGCAAATCTAGTGTCCGCCACCACCTGCGCCAGCCTTTGCAGCGAACGGCGGCTTGGCCATCCAGATCACCACGATCAGAGACAGGAAGATCCAGCCCAGCAGGTGGAAGACTTCGTTGAAGGAAATCTGCAAACCCTGCAAGGTGATCGTGTCATTCAACGCCGCCATCACTGTCTGTGAATCGCCGGTCTGACTCGCCGCTTGTTGTACCAGCGGGTTGTACGGCGTGATCTGCTCGGCCAAATGCTCGTGATGCACGATGCCGCGATGCTGCCACAGGAAGGTAGTGAGCGACGCCGCGAAGCTGGCACCCATCGTGCGCAGGAACGTCGCAAGACCGCCACCTGCGGCAATTTCGTTGGGCCGCAGATCCGACAACAGGATCGTCGTGACCGGCATAAAGAAGAACGCCACGCCCAAGCCTTGCAGCAACTGCACCAGCGCGACGTGCTCGAAGTCGATACCGATATAGAAGTTGGAGCGCAGGAAACAGGTGGCGCCCATGACCACGAACGCCCCGCTTGTCAGCAGACGCAGATCGAATCGCGTGGCGTACTTGCCGACAATAAACGTAAGCATCACCGGGATGATGCCAAGTGGCGCGGTGGCTAAACCGGCCCAGGTCGCGGTGTAGCCCAGATTGAGCTGCAACCATTGCGGCACGAGCAGGCCGATCGCGAAAAACGCAGCGTACGCCAGCACCAGCGCAATCGTGCCCATGCGGAAGTTGCGATGGCGAAACAGCTTGAGATCGACGATCGGATCTTTGTCGGTCAACTCCCAGATCAGGAAGATCGCAATCGCGATAGCCGAGATGATCGAGGTGATGATGATGAAGTTCGAATTGAACCAGTCATCGTCATTACCCTTGTCGAGCACCACCTGCAGCGCGCCAACACCAATCACCAGGGTGATCAAACCCACATAGTCTATCTTGGGCAGTTGCGTGACCACTTCGCGCAGGCGCATCTGATTGGCCACCACCATGCTCGCGAAGATGCCGATTGGCACGTTGATGAAGAAGATCCACGGCCACGAATAATTGTCGGTAATCCAGCCGCCGAGAATGGGGCCGGCGATAGGCGCGACGACGGTCACCATCGCGAGCAGCGCCAGCGCCATGCTTCGTTTGGCGGGTGGATAGATCGAGATCAGCAGCGCCTGCGTGATCGGATACATCGGACCGGCGACCGCGCCCTGCAGCGCACGGAAACCGATGAGCATGCCCATGCTCTGAGCGATGCCGCATAAAAACGAGGCCATCGAAAACAGGATGGTGGCCCACACGAACAACTTCACCTCGCCGAAGCGGCGCGTGAGGAAGCCGGTAAGCGGAAGCGCGATGGCGTTGCTCACCGCGAAGGAGGTGATCACCCAGGTGCTCTGATCCTGACTCACGCCGAGGTTGCCGGCGATGGTCGGCAGCGACACGTTTGCGATCGTGGTGTCCAGCACCTGCATGAACGTGGCCAGCGACAAACCGATTGTCGCAAGAACCAGGTTGGGTGGACGGAAATGGGTGCTCATGAGATCCGAATATGCGTTGAGTTGGGCAACGGTTGTTGTTGCGAAGCGAAGATGGATGGCGCGAACGCCACGACGCTTGTTTTCAAGCCGTCATCGCCGTGCGTGCATGTATCTTTGTGCGCACGTGCGATCCATCCCCTGCCCCATCAATGCTGTCCAGCCATGTTGTCGTGAATGATGCGGTCGATCTGCGCATTCGCCTCGGCCATTTCTTGCTGGAAGACGTCGGTAGTGAAGCGCGGCTCGGTGCGTGCTTGCTGCGACAGCGCCGGACCGCTCTGATCGTGCAGTGTCACGTCCGTGTCGAGCGACATGCCGATGCGTAGCGGATTTTTGTCGAGCTGCGACGGATCGGTGAACACCACGCGCACCGGAATACGTTGCACGATCTTGATCCAGTTACCCGTGGCGTTCTGCGCTGGGAGCAGCGAGAACGCGCTGCCGGTACCCACGCCGAGACTTTCGACCTGACCCTTGTACTTCACGGAACTACCGTACACATCGGAGGTGATTTCCACCGGCTGACCGATACGCATGTGTGTTAGCTGCGTTTCCTTGAAGTTGGCATCCACCCACACACCGTGCAACGGGACGACGGCCATCAATGCCGCACCCGGTTGCACGCGCTGACCCACCTGCACCGTGCGTTTGGCGACATAACCGGTCACCGGCGCGACCATCGTCGTGCGCACGTCATCCAGATAAGCAGCGCGATACTGCGCGGCAGCGGCTTTCACATCCGGATGCGAAGCGACAACGGTGTCATCGACCAGCACGCTGTTCGTCTGCAACTGCTGCTGGGCGGTGGTCATGGCGTTTTGCGCCGAGTTGAGCGCATCTAGTGCGTGCGACAGTTCTTCCGTGGAGATCGCACCGGTCTTGGCGAGATCGCGGCGGCGGTTGTAATCGGCCTGCGCCTTGGCCAACGCAACGCGCTGAACCGCGAGCTGTGCCTGTGCGCCGGAAACCGTGCTGTAAAGGCCACGCACCTTGCGAACAGTACTCGCCAGATTTGCCGAGGCGCGCTGCAGTCCGACGTCGGCATCGGAGCGGTCGAGCTTCACGAGCGGGTCACCCTGTTTGACCAGGTCGCCGTCGTCGGCGCCGATCGAGATGACCGTACCGGCAATGCGCGGGGTGATCTGCACGATGTTGCCGTTGACGTAAGCATCGTCGGTGCTTTCGTGCCAGCGGCCAATGAGGAAGTACCAGACTGTCCAAGCAATGGCGGCAAGGACGAGGACAATTACAAGCAGCCGCAGCAGAAAACCGCGCCGTTTGTTGTCCGGCGGTGCCTGCACGGTGGGTGCGGCGGGTGCAGCGGCTGCGTTGGGATTCGGGCTGGACATGGGGCTGCCTCAGGAACGATGGAAATTATTGAAAGGATTATTCGTTGGAGACCAACTGCTTTTCGGCAGTGGGGTCGTCGGCACCGGCTTGCGGACGGAATCCGCCACCGAGTGCCTGGATCAGTTGCACGTTCAGATCGCTCTGTTGTGCGTGCAGCGTCGCCATGCGCTGCTCGGCAGCCAGCAATTCCTGGCGCACGCTCAGTGCTTCCAGATAACTGCCGATACCTGCCTGGTAACGCTGCTCGGAAAGCTTCCATGCATCGCTGGCGGCATCGACGGCGCGTTGCTGCGCGTCGATTTCCTGTTGCACGGAGTTGAGTGCGTCGTAGTCGTCGGACACTTCGTTCACGGCCGACACCAGCGTCTGGTTGTATTGCGCGACGGCCAGGTCGTATTGCGCGTCCTTGCTGTTCAAGTTCGAGCGACGACGGCCACCGTCGAAGATCGGCAAGCTGATCGCCGGCGCGACTTCGTAGAAACGTGAAGGCGCCTGGAACAAATTGCCGCCGCCCAGAGCCACCAGACCTGCGAGTGCGCCGATGTTCACATCGGGCATGAACTCGGCCTTGGCGGACTTGATGTCCTTGCTCGATGCTTCAACGCGCCAGCGTGCCGCAACCAGATCCGCGCGATGGCCAATCAGCTCGACCGGCACATTCGACGGCACCGTCAGTGCGGATGGCGGCAGCAATTGCGGACGGCCGATATCGCGGCCACGATCCGGGCCTTTGCCAAGCAACACGGCGAGCGACGAACGTGCCGCATCGATGTCGCGATCGGTTTGTACCTTCTGCCCTTCCGCGCTGGCGACTTCGGAGTCGCTCTGCTTCAACTGCGACTGATTGTCGATGCCTGCCGCGACGCGCTGTCGCGTGAGATTGCGTGCGTCATTCGCACGCTTCAATTCGGCGATGGCGACATCCTGTTGTGCATAGGCGTAACCGAGTTGCACGTACGCGCGTGCAACATTGGTGGAGAGTTCGACACGCGCAGCTTGCGCATCCACTTCAGCAGCGCGTTCATCGCCCAGCGCCGCTTCCCACGCGGCACGATGACCGCCCCACAAGTCGAGATCCCACTTGAAGCTGCCGTACACATACTTGGCAGCGCCTGTGTGGCCGTTTCCAATCGGCGGAAGCGTGGTGGGAATGCGTGCTTCGGCGACGCTGCCGCCAACACTGACCGAGGGATCGCGTGCGGCATTGGCAGCGCCGGTTTGCGCTTGTGCGGCGCGCGCGCGCGCGTCGGCGACCGCGAGCGTGGGGCTGTCGTGCAAGGCTTCGGCGATCAGCGTATCGAGTTGCGGATCGCCCAACCCCGTCCACCAGTCTTCTTTCGGCCACGCCGCATCGGACACCTGCACGTTGGCAAAGCTGCGATCAGCTTTCAGCGTGGAAGGATCGATGGATGTGCCGTTCGTATGAAGACCACCGCTCGTGACACAGCCGGCGAGGGCGAACGTCAGTGCTACAGCAGCCGCAAGAATATGCAGACGCATGGCTTTCTATCTCGAAGTAGAGGTAAATCAGTTCTTGTCGCGAAGCGCGCGTAACACGCGCTCCAGGTAGTCGTGCAATTGCGCACTTTCCGCGTTGGTCAACGTACGCTGCGCTGCATGCAAGACGCGCTCGTTACAACCGCTTAGTTGTTGCCACAACTGATCCCCCGCCTCAGTGAGCTCAATGCGCAAGGCGCGGCGATCTTGTTCGTGCGGACACCGGCGCAATAGACCCCTCCCCTCCAGCTGATCCAGCTGGCGTGTCATCGCGCCACCGTCCAGTTCTACAGCTCGGGCCAGCTCGGTTGCCGACATCGGGCCCAGCGAGGCGAGCCGCTTGAGAATCAGGAACTGAGTGAAGCGCAAATCGAGCTTCTTTGCAGCGATTTCCGCCTCCAACGACCGCACCAGTTCGGTGCGGACCAGGGCGAGCAAGGTGCCAAGACTTTCTTGGCTGGTCGGGGTGATAAGGGGGCCGGTGCTCATACTGCGAATTATTATTGCCCCGAGAATATTTGTCAAGGCAAATATGTTTTGCGCACCTATTGTCCGAGCAAATGGTTAGAAGTGAATTACTGCTCCCCTCCTGCAGTCAGCTCGGCCAGCTCATCGCCCAGCCAGGTGCGGAGCGCCGGATTGCGCAATTCGAACAGCTCAAACACGCCTAAAGCGCGCAACGCCGGCAATTGCGCCAGCAAACGGGGCTCCATGGCGCGGCGAACGGCCTCGGGGGTGGCCGGATCGAGCATCTGATGGGCACAGGCGACAAAGGTCTCGACCGGGGAGCGGGAGACTTCAGACCTTAGGGAAACCAGTTGGATCGGGGACATAGCCTCATTCCTTGTTCTGTGTGTTGCAGGGGATCACGGGAGTCGTTCTATAGACGAACGAACGAGAAGGACCGTGACAGACAGACATAGACATCCAGGTATCGGTTCGCGCAAAAACGCGCGGCCCTTCCGACCTGGGCTTATCAAGGGCCGCGAGCGGCGGCAGCGGCGTGGGGAAATCCGGCTCAGCCACCGGATTGTCGAAAGATTAGGCAAGAACGGGCATAAGCTGATAACGTTATTTGGCCAAAAAATGTCGAGAACCGGCCATGTCGCAATCCGATGAGGAATTCCACAAGTTCATAGAACGGGCTGACGGACAGCCCGTTATCGCCTACTGGGACGAAGGCGAAGCCACCAGCGAGTTCAGCCAGAAGACGCACAAACTCGATTGGCATAGCCATATACGTGGCCAGCTTTGGTGCGTGGAAAGCGGTCTGGTTCACGTGCATACGGAGCGCGGTTCGTGGTTGTTGCCGCCGCATCGCGCGGGCTGGATGCCGCCGGGCGAAATGCACACGGTCACCCTCAGTGGCGTGATGAGCGGCTGGGGCGTTTTTATGACACCGGAAATCAGCCACTGCATGCCCGATCATCCGGCGGTGATTGGCGTGAGTTCCTTGATGCGCGAACTCGTGCATCGCGCCAGCTCCTGGCCCTGGGACGCCGAACTGGACGAGCAGCAGGAACGCATCATCGCCGTGCTGGTCGATGAAGTGCGCAGCGCAACGCGCGAACCGCTGCATTTGCCCATGCCGGTCGACCGGCGGCTCCTGCGTATCGCGCATGCGGTCATGGAAAACCCGCAAGACAACCGCAGCCTGGAAGAATGGGCCTCCTGGGCAGGTTTGTCGCCACGCACGCTCAGCCGCCTGTTCCGCGCGGAAACCGCCTTGAGTTTTGCGCAATGGCGACAGCAAGCGCGGCTCACTCGCTGCCTCGAACAACTGGCTGACGGCACACCGGTTGCCGCCGTCGCGGATGGACTGGGCTACGCGAGCACCAGCGCTTTCATCGCCATGTTCCGCCGCAGCTTCGGCGACTCGCCGGCACGCTACTTCGGTCAGCGCGCGGTGAGCTGATCGCTGGCCCTTGCATCCTGGGCGGGCCGCCCTTATAGTTGAGCACTCACTCAATTATTGGAATCATCGTGGCCCGCCCCCGCAGCGAAGACAAGCGCAACGCCATTCTCGAAGCCGCCACGGAAGTGGTGGCCGAGCAGGGTGTGAGCGCGCCAACTGCGCGGATCGCCAAGCGGGCAGGGGTGGCCGAGGGCAGTCTGTTCACCTATTTCGAAAATAAGGATGCGCTGCTCAATCAGCTGTATCTGGAGTTGAAGCGCGATCTGCGCCACGCCATGCTCGACGGCTTTCCTGCCGCCGAGCGCATCAAGGTGCAGACGCGCCATGTGTGGGACGGCTACGTCGATTGGGGCGTCGCCAACCCGCATAAACGCAAGGCGATGTCACAGCTTGGCGTGTCCGACCGAGTCAGCGCACAGACCAAGGAAGCGGGCCAAGCCGCCTTCGCCCAGGTCAGCACCTTGATGCAGAAAAGTCTGGCTGGCGGCGTACTGAAGGATCAGCCGCCATCGTTCGCCGGAGCGATCATGAGTTCGCTCGCCGAGACGACCATGGAGTTCATCCTTCGCGAACCCGCCATGGCGGACCGCTACAAGAGCGCCGGTTTCGATGCGTTCTGGGCGGCCATTGCGGAACATTGAGGGTTTTTTTTGCTCACCTCATGAGTGCTTACATACTCAACTAAAACCTCACATTACGGAGATTTCCCCATGTCCAAGATCTGGTTGATTACCGGTAGCGCCCGCGGTCTGGGCCGCAATCTGGCCGAAGCAGTGCTCGCTGCCGGCCATCGTCTGGTCGCCGCCGCGCGGCAGACCGACAAACTGCAAGACCTCCTCGACCGCTACGGCGATCGCATCGTGCCGGTCGTGCTCGACGTCACCGATGCGAAGGCCGCGCAAGCGGCGGTCGACAAAGCCGTCGCCGCGTTTGGACGTCTGGACGTCCTCGTCAACAACGCCGGCTTCGCCCATGCAGCGCCGTTCGAGCAAATCGGCGACGACGATTTCCGCGCGCAGATCGACACCAATTTCTACGGTGTGGTGAATCTCACGCGCGCCGCGTTGCCGGTCATGCGCAAGCAGCGCGCCGGCCACATCATCCAGATTTCGTCGGTGGGTGGGCGCATGGGTTCGCCTGGGCTCAGTGCATATCAATCGGCAAAATGGGCTGTCGGTGGTTTCACCGAGGTGCTCGCCAAAGAAGTCGCGCCGATCGGGATCAAAGTCACGTCGGTGGAACCGGGCGGCATGCGTACCGATTGGGGCAGCATCGCACGCGGCACCTCACCGGAGATCTGGCCCGATTACGAGCCGTCCGTCGGCATGTTCTCCAAACGATTGGCCCAATACATCGGCCATGAAGTCGGCGACCCGGACAAGATCGCGCAGGTGATCCTGCAATTGGCCGAGCATGATGCGCCGCCGGAACACCTTATCCTGGGCAGCGACGCCCTGCATTTCTTCAATCTTGTCGATAGCGCGCGCCGTGCCGACGCAGAACGCTGGAAGCCGGTAAGCCTTTCCACCGATTTCGACAACGCTGCTCCATTGCCCGACTTTACGCTCGCGAGTAAGCAGACATGAACTGGACGACGCACGATATTCCCCAGCAAAACGGCCGTTTCGTGGTGATCACGGGCGCAACCGGCGGCATCGGTTTCCAAGCCGCACGCGAGCTGGCTGGCAAGGGTGCGAACGTGATGCTTACCGGTCGCAATCAAGCCAAAGGCGATGCGGCATTGCGTACGATCGCCGCCGAGCATCCGCATGCGCAGATCCAGTTTCGGCATCTGGATCTGGCTAGCCTCGCATCGGTGCGCGCGTTCGCCGAAGCGTTCTATCGCGAGCACCCATCGCTCGATCTGCTGATCAACAACGCCGGTGTGATGGTGCCGCCGGAACGCTTCCTCACCGAAGACGGTTTCGAGCTGCAGTTCGGCACCAATTACCTCGGCCACTTTGCATTGACGCATCATCTGCTGCCCGCGCTGCGTGCCGGCAAACAACCGCACGTAGTAACAGTCAGCAGCGGCGCGCATCGCCTGCAGGCAGCGATCCATTTCGACGATCTGCAATGGGAACGCCGTTACCGAGCGTGGCCGGCCTATGCGCAGTCGAAACTGGCCACGCTGCTTTTCGGCATGGAATTGCAACGGCGCAGCGACGCGAACGGATGGGGACTGATCAGCAACGGTTGTCATCCAGGCTATGCACGCACCGACCTGCAAACCAGCGGCCGCAATCTGGGCAACACCGGTAAAACGGGCAAATTCGGCGCATGGCTGGAACCGCTGCTATCGCAATCGGCCGCCGATGGCGCGTTACCTACCTTGTTCGCCGCCACATCAACCGACGCGAAGAAAGCCGGCTATTACGGTCCGCAGAACATGTTCGAGCTGAAAGGACCGGTGGGCGAGGCATCGGTGAGCAAGCAGGCGCGCGATCCGGCGCTCGCCGCGCGCTTATGGCAGGTGTCCGAACAGCTGACCGGCTCCCGCTGGCCGAGCGCCGCCGTCGCGGCCTGAGCCATTTGATCGTCATGCCGGCCCTGCGCGTCTCAATGGGTGAGACGCGCGCGGCCCAGCATGGTGCCTGGCCAGCGCAGCGGAACGTTGGCCGCCCGAGGGCATTTTACCGCGGCGAAACAGGCCCTATGTATGATCGACGAACCGCACCCGCTCGACCGCGGGCCCTCGACGATGCCGCTTTCCGAATTCCATCCCGCCGTATCCGCGTGGTTCCAAGCCACCTTTCCTGCGCCGACGACTGCGCAGGCCCGCGCTTGGCCAGCAATTCGCGCGGGCCAGCACACGCTGGTCGCCGCACCGACCGGCTCGGGTAAAACGCTCACTGCCTTTCTCGCTGCGATCGATGCGCTGGTGCAGGAAAGCGTCGCACGCGGCGGCACACTGCCGAATGAAACGCGCGTGGTGTACGTGTCACCGCTGAAAGCGTTGTCGAACGACATCCACATCAATCTCGAAGCGCCGCTCGAAGGCATTCGTGCGGAACTCGAAAAACTCGGCCTGCCCGATGCACCTATTCGCACTGCGGTGCGCACCGGCGACACGCCGCAAGTCGAACGCAATCTGATGCGCAAGGCGCCGCCGCACATTCTGGTGACGACGCCTGAATCGCTCTACGTACTGATGGGCTCGCTCTCCGGGCGCGACATGCTCAAGAGCGTGCGCAGCGTAATCGTCGATGAAATCCACGCTGTCGCTGCGAGCAAACGCGGCGCGCATCTGTCGCTTACGTTGGAGCGACTGGAATCGCTGTGTCAGCGGCCCCTGCTTCGCATTGGTTTGTCGGCGACGCAGAAACCGATCGAAGAAGTGGCGAAATTCCTGACAGGGCAGGGCACGGATGCAGCACTTGCACCGCTCGCTCCTCGCCAAGACGAAACAACGGCAACACGACAGGCATCGCATCGCGACGAACCCATCAGCGATCTTTTTGCGCGCTCAGGTCCATTGCCGGATGTTTTTCCTATAATCGAACGTGGATCGGCCTGCACCATCATCGACGTCGGCCACACGCGCGATCGCGACCTCGCCATCGAAGTGCCTCCGGTGCCGCTGGAAGCGGTGATGTCCAACGACACGTGGGAGCTGGTGTACAACCAGGTTGCGCAGCTGGTGGAACACCATCGCACGACGCTGGTCTTCGTCAACACCCGGCGCATGGCCGAACGCGTGGCGCGGCACTTGTCCGAGCGCCTCGGGCATGAAGCGGTTGCCGCGCATCACGGCAGTCTGGCGAAAGAACAGCGGCTCGATGCGGAACAACGTCTGAAACGCGGCGATCTGAAAGTCTTGGTCGCCACGGCGTCACTGGAATTGGGCATTGATATTGGCGACGTGGATCTGGTTTGCCAACTCTCCTCGCCGCGCTCCATTGCTGCGTTCCTGCAACGTGCCGGTCGTTCCGGACATGCCGTGAGCGGAACCCCGAAAGCGCGCCTGTTTCCGACAAGTCGGGACGACCTGATCGAATGCGCGGCGTTGCTCGACTGCGTACGCCGCGGCGAACTCGACACGCTGGTGCAGCCACCGCAACCGCTGGATGTGCTCGCTCAACAAATCGTCGCCGAAATCGCCTGTGCGGAATGGGATGAAGATGCGCTGTTCGCACTGATACGTCGCGCCCATCCTTATCGCACGCTCCCGCGCGAGCAATTCGATGCGATTGTGCGCATGCTGGCCGACGGCTTCACCACCCGACGCGGTGCCCGCTCAGCCTATGTGCATCGCGATGCCGTACACCATGAGTTACGCGCGCGGCGCGGCGCGCGACTCACCGCCGTGACATCCGGCGGCACTATTCCGGATACGGCCGACTACCTCGTCGTGCTGGAACCGCAAGCCACGATTGTCGGCACCGTGAATGAGGACTTCGCCGTCGAAAGCCTGGCGGGCGATATTTTTCAGCTCGGCAACACCAGCTATCGCATCCTGCGCGTCGAACGCGACCGTCTTCGCGTCGAAGATGCAAAGGGTGCGCCGCCGAGCATTCCTTTCTGGCTCGGCGAAGCGCCTGGACGCAGTAATGAGTTGTCGCTCGGCGTGTCGCGGTTACGCGAAGAAGTCGTCGCGCGCGTCGATGCGGGTGGCGTGCAAGCCGCGTTCGACTGGTTGCGCGATGCCCTGGGCATGAACGACTCCTCCGCGCAGCAAATCGTGGAATACCTCGCCAAGGCAAAGGCCGCGCTCGGCGTGCTGCCTACGCAATCCACGCTGGTATTCGAACGCTTCTTCGACGAATCCGGCGGCACGCAGCTGGTTATCCACACACCGTGGGGAAGCCGCATCAATCGCGCGTGGGGTCTTGCCTTGCGCAAACGCTTCTGTCGCCAGTTCAATTTTGAATTGCAGGCGGCAGCGACCGAGAATGCGATCGTGCTTTCCTTGTCGACCAGCCACAGTTTTCCGCTGGAAGAAGTCGCGCGTTATCTGCATAGCAGCAGCGCCGAACATGTTCTGGTGCAAGCGTTGCTCGATGCGCCACTGTTCGCGGTTCGCTGGCGATGGAACGCAGTCACCGCGCTGGCGTTGCCGCGTTACTCGAGCGGCAAGAAGGTACCCGCCCAACTGCAGCGCATGAAGAGCGAAGATCTGCTCGCTGCCGTTTTCCCCGATCAAGTGGCTTGCCTGGAAAACATCGTCGGCGAGCGTCAGATTCCCGATCATCCGCTGGTGAATCAGACGCTGCACGATTGTTTGCGCGAAGCCATGGACGTGGATGGCCTTCTGGATATTCTCAAAGGCCTCGAATCGGGCGCCATTACGGTGGTGGCACGTGACCTCACCGCGCCGAGTCCGCTGGCCAGCGAAATTCTCAACGCTGCGCCGTATGCCTTCCTCGACGACGCGCCGCTCGAAGAGCGCCGCACGCGTGCAGTGCAGACACGCCACTGGAATGGCATCGAGGACACCGACGATCTGGCCAAGCTCGATCCCGATGCCATCAATGCGGTGCGCGCGGAAGCATGGCCGGACGTGCGAAGCGCGGACGAAATGCACGAAGCGCTCAACGTGCTCGGCTTTATCACGACACACGAAGCCGCTGCCAATGCCGGCTGGCTCGATTGGCTGAAGAAACTGGCGAACGCTCATCGCGCCACGCGCCTGACGCTTGCTACGCCTGACGGATACGAGACGGGCATCTGGATCTGCGCGGAAAAGCTTCCGCTCTGGCAGGCCGTTCACGCTGTTGCACCCATGCAACCGCCGATCGCAGCGCCTGCGGAATTTGCAGCGCAAACATGGACACGTGAAGATGCGTTGCTCGAATTGGTGCGCGGCCGATTGACGGGTCTTGGCCCCGTCACGCTGCCCGCGTTGGCGGCATCGCTCGCCGTCAAGGCTTCGGATGTGGAACTTGCAATGATTCGCCTGCAATCGGAAGGCTACGTCATGCAGGGCCGCTTCTCGCCTGACGCCAGCGGTGTGGAGTGGTGCGAACGTCATTTGCTCGCGCGCATTCACCGCTACACCATCGGCCGCCTGCGCCGCGAGATCGAGCCGGTCAGCCGACGCGATCTGATGCGCTTTCTGCTCGAATGGCAGCACGCAGCACCCAACACGCGATTGAGCGGACCGGATGCATTGGGCGCGGTACTCAACCAGCTCGAAGGTTTCGAAGCCGCAGCCGGCGCATGGGAAAACGAACTGCTCGCTTCACGCATCGAGGATTATTCCAGCCGCTGGCTAGATGAACTTTGCCGCTCCGGGCGCATCGGCTGGAATCGCTTGCGCAGCGGTGGCGGAAGCAGCGGCCCTGTGCGTGCCACGCCCATTGTTTTGTTGCCACGTCGCCAGCTTCCCATGTGGACGTCGATCGCCGATCGCAACCAGGATCAGGCGACGCTGCTGTCTTCTCGCGCGCAAGCCGTCGTCGATGCGCTCAGTGCACACGGCGCGCTTTTCTTCGACGAACTGATCGACGCCGCTCGATTGCTTCGAACGGAACTGGAAGATGCACTCGGCGAACTCGTTTCTGCCGGACGCGTGACCGCCGACAGCTTTGCCGGCCTGCGTGCGTTGCTGACACCCGCCGCCAAACGCGAATCGCCCAAACACCGTCGCGTGCGCCGCCACGCCCTCAGTGAGATCGAGGATGCCGGAAGATGGTCGCTCGTACGTAACTCACCGCAATCGTCGAATGCAAACAGCGAAGGGCAGGCCGAGCATATCGAGTACATCGCGCGCGCGTTGCTCCGCCGATACGGCGTAGTGTTCTGGAAACTGCTAGAACGCGAAGCACCGTGGCTGCCTTCGTGGCGCGAGCTGTTGCGCGTTTATCACCGGCTTGAGGCCCGTGGCGAAATTCGTGGCGGCCGCTTTGTCGAAGGCCTGGTCGGCGAGCAATTCGCGTTGCCCGAGGCCATCGGCCAATTGCGAAGCGTGCGGCAGCGCCCGCTGGAGCAACAATGCATCTGCCTTAGCGGCAGCGATCCGTTGAATCTTGTAGGTACGGTACTGGCTGGCGATCGCCTGCCCGCGCTCGCAGGCACGCGCGTATTGTACGAAGACGGCGTGCCTGTGGCCGCGCTGGTGGCCAACAAGCCGCAGTGGCTGATCGAAAGCGATCTTGCGCAACAGCGTCGCTGGTTCAATGCGCTGCTGCGTCGTCCGGAACCCGATGGCACTAGCGATGTGAGTTACGTTCACCGCTGATCTTGCGTGGCAATGCGCCCATATGAGGGGATGTTTCCATGGAAACGAAACAGGTAGAAGGCAGCATGATTCTCGGGTTGCGGACCGCCATTTATCCCGCCAACGATCTGGCCGCCGCCAAGCAGTGGTACACGCAGGTGTTGAACCAACCGCCGTATTTCGATGAACCGTTCTATGTCGGCTTCCAGGTGGGCGGCTTCGAACTTGGACTGATACCCGATGCACAAGCGGGCACCAGTGGCCCACAGCCGTTGTGGGGTGTCGTCGATATCGCGATCGCGTATGCACGCTTGCTCGAACTCGGTGCCAAATCGCTTGAGCCCGTCACCGAGGTGGGTGGAGGCATAAGAGTGGCAGCGGTGGTCGATCCCTTTGGGAACCGCTTGGGCATCATCGAGAATCCACATTTCGATCCGACCAACGTCAGATAACGTGATTGCTCATATCCAAAGCACCAGCGGCCGATCGCTATAGGTGCCCCCTAACTTGCGGGATACGATGCCATGGCTGCGCTCGATCACGTCATTCTGAAGGTAAACGATCTGCAAGCCAGCGTAGCGTTTTACACGCAGATCATGGGGTTTGCGCTGGGTGGCCGCGACGGTCCGTTTACGGTGGTTCGCGTCAATCCCGAGTTTCAGTTGCAGCTCGCACCGTACGGAACCGCTGGTTTGGAACACTACGCATTTGCCGTATCGCGTGCGGAATTCGATGCCATCTTCGATCGCATCAAGACTTCCGGCATTCCCTTCGGACGTTCGTTCGACTCGGTGGGTTCCAATACCGGCCCCGGTGAAGAATCCGGTGCGCGTGGCTTGGCGCCGACGCTTTATTTCTATGACCCGAATAAGCATCTACTGGAAATTCGCACTTACGAATAGCTTGAATCCCCATGTGGAGAAACACGATGAGAGCTTCTGTCTTTGTTGGAGTGAGTGTCGACGGATTCATGGCTCGCCTGGATGGCGGGCTGGATTTTCTTCCACCCGGCGGTGGCGAGCCGCACGGCTATGAAGAATTCGTGGCGTCGGTGGATGCTTTGGTGATCGGGCGCAGGACGTACGAGACGGTGTTGGCGTTCGCTCAGTGGCCTTATGGGCCAAAACCTGTTTTCGTTATGAGCGCACACCCACTTGCGCCGGCGCCGCTGGGCGCCGTTGTCGAGCACGTTTCCGTTTCACCGAAAGACGTGGCATCCACACTTTCCGCGCGTGGCGTCGGTCACGCTTACATCGATGGCGGCATCACGATCCAGGGTTTTCTGCGCGCAGGGCTCGTTCAACGCCTTATCATCACCCGCGTACCCGTTCTGATCGGTACAGGCATTGCGCTCTTTGGCGCAACTTCCCACGACATCGCGCTACGGCACGTTGCTACGCGGTCTTACGCAAGCGGCCTCGTGCAAAGCGAGTATGACGTGGTCATCTGACACAGTGCTCGCTTATGGGTGTTTTTCGCATTTCGACCGATTCCACCGAACTGGATATCCCACTTATTCATCGCTTTCTCTCGGAAGAGTCGCACTGGGCCAGAGGCGTATCGATTGAGCTGGCTCGCAAATCACTAAGCTATTCTTTGTGTTTCGGCGGCTTTGTGGGCACTTCGCAAGTGGCGTTCGGGCGCGTTGTTACGGACTACTCGCATCTTGCTTACGTGATGGATGTGTTTGTCGTGCAGGCGCATCGTGGATTGGGGTATTCGACGGCGCTTATGCAGGCGATGCTTGCACACCCGGAACTTCAAGGTGTGACATTCCTGCTGCGCACGTCGAGCGCGCAGGGCTTATATACACGGCTGGGTTTTACGACGCTTCCGAATCCGGAAAGGTACCTACGGTATTCGCCGGGACGATCAATCGCTGTGATCGGCGATGTAGATCAGCAACCCGTCCAGTTCCTTAAATTCGCTACGACCACTAAGGGCAATTTGCTGACCTGCGCGCACGCCATTGGGTAGATCGATGGCGAACGTGCCTTCGAACGCGATTTGCGCGTGCGCGACGCCTGCGGCTTCGCTGTAGCCGGTGATGGTTTGGCGGCGCGCCAGAAACAGGTGCCGCGAGCTTTCCGCCAGATGGCGAAGTTCCTCGATGCCCAGCGTGCGTACGCTGAGTACGCCACCGGTGTAGTTTTCGAAAGTGACTTCGCGGTGCATCGTTGCGAGCATGCCGTCGACGTCCAAACGGTTATAGGCGTCGATGTAACGATCGATCAGGGCACGCATGAGGGTCTCCAACGCAACGACGGTCGGCTTGAGCCGCGATCCCGGCAGTGGCTGGGATCGCGGCGGGACGCCGCGGCAAGCTTAGTGCTTTACATTATCCGTCTGTTCGATGAAATGAGCTACGTTGTCGTGCAGAAGCTTCAGCGAGGCCTCGTGCGCGTACACCATGTGGCCGGACGGGTACCACGCATAGGTCACGTTGTTCATCAGTTGCGGCTGCACCGGGATATGGTGCATTTCGTAGTCCGCCGCAAAGAACGGTGTGGCGAGATCGTAATAACCGCCGTTGAGGAAGACCTTGAGATTTGGATTGGTCTTCATCGCCATGGCCAGATCCGGCATCACGTTGACGGTGCCGTCGTGATCGTTGTGCTTGAAGATCCATTCCTTGACGTCGGCAAATTCGCGGTAATTCAGATCCTGACCGAATTTGAGATCTTTGCGCACATAGTCGTTGAACGCTGCAATGTAGGCGGAGCTGATCGCTGACGATTGGGGGTCGTACTCGGCTTCCTTGCTCAACGGATCGAGCGACGGACCGGAGAAGCGCGTATCCAGGCGCCCGGTGGTGTCGTCGGTGTCGCCGAGCAATTCGTGCTCGAACATGCCGCCGGTGACGCGCAGGTTTGCCTTCATCAAGTAGGACACGGACAAGCCGGTGTATTGATGCAGTTTCTCTGCAACCGCTTGCTTGCGCGCATCGTCGATTCGCGAACCCTGCATCAACGCTTGTGCATAGTCGCCGAGTGCGAACTGCTCCACTTCCTGCAGGAACGGCTCAAGGTCTCCCGGTTGCTGCGGCAGCTTGTGGTGGTAGTACGCCGTCGCCGCGTAGGTCGGAAGCGCCAGCTCGTAGGGGAGGTCGATGCCCGGATTCTGATCGGCGCCGTCGACGCTGGTGTCGAAGTTGAGGATCTGCGACAGCAGGATCACGCCGTTGAGATCGACGCTATCTTCGTTTTCCAGATCGTTCGCGACCACCGCCGAACGTGTCGTGCCGTAGCTTTCGCCGAACAGGTATTTGGGCGAGTTCCAGCGGCCATAGCGCGATAGGAACTGCGTGATGAACTGCGCGAAGGCATGACCGTCACCGTCGACGCTATACAGTTCCTTGCGTCGATCTCCCATCTGACCTTCGCGCTTGGATGCATCGGGGTCGTTGGCAACCAGACGGCTGAAACCTGCGCCGGGCGCATCGATGAAAACCAGATCGGATGCATCGAGCAGGCTGTAGTCATTGTTGACCAGCTGATACGGCGCGGCGGGCGTGTGGCTGTCGTCGCTGGTGACGACACGGCGCGGACCGAACGCACCCATGTGCAACCACACCGTGGCCGAACCGGGGCCGCCGTTGTAGATGAAGGTGACGGGACGCTTGGCGGCGTCGGCGCCCTTCTTGAAATAAGCCACATAGAAAACGCTTGCCGTGGGCTCGTTTTCCTTATCGCCCTTGCCGTGCAGCACGATGGTGCCTGCAACTGCCTTATACGAGATGCGCTTGCCTTCGACGGATACGGAGCCTTCGCTGGTGGAGGCCTGGGGTTTCAGGAGCGCCGCTTCGGGCTTGGGCTCATCCGGTGTCGATTTGTCTTTTTTATCTGCGGCAGAGGCGGTGCCAAGAAGAAGTGCCGCAAGGGCGATAGCGAGCGGAAGCTTGCGCATGGATGTTTGGACCCCTTTTACTGGCGTGATGTGCCGACCGCTCAGGATAGGGAGACCAGGGGGCAGGTTTCGCGCGCCAGAAGTCACGTCATGAGCGAAGCACCTTAGCGCTGCGTCGATTGGCGTGGGCTGCGGGCTTGGCTCCGGCCGCACCCTCATCCGCCTGCAGGCACCTTCTCCCTACGGGAGAAGGATTCCATGCAGGTGTGGTTATGCGTTGGCGACAACGTCGCGCAGCAGTGCGGCTTCGCGGGCCAATTGCTCGATGCCTTCCCAATCACCGCTCACGAGTTTGTCTTTCGGTGTGAGCCAAGAGCCGCCCACGCAAAGGACGTTGGAGAGCGCAAGGAAATCCGGCGCGGTGGTCAGTGCAATGCCGCCGGTAGGGCAGAAGCGCAACTGGGGAAGTGGGCTGGCCCATGCGCCGAGCAGCTTTGTGCCGCCAGCAGGAACCGCCGGAAAAAATTTCAGATGGCGATAACCGCGTTCGAGCATGTTCATCGCTTCGCTCGCGGTGGCGACGCCAGGCAGCAGCGGCAATGCGCTGTCTTCCGCCGCAGCAAGAAGATTGGGCGATACGCCTGGCGATACGGCGAAGCGCGCACCCGCTTGTTCGGCAGCGTGCAAGTCTTTGGCCGTCAGCACCGTGCCAACACCCACGACGGCACCTTCCACTTCGCTGGCAATGGCGCGTATGGCATCGAGCGCGGCAGGTGTGCGCAATGTCACCTCGATGGCCGGCACGCCGCCGGCAACCAAGGCACGGGCCATAGGCACGGCATGGCGAGCGTCGTCGATGATCACCACAGGGATCACCGCCGCCAAACGCATCGTGGCTTCAACCTGTTTTTGTTTTGCTTCGATGTTCATGTCCGTTCCTGATTCGGTTACAGCACGCCGGCGCCAAGATCCGCGGGCATGGCATTGCGGCGGAACATGCTGAAGAGTTCGCGCCCCATGCCGTGTTGATGCGTGGAAAGATCGCCGATGGCGGGTGCGCGCTCGGCGAACTCTGCGGCATCGACCAGCACATCGAGCGTTCCGTGCAGGGCGTCCAGACGGATGATGTCGCCATTGCGAATCTTTGCAATCGCGCCGCCATCGTCAGCTTCGGGCGTCACGTGGATGGCTGCGGGCACGCGACCGCTTGCGCCTGACATGCGACCGTCGGTCACGAGTGCGATGCGGTAGCCACGATCTTGCAAGACCGCGAGCGGCGGTGTGAGTTTGTGCAACTCCGGCATACCGTTCGCGCGCGGTCCCTGGAAACGCACTACAGCGATAAAGTCGCGATTGAGTTCGCCGCGGTCGAAAGCACCCTTGATCTCATCCTGATCGTGGAACACGACTGCGGGCGCCTCGATAACCAGGCGATCGTCCGGTACGGACGACACCTTGATCACCGCGCGCCCGATGTTGCCGTGAACCATGCGCAAGCCGCCATCGGCGCGGAAAGGCTCGGCCATGCCGCGCAACACGCCGCGATTGCCACTTTCCTTCGATACCGGTGTCCAGACCAGTTTGCCGGAAGCATCGAGCGAAGGAATCTTTGCGTAATCGGCGAGCGTCGTACCCGTAACCGTGCGTGCATCGCCATGCAGCAACCCGGCGCTCAACAATTGATCGATCAGAAAGCCCATACCGCCGGCTTCATGGAATTGATTCACGTCGGCGTAGCCGTTGGGATACACGCGCGCCAGCAAGGGAATCGCAGACGAGAGAGCGTCGAAATCTTCCCAACGCAGCGCGATGCCCGCTGCCTGTGCAATAGCAACCAGATGCAGCAGATGATTGGTCGAGCCGCCCGTCGCGTGCAAGCCGATCACGCCATTGACGATGGCTCGCTCATCGACGATGTGTCCGATGGGCAGATCTTCACCCGACTTGCTCAACGCTGCGCTGCGGCGCACAGCTTCTGCGGTCAGTGCGTCGCGCAGCGGTGTATCCGGCGCGACGAAACTTGCCCCAGGCAAATGCAGGCCCATGATCTCCATCAACATCTGATTGGAGTTGGCAGTGCCGTAGAACGTGCAGGTTCCCGGCGAGTGATAGGAACCGGCTTCCGCTTCCAGCAATTCGGCGCGGCTGGCTTTGCCTTCGGCATAGGCCTGACGCACTTTCGATTTCTGTTCGTTGCTGATGCCGCTGGGCATCGGACCGCTGGGAACAAAGACGCCCGGCAGATGACCGAAGCTGAGCGCGCCGATGAGCAGGCCCGGCACGATCTTGTCGCAGATGCCCAGATAAAGCGCACCGTCGAACATGTCGTGCGACAACGCGACGGCAGTCGCCATGGCGATCAGATCGCGGGAGAACAACGACAGCTCCATGCCGGAACGCCCCTGCGTGACACCGTCGCACATAGCGGGCACGCCACCGGCCACCTGTGCGGTGAAGCCGGCATCGCGCGCGATATCGCGAATCAACGCGGGGTAACGCTCATACGGCTGATGCGCCGAAAGCATGTCGTTGTAGGCGGTGACAATGCCGATATTCGGCGCATGGCCATCGCGCAAGGCCGTCTTGTCGTGCTCGCCGCATGCAGCAAAACCGTGCGCGATATTTCCGCAGGAAAGACGTGCGCGATGCGTACCTTGCACCACGGCGCTTTGAATGCGGCTCAGATAAGCCGCACGTGTATCTCGGCTGCGTTCGCCAATACGTTCGGTGACTTCGGCAACAACAGGATGCAAACTCATGTTCCACTCCAGCCGCTGACGCGCGGCAGGCATTCGTTCCCCAGTGTGATGGGGAAGGTTGAGTGATGATTATTCGAACTTGCCGGCATGCATTCCGCCTGCCCTCGTCGTCTCGCGTTGCTGCAAGCAAAGGAAGAATCGGCGTGAAGCAAAACACGACGCATTACGGGCACCAATAGATTTCCAGCTGAGGCGCGCGATGGAGCACGCTGGCGATGGGCAATGAACTGCCGGGTTGTTCGGCTTGTTCGAGCACCACGCGCTTGTCTGTCCCTTCGATATGCAAGTACAACGCGCGCGCTTTCAGCAAGACGGGGAGCGTAAACGTGATGCGCGGCTCACCGGCATTGGGCGCACGCATGGGCAACACTTCTGCAGTGTTCGTCAGGTCGAGCGCTTCACTCAGACGATCGCCACCCGGAAAAAACGAGGCGGTGTGCCCGTCCGGCCCCATGCCCAGTACGACGATATCGAGTGGAAGCTTCATCGTGCCGATGCGTGTGCGTACTTGAGCGATGCCGGCTTCCGGTGTCGGTGCTTCCGCATACAACGGCACAAACTTCGCGTCCGCCGCGTTGTGGCGAAATAGAAACGCTTCCACCAGACGTGCATTGGAACGCTCGTCCGTGTCGGGCACCCAACGTTCGTCGACCAGCGTTACCGTGACGCGCGACCAATCCAGCACCTCGTGCGACAACCGCTCGAACAAGCGCTTTGGCGTGCTGCCGCCCGACACGGCGATGGTTGCCTCGCCGCGCGCGTCGATCGCGTTGCGCAAGTCATCGGCAATGCGCGTGGCCAGCGCAGTCGCCAGCGCCTGGCCATCGTCGAACGCATGCATGGAGGCTTGAGAAGTCACTCGCTGTTATCCTCGTTGTCTTCGTTCCAGGTACGGCCGTCGCGTTCGATCAACGCCACGGAAGCGCTGGGTCCCCAGGTGCCAGCGGTGTACGGACGCGGCGATTCGCCACTGTCTTCCCACGCGGCCAGGATGGGACCCGCCCAACGCCATGCCGCTTCCACTTCGTCGCGACGCATGAACAGAGTGGGATTGCCGCGCACGACGTCGAGTATTAAGCGCTCATACGCGTCGGATTGCTGCACGCCGAAGGCTTCGGCAAAGCTCATATCGAGCGGTACATGACGTAGGCGCAAACCACCCGGACCCGGATGTTTGATCGTCAGCCACAGTTTCACGCCTTCGTCGGGTTGCAGACGAAGCACCAGACGGTTCTGCGCCAGCGGACCGGCCGACGGCTGGAAGATCGAATGCGGCACAGGCTTGAACGCGACGACGATTTCCGACACTCGCTCGGCCAATCGCTTGCCCGTGCGCAGATAGAACGGCACACCGGCCCAGCGCCAGTTACCGATTTCCGCCTTCAATGCAACGAAGGTTTCGGTCTGGGACTTTTCGATCTTGGTTTTGCTGTCTTCGTTGAGTTCGTCGATGTAACCCTTGACGCTCTGCCCTTCGGTGGCGCCAGCGCGATACTGGCCACGCACGGTGAGCTGCGCGGCGTTTTCGTCGGTGATCGGCTTGAGCGAATGCAACACTTTGAGCTTCTCATCGCGCACCGCATCGGGCGACAGCGACGACGGCGGTTCCATCGCCACCATGCAAAGCAGCTGCAACATGTGGTTCTGCACCATGTCGCGCAACGCGCCAGCATGGTCGTAGTACGAACCGCGGCGACCGACGCCGAGCGTTTCGGCCACAGTGATCTGCACGTGATCGATGTGCTCGGCATTCCACAGCGGTTCGAACAGCGCGTTGCCGAAACGCAGCGCGAGCAGGTTCTGCACCGTTTCCTTGCCGAGGTAGTGATCGATGCGGAAGGTCTGCGATTCGTCGAAGACGCTGCCGACGTCGTCGTTGATGCGGTTCGCGCTGGCCAGATCGTGGCCGATCGGCTTTTCCATCACTACGCGCGATTCGCCCTTGTTGAGACCGTAGTGGCCCAGGCGCCGGCAGATGTCGACGAACAAATCCGGCGACGTAGACAGGTAGAACACGCGCACGTGACCGGGTTGCTCGCCCATGAGCCTGGCGAAATCGTCCCAGCCCTCGTCCTTGCGCGCATCGAGCGGTCGGTAGCTGACCAGCTTGAGGAAGGCTTTGAATTTTTCGGGATGCTTTCCGGCCGCGCCGTTGAGACCCGCCTGGATCTGCTGGCGGTAACCCTCATCGTCCAGCCCTTCGCGCGCCACGCCGATGATGCGCGTGCCGTCCGGGATTTGGCCGTCGATGTAACGATGGAACAGGGCAGGGAGGAGTTTGCGGACGGCCAGGTCGCCGGTGCCGCCGAAAATCACCAGATCGAACGCATCGACCGGTTGAGCAGGTGCAGTCACAACTCACCTCGTGTGGTGCTGGCGGCTGCGGAGCTGCGGCCACCGGGGGGCTCTGATCGTACCAATGACATACCAGGCAATACCAGTGCCTGGACCCCTGCATTCGTATGCAAATTTTTCCTAAGCAGGCCTAGGTCCGGGGCTAACTGGCTGTTGTAGAAGTGGTTAGGCATTGGTATGGTGCGCTTCTATGCAGAACGCCCTGGCCGACGAATACCGGCGCCTGAGCCGCGATACGACCACCCATCAGCCGCTGGCCTACCTGCGGCTGCGCCGGGCTATTCGCAATGTCATCCAGCATCGCGACATCGAACCGGGCCAAACCTTACCGAGCGAAAGAGATTTATCGCAGGCTTTGGGTTTGTCCCGCGTGACGGTCCGCAAGGCCATTTCCGGTTTGGTCGAAGAAGGCCTGCTCACGCAGCGCCACGGCGCGGGCACCTTCGTGGCCGAGCGCATCGTCAAGCCGATGTCGCGCCTGACCAGCTTCACGGAAGATTTGCGCGCCCGCGGTCTGCATCCGCGCTCGGAGTTTTTCGAGCGCAGCGTGGGCGAGGTGACGCCTGAGGAATCGATGGCGCTGAATCTCTCACCCGGCGTCTTGGTCGCTCGCCTGCACCGCGTGCGCTATGCGGAAGACGAGCCGCTGGCGATCGAACGCAGCGTCGTACCCGCCAGCGTCCTGCCCGATCCGCACGAAGTGCACGATTCGCTCTACGAAGCGCTGGAGCATCACAACTGCCGCCCCGTGCGCGCATTGCAGCGGCTGCGTGCGGTGTTGCTCGGCGCGCGTCAGGCGCGCTTGCTGCATGTCACGGCAGGCAGCGCTGGATTGCATATCGAACGGCGTGGCTTTCTCGATGATGGCCGCGTGGTCGAATTCACCACCTCCTGGTATCGCGGCGATATCTACGATTTCGTCGCTGAGTTGCAGACGGACTGAGCCCGACGTCTCCCCGCGTTCTTGCTCATCATCCACGAGCTCGTCATTCCAGCTTTCGCTGGGATGACGGCAACAGCCGGTACCCATTTCACTCTGCTGACGTCACCAAACAACACGTAGAAAATTACAGGCGCCCACGGCTTATTTGCCCCTCCGGCCGGACGCCAGCTAAGATTGATCAGTTTCGGGTGTCCCAAAGGCCTTCGCCCACGGGATGAAACGGGAAGCCGGTGCGCTGCTCACGCAGCAAGGCCGGCACTGCCCCCGCAACGGTAAGTGAGGTTTTCGAACGGTTCGACGCCACTGTGCTGTACGCATGGGAAGGCATCGTTCGAGGTGCGATTGCAAGCGCACCGCCTCGCGAGTCCGGAGACCGGCCCGATTCATTGGTTCTGGCAACTCGCGGTGGGCGAGGCTCGGATCGCGTGCCGACCTCATTACGCCTGCCCGCATTCCGCTCCCTCTCAAACCGCATGGCTGCCGGCTTATTTATTGACGCCGCGCGGGGACGTGCGGCAGGGGAACCGGACACATGTTGAAGAAAACTCCGCTGGCGACCGCCATGCTCGCGCTCAGCCTGAGCAGCTCGTTCGCTTACGCGCAAACTGCATCGAGCGATCCTTCGAACGATCAGAACACCACACTGAAAACCATCGTGGTGACCGCTACACGCACCGCTACGACCGAGAACGACACGCTGTCGTCGGTCACCGTGATCACGCGCGAAGATATTGAACGCCTGCAGCCCACATCGCTGGTGGATCTGCTGACCGGGCTGCCCGGCGTGTCGATGGCGCAGACGGGCGGTATCGGCGGTCAGGCCAGCATTTTTCTGCGCGGTACCAACGCTGATCACACGCTTCTGTTGGTCGATGGCGTGCGCATCGGTTCGGTCAGTGCGGGGGTGCCGGCACTGGAACAGATTCCGGTCGAAGCGATCGATCGCATCGAAATCGTGCGCGGTCCGCGCGCCAGCCTGTACGGCTCTGATGC